>NZ_LDTE01000067.1 GCF_001476905.1 Sphingomonas sanguinis | reverse complement strand
CGTGACGCAAGCGATCCCCAGTCGGATAGGGTGGGGTCAGAGCGGCAGATTGTCATGCTTCTTCCACGGGTTCGCGAGGTCCTTGTTGCGCAGCTTGCGCAGGCCCAGCGCGATCCGCCTGCGAGTCGAGTGCGGCTGGATCACCTCATCGACGAAACCCTTGCTGGCCGCCACGAACGGATTGGCGAACCGAGCCTCATATTCGGCCGTCCGCTCGGCGATCTCCTCGGGCGTCTTGCCGCGGAAGATGATCTCGACCGCGCCCTTGGCCCCCATCACCGCGATCTCGGCGGTCGGCCAGGCATAGTTGAGGTCGCCGCGTAAGTGCTTGGATGCCATCACGTCATACGCGCCGCCATAAGCCTTGCGGGTGATGACCGTGATCTTCGGGACCGTCGCCTCGGCATAGGCGAAGAGCAGCTTGGCGCCATGCTTGATGATGCCGTTATGCTCCTGCGCGGTGCCGGGCAGGAAGCCGGGCACGTCGACGAAGGTCACGATCGGGATCTCGAATGCATCGCAGAAGCGCACGAAGCGCGCCGCCTTGCGGCTGGCATTGATGTCGAGCACGCCCGCCAGCACCATCGGCTGGTTGGCGACGAAGCCGACCGTGCGTCCCTCGATCCGGCCGAAGCCGGTGATGATATTGGCGCCGTGGGCGGGCTGCACCTCGAAGAAATCGCCCTCGTCGACCACCTTGGAGAGGAGCTCGTGCATGTCATAGGGCTGGTTGGCGCTGGCCGGGATCAGCGTGTCGAGGCTTTCCTCGATGCGGTCCCAAGCGTCGGCGGTGGGCCGCTCAGGCACGCCCTCACGGTTATTGGCCGGCAGGAAGTCGATGAAGTCGCGCGCTGCCAGCAGCGCCTCGATATCATCCTCGAACGCCACGTCGGCGACGCCGGTCTTGGTGGTGTGCGTCACCGCGCCGCCCAGCGCTTCCTGGGTCACGACCTCGTTGGTCACCGTCTTCACCACATCGGGGCCGGTGACGAACATGTAGCTCGAATCCTTCACCATGAAGATGAAGTCGGTCATCGCCGGGCTATACACCGCACCACCCGCGCAGGGGCCCATGATGAGCGAAAGTTGCGGCACCACGCCCGAGCCAGCACGTTGCGCTGGAACACCTCGGCATAGCCGCCGAGGCTGGCGACGCCCTCCTGGATGCGCGCGCCGCCCGAGTCGTTCAGGCCGATGACGGGTGCGCCGACCTTCATCGCCATGTCCATGATCTTGCAGATCTTCTGCGCATGACGCTCCGACAGCGAGCCGCCGAAAACGGTGAAATCCTGGCTGAAGACGAAGACCAGCCGCCCGTTGATCGTGCCCGAACCCGTCACCACGCCGTCGCCGGGGATGACCTGTTCGGTCATGCCGAAATCGGTACAGTTATGCTCGACGAACATGTCGAGCTCCTCGAAGCTGCCCTCATCGAGCAGCACGTCGAGCCGCTCGCGCGCGGTCAGCTTGCCCTTGGCGTGCTGTGCCGCCACGCGCTTCTCGCCACCACCGGCACGAGCACCCTCGCGGCGGCGTTCCAGTTCGATGGAATTCGAGCCCATCGTCAGCGTCGCCGGGTAATCGTCTGGGCGTTGGTATATTCCATCAGCCCTTCGGTGCCGCCTTCGACGCCCAGACCGGATTGCTTCATGCCTCCGAACGCGGCGAGCGGGGTCAAATGCTGGGTTTCGTTGATCCAGACGGTGCCGCTGGCGATCCGCGCAGCGAGGTCCATCGCGGCGTCGGGATTGCCGGTCCAGATCGACGAGCCCAGGCCATATTCGCTGGCATTCACCCGCTCGATCACCTCGTCCACGTCATCGAAGCGGAGGAGGGGGAGGATGGGACCGAACTGCTCCTCCTGAACGATGCGGCTATCCTCGGGCGGGTTGTCGAGGATAGTGATGGGGACGAAATAGCCGGGCGTGTCCGCCGCTTCACCGCCGAGAAGGAAGTCGTAGCCCCTGTCGCGCGCGTCGCGGATCAGATCGAGCACGCGCTCATATTGCAGGCGGTTGTTGATCGGGCCGAGCCTTACGCCCTGTTGCGCCCCGTCGCCGGTCTGCACGGTCCGGGCATAGGCGACCAGCGCGTCCTTCAGCGGTTCGTAGACGTCGCGGTGGACATACATGCGCTTGGTCGCGATGCAGATCTGGCCGTTGTTGGTGAAGGCCGCCCAGAACAGCTGCTCCGCCAGCGCCGCGACATCCGCATCGGGCAGTACGATCGCGGCATCGTTACCGCCCAGTTCCAGCGTGACGCGCTTCAGCGTGGCCGAGGCGCTCTGCATGACGCGGCGTCCGGTCGCGGTCGATCCGGTGAAGCTGACCTTGTCAATGCCGGGATGCTCGGTGAGCCAGGGACCGAGATGGTCGCCGCCCGTTACGACGTTGAGGACGCCGGGGGGGAGGATCGTTGCGGCCAGTTCGCCGAACTTCAGCGTCGTCAGCGGAGTGAAGGGAGAGGGCTTCAGCACCATCGTGTTGCCCGCGAGCAGGGCAGGGCCGACCTTGAACATCGCCAGCACCATGGGGAAATTCCACGGCGCGATGGCTCCGACCACGCCGATGGGCACGCGGCGGGTTTCGCTGTAGCGGTCGGCAGAATCCTCGTTGACCGTCACCGGCAGGTCGAGCGTCGCGGCCCCTTTCAGCCAGAGCCCGGCACCCATGACTTCGTTGAAAGCTTCGGCGTGCGGCTTGCCCTGTTCGGCGGTGAGAAGGCGCTTGAAGTCCTCGGCATGGGCGATCACGGCGTCACCGAGCTTGTCGATCAGCGCGCGACGCTCGGCAATGGGAGTGGCGGCCCAGCCGGGAAATGCGGCGCGGGCGGCGGCGACAGCCGAGTCGAGATGATCGCGGCTTGCGTCCGGCGCCTGGGCCAGCACCTGCTCCGTCGCCGGGTTCAGCACGTCGAACAGGCTGTCCGAATCCACCGGCTTGCCGCCGATCGTCATGTGGAACGACGTATCGAAGTCCATCTTGCTCTCCATCTCCGGCGGCCCTGTTCGTCGCGGCCCGCTCTATCTGTGCGATGGGCGCTATCAGATCATGCGCAAGGAGCGCAGGACCCCCGCAAGAAATGTCAAAAAGCACGACAGGTCCATGCAAAGCCGCCCGACCGGAGCTGATCTACACATTATCCAGCAAGAGGCCGTCACAGAGTCTCTGCAAAAATAGGAGAGGGCTATGAGGGCCAGGATTAGCGCGGCGCTGTTGACCAGTGCTGCAATCGTCTTCCCATTTGCGGCACAGGCGCAAAGCACCGACGCAGAGCAGCAGGGCACGCCACCCACCACCGAGGTAATACCGACCACCACCGCCTCCCAGGACGGTGCATCGTCGGGCGACATCATCGTGACCGCCCAGCGGCGCGCCCAGTCAATCCTGACCGTTCCCATTGCCATTTCCGCCATCGGTGGAGACGCGCTGGTCACAAAGGGCATCACCAATTCGGCCAATCTGGCGGTCGCGGTGCCCAACCTTCAGGTCAGCAGCCCTTATGGCCAGACCCAGCCCAATTTCTCGCTGCGCGGCATAAGCGTCGCCAACGAGTATAATTCCAACCAAGCCTCGCCGATCGGCGTCTACATCGATGACGTCTATCTCGCCAGCCGTACCGCTCATGGCATGGGTCTGTTCGACCTCGACCGAGTGGAAGTGCTGCGCGGGCCGCAGGGCACGCTGTTCGGGCGCAACACGACGGGCGGTGCGATCAACTTCATCACCAAGGGGCCCAGCCTCCATGGCAATGAAGGCTATGCCGAGGCCGGCTACGGCAATTTCAATACCTTCACTGCGCAGGGCGCGGTCGAGGCGACGATGGTCGAGGACCAGCTGGGCGTCCGCATCGCCGGCAATTATGCCAAGGGCGACGGGCAGATCCGCAACGTCTATCCCGGCGGACGCGACGGAAATTCGCAGGACACGTTGCAGGGGCGGGCGTCGCTACGGATACGGCCGGGCAACGGCCCGCTCGACATCAAGTTGAAGGTCTATGGCGGACGCGATCAGGGCAGCCAGGCCGCGATTCATGGGTTGGGGGCCTTCCGCAGCGGGCTGGGCTTCTTCGAGACCAATGAGAACCGGATCGGGCTGAACCGGACCGAGGCCTATGGCGGATCGGCGACCATCGCCTATGACGTGTCGCCGACCGTCGTCTTCACCTCGATCACGTCGCGCGACGGCGGCAAGCAGAATTTGCAGCAGGCCGCCGACGGGTCGCCGCTCGACATTCTCGACATTAACTGGCGCTCGAGCTTCCAGCAGTTCAGCGAGGAGGCGCGGTTCAATTATAACGGCACCCGGCTGAAGCTGGTCGGCGGCGGTTTCTATGGCTGGGACGAGGTGATTACCGACAATCGCTTCAACATCGGCCAGGCGATCGCACCAACCGTCAATGGTGGCTTCTTCCAGCATTATCGCCAGGTTCGCCGGTCCTATGCCGTCTTCGCCCAGGGAGATTACGACCTGACCGAGCGGTTGAGCTTGACGCTGGGTGCACGCTACACCTGGGATCGCAGCCAGTATCGCGATGGCTATGCGTATCTGTTTGCGGGCGATATCGGCGGGCCGGAGACGCCGCTGGCGACCACCGTGCCGTGTGCGGGTGTCCCCGGCACGTGCCCGTACAACCCCAATGCCCGCTTCGCGCTGGACGGTCGCAACAATGCGCTGACCGGGCGGGTTTCGCTGAACTACACGTTCGAGGGCGGTACGCTGGTCTATGCCAGCTATAATCGCGGCTATCGCTCGGGCGCGTTCAATGGCGGCGGCTACACCTCGTCGGCAGGCATCAACTATATCGCGCCGGAGCGGGTGAACGCTTATGAAGTCGGTCTGAAGGGGCGCTATTTCGACAATGCGCTGACCCTGACCATGTCGGGCTTCTATTACGACTATATCAACCAGCAGGTGCAGGACACCCGGCCCGGCCCGGTGTCCTTCCTGGTCAACGCGCCCAAGGCCGAAGTGTACGGCGTGGAGGGGGAGGCGCGCTGGCGGCTGACCCCGGCGGTGACGCTCAATGCGTCGGCGGGCTATCTTCATGCGACCTACAAGGAGCTGACGCTCCAGAACACACGGTTGGACGGCAACGACCTGCCCTTCGCGCCGCGCTTCACGGCGCAGGGCGGGGTGGACTTGACGCTGTTCCGCAACGGCAATGACGGGCTGACCGTGTCGCCCAGTGTCGCCTATTTCTCGCGGCAATATTTCTCGCCCTTCAACACCATCAACGCGGTGGGGACCGGGCAGCAGAATAGCGAGTTGCAGCAAAAGGGCTTCGCCAAGGTCAACCTGACCGCCGCGCTGACCACCGGGCGCTTCACCATCAAGGCGTTCGCGACCAACCTGCTAAACGCCAAGACCTATGCTTACGGCCTCGACCTGCGCGGGGCGGGCTTCCCCTACAACTTCCTCGTGCCTGCCGCCCCGCGCACCTTTGGCGGCTCTGTTCGGGTGGCATTCTGACATGGCGACGATCACCATACCCGACCTGAAGGACCCCGGCCTCTATGAGGCGGGGGTCCCCTGGGACCTCTTTGCCGAACTGCGGCGCGACGATCCGGTGCATTGGACGCCGGAAACCGACGGCGCGGGCTTCTGGTCCGTGATGCGCCATGCCGATATCGTCGAGGTGTCGCGTCAGCCTCTGCTCTTCTCCTCGGCCTATGAGAATGGCGGGCATCGCATCTTCAACGAAAATGAGGTGGGACTGACCGGCGCGGGCGAGTCCGCCATCGGCATCCCCTTCATCTCGCGCGATCCGCCGATCCACACCCGCTATCGCAAGTTCGTCATGCCCGCGCTGTCGCCGGGTCGGCTTGGCGATATCGAAACGCGTATCCGCGAGAGGGCGACGAAGCTGATCGACGCGATCCCGCTGAACGAAGCGGTGAACGTGGTGCCGCTGCTGTCGGCTCCACTGCCGCTGATGACGCTGGCCGAACTGTTGGGCGTGTCGATCGACCTCTGGCCCAAGCTCTACGACTGGACCAATGCGTTCGTCGGCGAGGACGACCCCGAGTTCCGCCAGAGCCCCGAAGCGATGGCGGCGACACTGGGCGAGTTCTTCGCCTTCGGGCAGGAACTGTTCGAGGCGCGCAGGGCCGAGCCCACGTCCGACATCGCCTCGCTGCTCGCCAATGCGGAGATCGACGGGCAACCTGTGCCGTTCCGCGACTTTATCGGCAATCTGATCCTGGTGCTGGTCGGCGGCAACGAGACGACGCGCAACTCGCTGAGCCACAGCATCGTCGCCTTGTCGCAAAACCCGGATCAGTGGGACCTCATCCGCCAGAACCGCGACGTGCTGAAGACCGCGACGCCCGAGATGGTACGTTATGCCAGCCCGGTCATGCACATGCGGCGCACCGCGATGGAGGATACGGTCATCGGTGGCCAGCGTATCGCGAAGGGCGACAAGGTTGTCCTTTGGTACATCTCCGCCAATCGCGACGAGACGGTGTTTCCCGATGCCGACCGCTTCCTGGTCACCCGCAAGGGCGCGCAGCATGTCGGTTTCGGGTCGGGACAGCATGTCTGCGTCGGCTCGCGGTTGGCGGAAATGCAGCTGCGCGTCGCGTTCGACTTGCTGGCGGATCGTGTTACATCTTTCGACGTGCAAGCACCGCCGCGACGGTTCCGGTCGAACTTCATTAACGGCCTCAAGAACCTCGACGTCATCATGCGGGCTGTATGAGGAGAGATGACTATGGCAGAGCTTTCGTCCAGCAACGAGAAGATCATCGCCAAGACGCTCGGTCGAGCGCCGGATCGCAGCGTCAACCTGGGGTCGTGGCAGTTCGCCCGCTGGCGCCAGTTCATCGGCAGCTATGAACTGCCCGCCCTCGTCGATCCCGTCTTCGTCGTCCATGTCGGTGGCAAGCCCGACACCCGGCTCTGGGAAGCGGACCAGTGGAGCCACTCGCGCTCCATTCCGGGATGTGCCACGATCGTACCCGCCGGATGCAGCACCGGCTGGCGGATCGACGGGGAACTGGACGTCGTCACCGTCTCGGTCCCGATGGCCCAGTTGCAGGACCAGCGCGCGGTCGAGCGGTTTCGCGAGATGCGCTTTGCCTTTGCCGATCCGCTGGGTATCGCGCTGACGAGGCAGATCCTCAGCGAACTCTATGCCGCGCAGACGGTCGAGCGGACCGCCTATATCGGCACGCTGCTCGATGCGCTGAAGATGCACACGCTGCGCAGCTCGCCGCCGAGCAGCGAGGGAGCGTTCCCGAGCGCCGACTTCTCCGCCTATCGCATCCACCAGATCATGAACGACATTCTCGGGCGGCCCGAGGAGGATCATAGCCTGGAGGCCCTGGCCGCGCAGGCGGGACTGACGCCCTCGCATTTTTGTCGCGTGTTCAAGCGGGCGACGGGCGTGACGCCGCACCAATATGTGATGAAGGCCCGGCTGGATCGCGCCCGCGACCTGCTGGGCCAGTCCGACCTTTCCATCGCTCAGGTGGCGGAGATGACCGGCTTTACCAGCCAGAGCCACTTCACCCGCGCTTTTCGCCAATATGCCGGGGACACGCCCAGCGGCTGGCGCCACACACTTCAGTAGATTGAGGTCATATATGCAGACCATTGCCGCCGTCGCCCGCGAACCTAAGGGGGATTTCACCCTGGAGACGGTCGAGATTGAGGCCCCCCGTGCGGGTGAAGTGCGAGTCAAGATTGCGGGGGTCGGCCTCTGTCACACCGACCTAATCTTTCGCGACCAGTTCGTGCCCTATCCGCTGCCCGCCGTGCTCGGCCATGAGGGCGCAGGGGTGATCGAGGCGCTGGGACCGGAGGTCGAGGGGCTGGCGGTCGGCGATTCCGTGGTGCTGGGTTTTTCCAGTTGCGGACACTGTGCGCAGTGCGGCGAGCATCTGCCCAGCTACTGCCGGGAGTTCCCGCCGCTCAATTATGCGGGAATGCGGCTGGAGGACGGGTCCAAGGCCTATTCCAAGGACGGCGAGGCGATCTCGTCGCACTTTTTCGGGCAATCGAGCTTCGCGGCCCATGCCATCGTCCGCGCACGCAATGTGGTCAAGGTCAATGATCCGGCTGCACCGCTGGCGATCCTAGGACCGCTTGGCTGCGGGTTCCAGACCGGGGCGGGGGGCGTGATGCGCTCGATGGCGTGCCATGCGGGATCGTCGATCGTGATCGTCGGCGGCGGGCCGGTCGGGCTGGCGGCGGTGATGGGGGCGAAGATCCGGGGCTGCGCGACGATCATCCTGGTCGAGCCGGTCGAGAAGCGGCGTGATCTCGGCCGTGAACTGGGCGCGACCCACGTGATCGACCCGATGGCGGGCGACGTCACCTCCGCCATCCGCGCAATCGTGGCCGACGGCGTGGACTATGCCTTCGACACCAGCGGCCGTGTCGAGATGATGGAGGCGGTGCTGGCCGCGTTGACCCCGCGCGGGATGCTGGGTCTGGTCGGCGTGCCGGGCAATGCGGATGCGGCGCTGACCATCAACATCGCGGGTATGATCACCTATGGCCAGCGCGTCGTCGGCATCATGGAGGGGGATAGCGATCCGCAGAGCTTCATCCCCGAACTGATCGCCGCGCATCGCGACGGGCAATTTCCCTTCGACAAGCTGGTCCGGACCTTCCCGCTGACGGAGATCAACGCCGCGATCGAGGCGCAGAAGCGCGGCGATTGCGTTAAGGTGGTGCTGATCCCGTGAGCGCGGAGCATTATGACGTGCTGATCGTCGGTGGCGGTCATGCGGGCGCACAGGCGGCGGTGGCGCTCCGGCAGGAGAAATTCACGGGGTCCGTCGCGATCTTGGGGGCCGAGCCGCACCCACCCTATGAGCGCCCGCCCTTGTCCAAGGAATATCTGGCGGGCGTCAAATCCTTCGAGCGCATCCTCATTCGACCCGAGACGTTCTGGGCCGAGCGCGGTGTCTCGCTTCTGCTCGGTGAGACGGTCGTGACGGTCGACCCTGTTGCCAGGTCAGTGCTGACCGAGGCGGGCCGGACTATCGGCTATGGCGAGTTGATCTGGGCGACCGGGGGCGAGCCCCGTCGCCTGACCTGTGCCGGGCATGATCTGGCGGGTATCCACACCGTCCGCACCCGTGCCGATGTCGACCGGCTGCTCGGCGAATGGGATGCGGTTGAACGAATCGTCGTGATCGGCGGCGGTTATATCGGGCTGGAGGCCTCGGCCGCGCTATCGAAGTTCGGTAAGAGCGTGACGTTGGTCGAGGCGCAGGATCGGGTGCTGGCGCGCGTGGCGGGCGAGCCGCTGTCCCGCTTTTACGAGGCAGAGCACCGGGCGCATGGCGTCACGCTGATGCTGGGCGTCGGCGTATCCTGCCTTGAGGGCGGGGACCGGGTGACCGGTGTTAGGCTTGAGAGCGGCGCATTGCTGCCCGCTGATATGGTCATCGTCGGCATCGGTATCGTCCCAGCCATCGAACCGCTGGTACAAGCGGGAGCGGATGCGGGTAATGGCGTGATCGTCGATGCCCGTTGCCGGACCAGTCTGCCACATATCCATGCCATTGGCGACTGTGCCGCACATGCCAACCGCTATGCCGATGGCGCGGTGATCCGGTTGGAGTCGGTGCAAAATGCCAATGACCAGGCGGTGACGGCGGCGCGCGATATCGTCGGACGCTCGGTCGATTATGACGCGGTGCCCTGGTTCTGGTCCAATCAATATGATTTGAAGCTCCAGACCATTGGTCTGTCGGCTGGCTTTGACGCGGCGGTGCTGCGTGGCGATCCGGCGGCGCGCAGCTTTTCGGTCGTCTATCTGCGGCAGGGGCGCGTGATCGCGATTGATGCGGTCAACGCGGTCAAGGATTATGTTCAGGGCCGCGCGCTGGTGCAGGCGGGGGCGGTGATCCCACCGGAGCTGCTGGCCGATACCGCACGGCCGCTGAAGGAGCTCCTTTTATCCTGAGGCGGCATAGCGGTCGCGCAGCAGCCGCTTGAACAGCTTGCCGGTCGGTTCGCGGGGCAGTTCGTCCAGAAACGCGAACCGGCGCGGTGTTTTCACCCCGCCCAGTTCCCGCCGGGCAAAACCCTGGAGTTCTTCCGCCAGCGTCTCGTCGCCTGTGATCCCGACGGCGGGCTGGACGATCGCCATCACCGTCTCACCCATTTCCTCGCACGGTATCCCGATCACTGCCGCATCGGCGACCTTGGGATGGGTGACCAGCAGGTTTTCGATCTCCTGCGGATAGATGTTCACCCCGCCCGAGATGATCATGAAGCTCTTGCGGTCCGACAGGTACAGATAGCCGTCCCCGTCGACCCGCCCGATATCGCCCAGCGTCGCCCAGCCCTGCGCATTATGCGCCTCGGCGGTCTTGGCGGGATCGTTGAGATAGGCGAATTGGGGGCCGTCGCTGAAATAGACATTCCCTGTCTCGCCCGCCGCCAGTTCGTCGCCCTGCTCGTTCAGGATGTGCAGCGTGCCCAGCACGGCGCGACCGACCGATCCCGGCCGTTGCAGCCATTCCTCGCTGCTCAGCGCGGTGATGCCGCAGCATTCGGTGCCCGAATAATATTCGTGCACGATAGGGCCCAGCCAGTCGATCATCGCCCGTTTGACAGGCACCGGGCAGGGGGCGGCGGCATGGATGACCGCGCGCAGCGAGGACAGGTCATGCCCCAGTCGCTCGGCATCGGGGAGTTTCAGCATCCGCACGAAATGCGTCGGTACGAAGGTGGCGTGGGTGACGTGGTGGCGCTCGACGAGCGCCAGGGCCATCTCCGGCTCGAACCGCTCCATGACGACCACCGTCCCGCCCAGCTGCTGCGCCGCCATCGCCCAGCGCAGGGGGGCGGCGTGATAGAGCGGCGAACTGGACAGATAGATCATGT
The DNA here is from genome assembly GCF_001476905.1 of Sphingomonas sanguinis. Lineage (GTDB taxonomy): Bacteria > Pseudomonadota > Alphaproteobacteria > Sphingomonadales > Sphingomonadaceae > Sphingomonas > Sphingomonas sanguinis_B. Next base: position 52,521 of record NZ_LDTE01000067.1, on the reverse strand, counting down.
CCGGCCCCATGCCGTACAGCGCCTGCCCCATCCGCATCAATGGCGTCGGCGCATCGATCGGCCCCGTCGGAAGCGGCGGCATCACCCCTTTTGGCCGCCCGGTGGTGCCAGACGAGTACAGCAGATCGGTGCCAGCGCTTTCGTCAGCAATCGGCGTTTCGGGATAGCCCCCGGCGGCCAGGCTCCAGTCGGCAAACCGGGCGTCCGATCCGGTCCAGCGATAGGTCAGGAGCGTCGGGATTTCCTCCACCGCCTCGCGCGCCAGATCGGTATAGGCGGGCGAGACGACCAGCAGCTTGGCCCCCGAGTCGCGCAGGATATAGGCCATGTCGCGCGCGCTGAGCTTGCAGGAGATCGCGGTCTGGTACAGCCCCGACCGCTGCGCCGCCCAGCCCAGGATGAAGGCCTCGGCCGCGTTGGCGAAGACGGTGGCGACGACATCGCCGCGCTTCAGCCCCAGCGCGCGGAGCAGATGCGCGCTCTGGTTCGAGGCGGCGTCGAGTTCGGCAAAGCTGATCGATTCGCCGGTCCCGCCCATGATGATGGCGGGCTTGTCGGGATGGCGTGCGGCATGGTTCGCCGGATGCATCGGGCCTCTCCTTTTATCTTATGTCCGTTGCGAACCACGGTCGCTGGCCACCCGGCAACGGGGACGCAAGAAATGTAAAAAAGCACGGCGATGCCGGGCAAAGCCTGCGGCGGCATTGTCGGCTATCCATGGGGCAACAGGCATCCCGGCGAACGGGAGCATGGGAGAGGCCCTTTGGTTCTGACCGACGATCAGGTCGCGATCCGCGACGCCGTGCGCGACTTCGCACAAGAGCGCATCCGTCCCCACGCGGCGGCGTTCGAGGCCGCGGACGGTTATCCACCGGAGCTGTTCCGTGAGCTGGGCGAAATGGGCTTGATGGGTATGACCGCGCCCGCCGATCTGGGCGGGGCAGGCGCCGATTATGTCTCCTATGCGCTGGCCTTGATCGAGCTCGCGGCGGCGGACGGCGCCCTGTCGACCATCGTGTCGATCCAGAATTCGATCATGGTGAATGGTCTGATCGCTTTCGGATCAACGGCGCAGCGCGAACGCTGGCTGCCGGGCCTGGTCAGCGGCGCGGCGATCGGGGCCTTTGCGCTGACCGAGGCCGATGCAGGCTCGGACGCCGCCGCCATCCGCACGCGGGCACAGCGGACGGAGGATGGCTGGCGGATCGACGGGGCCAAGCAGTTCATCACCTCGGGCAAGATCGCCTCCGTCGCGATGGTGATCGCCGTCACCAACCCGGCGGCGGGGCGCAAGGGCATGTCGGCCTTTCTCGTGCCCACGGACGCGCCTGGCTACGGCGTCGACAAGGTCGAGCACAAGCTGGGGCAGGGGGCGTCCGACACCTGCGGCCTGCGCTTGGAGGATTGTCGGGTCGATGCCGACGCCCTGTTCGGCGAGGAGGGGCGCGGTTACGCGATGGCGCTGGCCAATCTGGAGTCAGGCCGGATCGGCATCGCGGCCCAGTCGGTCGGCATGGCGCAAGGCGCGCTGGACATCGCCATCGCCTATGCCCGCGACCGCCGGAGCTTCGGCAAGCCGATCATCGAGCATCAGGCGGTCGGCTTCCGATTGGCCGACCTCGCTACCAAGCTGGAGGCCGCGCGCCAGATGGTGCTGCATGCCGCCGCCTTGAAGGATGCCGGGCTCCCCGCCCTTCAGGCCGCCTCCATGGCCAAGCTTTTCGCGTCGGAGACTGCCGAGGCGGTGGTGTCGGGCGCGATCCAGACGCTGGGCGGCTATGGCTATCTGGAGGAATTCGGGCTCGCCAAAATCTATCGCGATGTCCGGGTCTGCCAGATTTACGAGGGCACGTCCGATATCCAGCGGATGGTGATCGCCCGTGGCCTGGGAGACCATCATGGTTGATCCGATCGTCATCCTGGGCAGCGCACGGACGCCGATGGGCGGTTTCCAGGGTGCCTTCGCAAGCCTGAGCGCGGTCGATCTGGGCGCGGTCGCGGTCGCGGCGGCGGTCGAGCGGGCTGGCATCGTCGGGGAACGGATCGAGCGCATCTATATGGGCTGCGTCCTCCCCGCCGGCCTCGGCCAGGCCCCTGCCAGACAGGCGGTGCTCAAGGCGGGTCTGCCGCAATCGGTCGAGGCGACCACGGTCAACAAGATGTGCGGATCGGGAATGCAGGCGGTCATCATGGCCGCCGAGGCGCTCGCCGCCGGATCGGCGCGGGTGATCGTTGCGGGCGGTATGGAGAGCATGACCGGCGCGCCCTTCCTGCTCCCCAAGCATCGCGGTGGCGCGCGGATCGGGCATGACCGGGTGATCGATTCGATGATGATGGACGGGCTGGAGGACGCCTATGATCGTGGCAAGCCCATGGGAGCCTTTGCCGAGGACTCCGCGCAAACCTATGGCCTGACCCGGGAAGCCCAGGACGCCTATGCGCTGGAAAGCCTGGCGAGGGCGCAGGCGGCGATCGAGCAGGGCGCGTTCGTCGCGGAGATCGCTGCCGTCCCGGTTACGGGGCGGAGCGGCACCACCCTGGTCGACCGCGACGAACAGCCGGGCAAGGCGCGCCCCGACAAGATACCGGACTTGCGCCCCGCCTTTGCGGCGGATGGCACCATCACGGCGGCCAGTTCCGCGTCGATCTCGGACGGTGCTACCGCGCTTGTCCTGGCTCCGCAGAGTGTCGCCGAGCGCGAGGGGCTTATCCCGCAGGCGCGGATCGTTGCCACCGCCGCGCACGCGCACGCACCGGCCCTGTTCACCACCGCGCCGGTCTTCGCGATCCGCAAGGTGCTCGATCGGGCAGGCTGGAGCGTCGCCGATGTTGACCTATTCGAGGTCAACGAAGCCTTCGCCGCCGTCGCGATGATCGCGATGCACGATCTGGGCATCCCCCGCGACCGGATGAACGTGAACGGCGGCGCGACCGCGCTTGGCCATCCGATCGGGGCGAGCGGCGCGCGGATTGTCGTCACGCTGATCGCCGCGCTCCGGGCGCGGGGGCTGCGGCGCGGCGTGGCGGCTTTGTGCATCGGCGGCGGCGAGGCGACGGCCATCGCCATCGAACTCATCTGACATCGAAAGGGACAGGATCATGGATATCCAGGGCGTAGCCGCCATCGTCACGGGAGGCGCATCGGGGCTGGGCGGCGGCACGGCCGAACGGCTGGCGCGGGCAGGGGCGAAGGTTACGATCTTCGACCTGAACGCCGAGCTGGGCAGTGCGCTGGCGCAGCAGATCGGCGGCCACTTCGTCCGGGTCGACGTGACCGACGAAACCGCCGTCGCGGCCGCCATTCAGGAGGCCGAAGGGCTGCATGGCAAGGCGCGCATTCTGGTCAATTGTGCCGGCATCGGCCCGCCCGCCAAGGTTATCGACCGAGAGGGGCAGCCGCTGCCGCTCGCCGCCTTCTCGAAGATCGTGACGATCAACCTGATCGGCACTTTCAACGTCCTGTCGAAATTCGCCGCTGCGCTCCACGCCGCCGATCCGCTGGGGGAGGAACGAGGCGTCGTCATCAACACCGCCTCGGTCGCGGCCTATGACGGGCAGATCGGGCAGGCGGCCTATTCGGCGTCGAAGGGGGGCGTGGTCGGCATGACCCTGCCGATCGCGCGCGAACTGGCGCGTTACGGCATCCGCGTCATGACGATCGCGCCGGGGATATTCATGACCCCGTTGCTCGCCACCCTGCCGCAGGAGGCACAGGATTCGCTGGGTGCGCAGGTGCCGTTTCCGTCGCGGCTCGGCCAGCCGGACGAGTTCGCGCAACTGGTCGAGGCGATCGTGACCAACCCGATGCTGAACGGCGAGACGATCCGCATCGATGGCGCGATCCGGATGGCACCACGATGAGCCTGACCGGTCCCGCGCCGTCCGAACGCGCCGAGGCAATCGGCGCGGCGGTGGCGGCGTTCGTACGCGAGGTGGTCGTACCTTATGAGCGCGACCCCCGCCGCGACGCGCATGGGCCCTCCGACGATCTTGTCATCGAGATGCGGGCCAAGGCGCGGGCGGCGGGCGTCCTTACTCCGCATATCCTGGCGGATGGCGAGCATCTGACCCAGCGTGAGACCGCCTATGTCCTGCGCCAGTCGGGCCTGTCGCCGCTGGGGCCGCTGGCAGTCAACACCGCCGCCCCGGACGAGGGCAATATGTATCTGCTCGGCAAGGTCGGTAGCGCGGAGCAGAAGCTACGCTTTCTCGATCCGCTCGTGCGGGGTGAAGCGCGGTCGGCCTTCTTCATGACCGAACCGGCGGACGAGGGTGGGGCGGGGTCCGACCCTTCGATGATGAAGACCCGCGCGGTTTTCGACGGCAATCACTGGGTCGTGAACGGGCACAAGGCGTTCATTACGGGCGCACAGGGGGCGCAAGTCGGCATCGTCATGGCGAAGTCCGATGACGGGGCCTGCATGTTCCTGGTCGATCTGCCCGACCCGGCGATCACCGTCGAGCGCGTGCTGGATACGATCGACACCTCCATGCCGGGCGGCCATGCGGTCGTGCGCATCGAGAACCTGCGCATCCCCGCCGACCAGATGCTGGGCCAGAGTGGCGAGGGCTTCAAATACGCTCAGATCCGCCTCGCGCCTGCCCGCCTGTCGCACTGCATGCGCTGGCTGGGCACGTGCCTGCGCGCGAACGAGATCGCCACCGACTATGCCTGTCGCCGCGAGGCGTTCGGCAAGCCGATCATCGACCATGAAGGCGTCGGCTTCATGCTGGCGGAGAACCGGATCGACCTGAAGCAGGCCGAACTGATGATCGACTGGTGCGCGGGCGTGCTCGACGCGGGCGAGAGCGGCGGCACTGAAAGCTCGATGACCAAGGTTGCGGTGTCGGAGGCGCTGATGCGCGTTGCCGACCGCTGCGTCCAGGTGATGGGCGGCACTGGTGTGACCGGCGACACCATCGTCGAACAGGTGTTCCGCGAGGTGCGGGCCTTCCGAATTTATGACGGCCCGACCGAGGTCCACAAATGGAGCCTCGCCAAGACAATCAAGCGGGATTGGAGAGCCGCGCAGTGACCTACCATTATATCACCGTTGCGAACGAAGGCCGTCTGACGATCGTAACGATCAACCGGCCGGAGGCGCACAATGCCCTGAACGCCGCCGCGCATGAGGAATTGGCGGCGGCATTCGACGCCTTTGCCGCCGATCACGACCAATGGGTGGCGATCATCACTGGTGCGGGGGAGAAGGCGTTTTGCGCAGGGCATGATCTGAAGCAGCAGGCATCGGGCGGCGGCATGGCGACCCCGCCCAGCGGCTTTGGCGGGCTGACCGCGCGGTTCGACATGGCCAAGCCGGTGATCGCTGCGGTGAACGGCGTCGCGATGGGGGGCGGTTTTGAGATCGTGTTGGCGTGCGACATCGTGGTCGCCAGCGCGCGCGCCGCTTTTGCGCTGCCGGAGCCGAAGGTCGGGCTGGCGGCGCTGGCGGGCGGGTTGCAACGCTTGCCCCGTACCATCGGGCTGAAATCGGCGATGGGCATGATGCTGACCGGGCGGCGGGTGAGCGCCGAGGAAGGGCAAAGGCTGGGCTTCGTCAACGAGGTGGCGGAGGACGACGTCCTCGCCTCCGCCCGGCGCTGGGCCGACGAGATACTGGCGTGCAGTCCTATGTCGATCCGCGCGACCAAGGAAGCGGTGCTGCGCGGGCTGGATACACCCACCGATCGCTTCCTGCGCGAGCAATGGGATTATCCGGCGATCGCGACGATGATGGCTTCGCAGGACGCCATTGAGGGACCAGCGGCCTTTGCCGAGAAGCGGTCGCCACAATGGAAGGGCTGCTGACCATGGTCAGTGCCCTCGATCAGGTCGCCAATGCCGGGACGACGCCCGTCCGTGAGGTGCATCGCTTTGACGAAGCGGCGCTGGCGGCGTGGATGGCCGAAGCCATACCCGGTTTCGATGGTCCTTTGACGGTAGAACAGTTCAAGGGCGGCCAGTCCAATCCAACCTATCGCCTGTCTACGCCAAGCGCCCGCTATGTCCTGCGCCGCAAGCCGCCTGGGCCGCTGGCGAAAGGCGCGCATGACGTACTTCGCGAGGCGCGTATCCTGACCGCGTTGGCCGATACCCCGGTGCCGGTGGCGCGGGTGCACGGCGTGTGTGCGGATGAAGGGGTGATCGGCACGCCCTTCTTCGTGATGGAGATGGTCGAAGGCCGCATCTTCTGGGACGCCAGCTTCGCCGAGGTCGACCGGGTCGAGCGCCCCTCCTATTTCGATGCAATGAACGCGACGATCGCGGCGCTGCACCGGATCGATCCGGTGGCGGTGGAACTGGGCGATTATGGGCGACCGGGCAATTACTTCGCGCGGCAGATCGCGCGGTGGACCGGCCAGTATCTGGACGACGCCGATGCCGGACCCAATGATGATATGGACGCGCTGGTCGCTTGGTTGCCCGAGCATATTCCGGCGGGTGAAGAGAGCCGAATCGTGCACGGCGATTTCCGCTGCGACAATCTGATCTTTCATCCCAGCGAGCCGCGTATCCTGGCGGTGCTGGACTGGGAACTGTCGACGTTGGGCCATCCACTGGCCGATTTCGCCTATCATGCGATGATGTACCGGATGCCGCCGGACATCGTTGCGGGGCTGGGCGGGGCGGATGTCGCGGCGTTGGGGCTGCCCAGCGAGACCGATTATGTCGCGGCCTATTGCGCGCGAACCGGACGCGACGGGATCGCCGATTATGAATTCTACATCGCGTTCAACTTCTTCCGCATCGCCGCGATATTCCACGGGATCAAGGGGCGGGTGATCCGGGGTAACGCCTCGTCCGCCCATGCCCGCGAGCGTGCGGCAAGCTTTCCTCGGCTGGCGCGACTGGCCCGCGAAGCGATGGAGGCGTGCCGATGAGCGCCGTCCTGGTCCGCAAGGAGCGCGGGGCCGCCTGGCTGACGCTCAACCGGCCCGAGGCGGGCAATGCGGTAAATCCGGCAATGGCGCGCCATCTGGCCGACGTTGCCCGCGACGTGGCAGACGACCCGGCGATACGGTGCGTCGTGCTGACCGGAGCGGGACGCCTGTTCTGCGTCGGCGGTGATGTCGCCGCAATGGCGGGGGCCGGGCAAGAAGCGGGGCCTTTCCTCCACGATTTGGCCGATACTCTGCACGGTGCGATCCTCACGCTGACGGGCATGGCCAAGCCCCTGGTCGTGATGGTCAACGGCCCGGCGGCGGGCGCGGGGCTGAGCCTGGGGATCATGGGCGACGTCGTGCTGGCCGCGCGATCGGCCCATTTTACCGCCGCTTATACGGGGGTCGGCCTCAGCCCCGATGGCGGGATGAGTTGGCTGCTACCCCGGCTTGTCGGGCTTCGCCGGGCGCAGGCGATCATTCTCACCAATCAGCGGATCGGGGCGGAAGAGGCCGAGCGGATCGGCATGGTCACGCGCATGGTCGACGACGCCGAACTGATGCAGGAGGCCGAAGCGGTGGTGGCGCGCCTGATCGCCTCGCCGACCGCCGCGCTGGGTGCCGCCCGTAGCCTGCTGATCGATGGCGCAACCGCGACCCTGCCCGATCATCTGAACCGCGAGGCTCAGACGATCGCCCGCGCCGGGGGGAATGCCGAAGCGCGCGAGGGGATCGCCGCCTTCGTCGAACGCCGCAAACCCGATTTCCTATCTGCTTCTTGGGGAGCCTGACATGGCCGATGCCTATATCGTTGATGCCGTTCGCACCGCCGGGGGGCGCCGCAACGGGCGCTTGTCCGGCGTTCACCCGGCCGACCTCGCCGCCTATGTCCTGAACGCGCTGGTCGACCGTAACGACCTGGACCCGGCGGCGATCGACGACGTCATCATGGGCTGCGTGACGCAGGCGGGCGAGCAGGCATTTGCCTTTGGACGCAACGCTGTCCTTGCTTCCAAACTGCCTGACAGCGTGCCCGCCGTCACCATCGACCGGCAATGCGGATCGTCGCAACAGGCGGTCCAGTTCGCCGCCCAAGCGATCATGTCCGGTACGCAGGACGTGGTGATTGCGGCGGGCACCGAGAGCATGAGCCGGGTACCGATGTTTTCCAACCTCAGCTTCCATCAGCGCGAGGGGATCGGTATCGGCCCGGTCAGCCCCAGCATCGCCGAGCGGTTCGGCGTGAAGGAGTTCAGCCAGTTCGCCGGGGCCGAGATGCTGGCACGCAAACATGGCTTTGACCGCGAGACGCTCGACCGTTTCGCGCTGGAAAGTCACCGTCGGGCCGCCGCGGCGACCGACGCAGGAGCATTCGCGAACGAGATCGTGCCGGTGCTGGTCGATGGCGAGCCGCATGTCCGCGACGAGGGCATCCGCTACGACGCGACCCTGGAGAGCATCGGCTCGGTCAAGCTGTTGCAGGAGGGGGGCATGATCTCGGCCGCCAATGCCAGCCAGATATGCGACGGGGCGAGCGGGGTGCTGGTGGTTAGCGAGCGGGCGCTGAAGGCGCACGGCCTGACTCCGATCGCGCGGATCGTCGACATGACGGTGACGGCGGGCGATCCCATCATCATGCTTGAGGAGCCGCTGTTCGCCACCGACAAAGCGCTGAAGAAGAGCGGCCTGTCGATCGGCGATATCGACCTGTACGAGGTGAACGAGGCGTTCGCACCCGTCCCGCTCGCCTGGCTCAAGCATGTCGGTGGCGATCCCGCTCGGTTGAACGTGAATGGCGGTGCGATCGCACTCGGCCATCCGTTGGGCGCAAGCGGCACCAAGCTGATGGCGACCCTGGTCCACGCCCTGCGCGCGCGGGGCAAGCGCTATGGCCTTCAGACCATGTGCGAGGGCGGCGGTATCGCCAACGTCACCATCATCGAGGCACTGTGATGGCCCTCGCTACGCGCGTAACCCGGCTGCTCGGGATCGAACATCCCATCGTGCAGGGCGGCATGATGTGGGTCGGCCGGGCTGAGCTGGCCTCGGCGGTGTCCAATGCGGGCGGGCTGGGCATGCTGACCGCGCTGACCCAGCCGACGCCCGATGATTTGCGCCGCGAGATCGACCGCTGCCGGACCATGACTGACAAGCCGTTCGGAGTGAACCTGACCATCCTGCCCTCGGTCACGCCGCCGCCCTATGCCGAGTATCGCCGCGCGATCATCGACAGCGGGGTGCGGATCGTCGAGACGGCTGGCCACCGCCCGCAGGAGCATGTCGAGGACTTCAAGGCGCACGGCGTCACGGTGATCCACAAATGCACCGCTGTCCGCCATGCCCTGTCCGCCGAGCGGATGGGCGTCGACATCATCTCGATCGACGGGTTCGAATGTGCCGGTCATCCGGGCGAGGATGATATTCCAGGGCTGATCCTGATCCCCGCCGCCGCCGACAAGGTGAAAATCCCGATGCTGGCGAGCGGCGGCTTTGCGGATGGCCGGGGACTGGTCGCCGCGCTCGCGCTTGGTGCGGAGGGGATCAACATGGGCACCCGCTTCTGCGCGACGGTCGAAGCGCCGATCCACGACGCGGTCAAACAGCTGATCGTCGCGAACGATGAACGCGCGACAAACCTGATCTTTCGTCGCTTTCACAATACGGGACGGGTGGCAAAGACCAGCGTGTCGGACCAGGTCGTCGAAATCTCCGCCCGCCCTGACGCCGTGTTCGAGGACATACGGCCGCTGGTGTCCGGTGCCAAGGGGCGGACCGCGCTGGAAACCGGCGATCTCGGCGCCGGACTGGTCTGGGCCGGGCAGGTCCAGGGGCTGATCCATGACGTGCCGACATGTCGCCAACTGATCGAGCGGATCGTCGGCGATGCGCAAAATCTGATCGCAGAGCGGTTGTCGGGCTTGATCACGGCGGGAGCGGCGTAATGGCAACGATCGAGGTCATTACCCGTGACGGCGACCGTATCGAGGTCGAGGGCGCTGCCGATGTCAGCGTCATGGAAGCGATCCGTGATGCCGGTGTGGATGAACTGCTGGCGATGTGCGGCGGATGCTGCTCCTGCGCAACCTGCCACGTCTATGTCGAGGCGGGGGGAGAAGACCTGCCGCCGCCCGGTCCCGACGAAGACGATCTGCTCGACAGTAGCAGCTATCGCACCGACCGATCCCGCCTCGCCTGCCAGCTCGCAGTTCGCAATATCAGCACCAATTGTCGGATACGTATCGCGCCGGAGGATTGAGGGTGGGCGCGATCGCATTCGACGCATTCCTGGCCCGGCTGCGCGTGCTTCGTGTTTTTCCTCAATTTCGTCTGCCAAAATCCACACGCGCCAGATTGAGCTGCCTGGTCCGACCGTGACGCTGCGCGACAGTCGCTATTGGCGGCGGAAGAAAATGACGGTCGCCGGCGTGCGGTCAACGCTGGCGTTACCCACCGGTTCGATGAGCTTTCCGGACGCGCGGGTATCGCCTTGCGCCTCGGCTCGTCGACGGAAGCCTTGCGCATTGTGTACAGCGAATGATCCCCGGGTATGAGCCTCGATCAACGCGTGAAACTATCGATTGACGTGCTGCTGCTGCAACTGCGTCACCTCGCCGCAAAGCAACATGGCACACGTCGTCCGCTGCCGAACATGCGGCATCCTGTAGTCCTTTTATCGAGAGGTCCGGCGCGTGACGCCGGCCCGGTCGGCGTCAGCGCGCGATGATGGTGGAGTCGATGTCCGCGATCGTCCGGACGCCGGTCAGCGCCATCGCCACCCGCATCTCGCGGTCGAACAGGTCGAGCAGGTTGGCGACCCCCGCCTGGCCATCGGCGGCTAGCGCGTAGATGAAGGCGCGGCCGAGCATGGCCGCGTCCGCGCCCAGGGCCAGCATCCGCACCACGTCCAGCCCCGATCGCACCCCTGAGTCCGCGAGGATCGTCAGCTGTCCTTTCACGGCGTCGGCGATGGCGGGCAAGGCGCGCGCCGATGACAGCACACCGTCGAGCTGTCGCCCGCCATGGTTCGACACGACGATACCCTGGGCACCGAAACGCACCGCCTCGCGCGCATCCTCGACATCGAGGATGCCCTTGATGACGATCGATCCCTTCCAGACATCGCGAATCCATTGCAGGTCGCGCCAGCCGATCCCCGGATCGAAATTCGCGCCCAGCCAGCCGATATAATCTTCGAGCCCCGTGGCCGCGCCGCGATAGGCCGAGATATTGCCCAGATCGTGCGGTCGGCCATGGATGCCGACGTCCCAGGCCCAGCGCGGATGCGTGACCGCCTGCAGCATCCGCCGCCATGCGGCCCCCGGTCCCGACATGCCCGAATGCGCATCGCGGTAGCGCGCGCCGGGAACGGGCATGTCGACGGTGAAGACCAAAGTCTCCACCCCGGCGGCCTGCGCCCGCTCCAGCGCGTCGCGCATGAAGCCGCGATCCTTCAGCACATAGAGCTGGAACCAGATCGGCGCGGGCGACTGGCGCTGCACCTCGTCGATGGCGCAGACCGATACGGTCGACAGGGTGAAGGGCACCTGCTTGCTTGCGGCGGCGCGTGCCGCCTGCACTTCGCCGCGCCTGGCATACATGCCCGTCAGGCCGACGGGGGCGAGGACGACCGGCATGCCGAGCGACCGGCCGAACAGCGTCGTGCCCAGGTCGATGTCGGCGACGTCGCGCAACACCCGCTGGCGCAGCGCGATGTCGGACAGGTCCGACACATTGTGGCGCAGCGTATGTTCGGCATAGGCGCCGCCGTCGATATAGTGAAACAGGAACGGCGGCAGGCGCCGGCGCGCGGCTTCGCGATAGTCGGTGGGGGCGGAGATGATCATCGGGTCGTTCCCAATCTATGACGAGAGTTCGGCGCTACGCGCGGCGGTGGCGCGCTCGGTGCGGGCCAGGTCGTCCTCGACCTGCCGGACCGTGGTGCGCACGAATTCGAGATGGACATCGGCCGCATCGCGCGCCCCGTCCGCATCGCCCGCCACGATTCGCTCCATGATCGCGCGGTGCTGCGCCGACAGCGCCTCGAATGTGCGCGGCACGGCGTAGATCTTTTCGCGGCTCTGCGAGATGCTGGTGTGCAGCAGCCCGAACAGGCTGGACATGACATGCGTCAGCACCGCGTTGCGCGAGGCATGCGCGATGGCGAGGTGGAACGCGGCGTCGGCATGCGCCTCCGCCGCGACGTCGCCCGCGCCGTGCAGCTTCTCCATCGCGTCGAAGCGGCGGCGTATACGGTCCTTGTCCACCGCGTCGGCGCGCCGGGCGGCATGATAGGCGGCGGTGCCGTCCAGCGACTCCCGCACCTCGAAAATGTCATGGCCATAGCCCGGATTGGCCTCGACCAGCGGGGCCAGCGGTTCGGCGATCATCTGCTCGGTCCATTGCGCCGACGGCTCGGCCAGGATCGCCCCGGCACGCGGGCGGATGATGATCCGTCCCTGCGCCGCCAGTCGGTTCATCGCCTCGCGCAGGATGTTGCGCGATACCCCCAGCGTTTCGGCCAGCGATCGTTCGGAGGGCAGGCGCGCGCCGGGCAGCAACTTGCGCTGGGCGATCAGCGCCTCGATCGCGGTTTCCGCGCGGTGGGATACGCTGGCTGAGCCGCTCATGGGATCATCCATGGTAGGAGATAGGCCTGGACGGTGGTGATGATCCCGACCAGTGCGCAGAGCGGCAGGCTGTGGCGTACGGTGAAGCGGAACAGGTCGGACTCCTTGCCGACCAACCCGACCGCAGCGCAGGCGATGGCGATCGACTGCGGCGAGATCATCTTGCCGGTGACGCCGCCGGTGGTGTTGACCGCGACCAGCAGCACGTCGCTGACCCCGATCTGATGCGCGGTATTGGCCTGCAATGCCGCGAACAGCGCGTTGGCCGAGGTATCCGATCCGGTCAGGAACACGCCCAGCCAGCCGAGGAACGGCGAGAAGAAGGTGAAGGCCGATCCCGTATGCGCCAGGGCCAGCGCGAGCGTCGCCGACAGCCCCGAATAATTGGCGAGGAACGCGAAGGCGAGGACCATGCCGATCGAATAGATCGGGATCAGCAGGCTCTTCAACGTGTCGACGAAGGTACGCGCCGCATCCGCCGGCTTCATCCGCAGGAACGCGATGGTGACGATCGCCGCCAGCATGATCGCGGTGCCGGTCGCTGACAGCCAGTCGAACTTGTACACGGCTTCATAGGGCGTGACCTGCGGGACGATCGGCGGCACCTTGGCGACCAGCTTGTCGAGGAACGGCACGTGCAGCTTCAGCACGAGGTGCGCGAGCGGCCCGTCGGCGGCGAACAGCGCCTTGACCGGGGCGATGCTCCACAACGTGACGAACACGGTCAGGATTAGGAAGGGCGACCAGGCCCAGGCGATCTGTGCGGGCGAATGGCGAACCGTCTGCGCCGTGACCGGCGCGACCGGCACCGCGCCGTCGGCGGCGACCTCCGCCGCGTCGAAGCGGAAGATGCGCCTGGGCTGCCAGAAGCGCAGGAAGATGGGCAGCGTGATCAGGGTCGCGAGCGCGGCGGTGATGTCGGGCAGCTCCGGCCCGATGAACTGCGCGGTCAGGAACTGGACGATGGCGAACGACCCACCGGCGACCAGAATGGCGGGCCACGTCTCGCGTACGCCGCGCGGCCCATCCATGATCAGGATCAGCCAGAAGGGCACGAGGACCGACAGCAATGGCAACTGCCGCCCCGCCATCTGCCCGATCAGGAACGGGTCGATGCCGGTCACCTGTCCGGCGACGACGATCGGAATGCCCATCGCCCCGAACGCCACGGGGGCGGTGTTGGCGATCAGGCACAGCCCCGCCGCATAGAGCGGCCGAAAGCCGAGGCCGACAAGCAAGGCGGAGGTGATCGCGACCGGCGCGCCGAACCCGGCCGCGCCTTCCAGAAAGGCACCGAACGCAAAGCCGACTAGCAGCAGTTGCAGACGCTGATCCTCGGTGACGTTCAGGATCGATTGCCGGATGATGTCGAACGCGCCGGTTGCCACCGCGATACGGTAGAGGAACACTGCGCCCAGGATGATCCAGGCGATCGGCCACAAACCGTAGAAGAAGCCGAACACCCCGGCCGCCAGCGCGCTGTGCATCGGCATGCCGTACAGCGCGATGGCGACCGCCAACGTCAGCGCCACGGTGATTGTCCCCGCGACATAGCCTTTCAGGCGAAAAACGGTCAGCGCCAGAAAGAAGAAGATGATCGGCACGGCGGCGACCAGGCTGGAGAGCCAGATATTGCCCAACGGATCGTAATTCTGCGCCCAGACTTGCACGACACCTCTCCCGGCATTCTGGTAGTACCAGATATGGGTTATTTGGATTAAAATCTGCCTGTCGCGACCATCCGTCAACGAATTATCAGAGGGTTTTGCGCTTTCTGGTACTGCCAGAATTCTTGTGCGGCGTGCGGGGTTTGGATTCAGGATGACAGGCGGAAATAAAACGGCTGCGAAAAACCGATGCTGCGGACGCGCGATAGTGAGGAAATGGGCGGGCTGCGGCTGGCGACTCGAGCCGCCTGTCAATGTGTCCAGGGCCGATCCGGGTCACATGCTGTCAGGCTTCGTCGTGAGCTTATCGGAGCGCGATCTCAAGCCCATTTTCCGGAGGCTTGGTCACTCAAAAGCCATCCGGTTGCTCGACTGCCGGAAGGGCTCGGACCCGTATGGCTGTTCCTATCTAGGCCGTGCGCAAGCGTAATCGGCCACGGCGTCTCACGGCTGACAAGCGCGCTGGGGCAGTGAAAGGCGCAAGATCGTACCCGATGCGGGAAGGGTTTCGATCCGGACCTGCGCTTCCATCTGCTTGGCCAAGCTTCGCACGAGCTTCAGGCCAAGGCTGTCCGAACGATGGAGATCGAAGCCTGGCGGCAGGCCTGCGCCGTCGTCGATTACGCACAATTCGATGGCGTCGTTTTCGCGTGTGAGCGTGACGGCAATCTCGCCGAAGTCCCGATCGGGAAAGCCATGCTCCATCGCATTGGCAATACCCTCGGCCATGATCAGGGCGAGCGGGATCGCCAGATCGGGGGAGAGGCGAATCCCGGGAGCAGCCTCGATCCGATGCAGGACTCCCGGCTTGGTGTCGGCGGCAAACAGGTCGGCCATCAAATCCCGGAGGAAGATGTCCAGTGGCACCTGCTCGCCCGTCGTCGAGTAAAGCTGCCGCTGAATACGACCGATAAGCTGCAGCTTCGTGGAAGCATCCGCCAGAACCATGCGGGCGATCGGATCGATGACCTGCCGCTGCTGCAGGAATAGCATGGCGCCGACCATCTGGATGTTATTGGACACCCGGTGCTGCAACTCACTGAAAAGCAGCTCGGTCCGTTCGGCCAATTGCCGCTGCTCTTCCGCCAGGCGGGACGAGCGCTGATTGGCCCGCTGCATGGCATCGACGAGGCCGATGTCGACCGCAACGACGCCAGCGTAAAAGCCCAAGGCGACGAACGTGCGCGAATCCAACCCGAATGTGTGGGTCGGAGGGATGAAAAAATACCAGGCGAGAAGACCGCAGAGGATAGCCGAGAATGTCCCCGGTCCACGTCCGAACAAGAAGGACGAGATGATGACCGCCGGAAAGAATGTTAGGTATGGAAATCCCGGCGGGAAGGCGGGATCGAGCTCCCACCGAATCCACCATGCGATGGCCGAGAGCAGCAGCGCCGCCAGATAGGCCAAGGGCCTGCGGTCGCGAAGCAGCGGCAACCGCCCAAAGACCCGATGCGTCGCTCCCATGTTCGGTCCCAGGCCCCCGTGTGAAGCGCCCCCCTGCGCGATTCTGCGCAGCTTTGCAAACGCAGGTTAAGGCTCCACCGGTGTATACATTTTCGCCGTTCACCCGGACAGTCGTTCAAAAGGGGGAGGCGATGAAGGGGCTTCATCCCAGGGCCCTGTCCAATTGTCTTGAGACATTGCCGTCGCGATCCCGCTCCGCCCAAAGGAATAGCACCTTGCCGCCGCTGACCTCCTGTAGTCGTGCGCCGATATTCTTCTTCTCGCGGCTGTCGGCATTGTCCGTGCGGTCGGCGCCCTTGTATTCGATGATGAGCTTGCGGCCATCCGTCAGTTCCGCGACGAAATCGGGGTAGAACAGGTCGGTCGACGTCGGCAGCGCATAGGACCAGGCCGTGCGATCGACGTTGCGCACCCAGTATTTGACCGCCGGGTGTTCGTCGATATGCACCGCCGCCTGCCATTCCTCGCCGCCGTGCTTCAGGTCGCCGACCTGGGCGAACAGATGCTTTTGGAACCTGTACCCCGGCTTGTAGGGCGTGCGCGGGTCATAGCCCGCCTTGCTGAAGCGGAACCCGTTGTCGCCCAGCGCCAGCACCGGGGCGATATCGCCGAGCAGGAGCTGTACGCCGCGCGCGCCAGCGTCCCGGCGCAGCTGGCCGACCCGTGCCACGATCGCGCGGCGCAGGGCATATTTGCCTCGAACGAGCTGGGCGAGCGGGATGCGTGTGGCGACGCCCTCCACCACGCGGCGGCAATATTCCAGGAAGATCGGCTGGGCGACGTCGCGCTGGCGGGTGGTGCGGTCGAGCCAGCGCGACAGCGCCGCCACGTCCCAGTGGGTCGCGTCGTCCAGCGCCAGTTCGGCGGCGGCGTCGATACGGGCATAGACGACCTGATCGCCATCGACGTCCATCTCGAACGTGTCGGGCCGGTCGGTCAGCGTAAAGCCCGGCAGGCTGGTGTCGACGTGCCGCAGATCCCAGCCGCCGACATCCACCAACGTGTCGGGGAACACGATCTCAAGCTGTCCGTCGCGCTCGATAGCCAGGCGGGGGAGCGTCAATACCTCGCCCTGCTCGGCCGGTGACAGCGACGCCGAACGCTGCACGATGAACGCTTCGATCGCCGTCTCTGGCGACGCGCCGGGCGCACGAACCGCCGCAGCGACCTCGCGCAGCACCGTGTCGGGCGCGGTCGTGTCGAACGTGATCGCCACGCCGCCCGCGCCATCGTCGGCGATGCGCGTCGCCGAGACCATTTCGGGCGTCCAGCCGCTCTGGTCGGGGCGTTCCTGCACGTGCAGCACCGGCAGCTCGGGCCGGGTGAACAGCGGCTGGTCCTCGTGCCAGTCGAACGTTTCGGGCTGCTCGACGATCGCCTCCAGCGCGGTTCGCTCGTCAAAGCCCATTTCGGTCAGCCGATCCTTCAGGCCCTCGGCGGCCTCGAAGAAATTGCGTTCGGAGACATGGGCATAGGCGCGGTTCAGCTCTTCGGACGAGCGCCGGGTCGCAAAGGGCATGCGCAGCACGCGGCCCAGCAGCTGCTCGACGGCTCCGCCGCTGCGAATGCTGGCGAGCGAGCAGAAGACATAGGCAAAGGAACAGTCCCAGCCTTCCTTCAGGGCATCGACGGTGATGACGTGCTCGATGATGCAGGCGGGATCGAACAGGTCGATGCCGTCCAGCTCGCGCTGGTTGCCCGTCGCCACCGCAATCCGCTCTTCGGGGATTTTGCAATCCTCGATCAGATGGCGCTTGACGACGTCGACCGTCGCCTCGGCACCCTCGCGCGCGGGCTGGGCCTGATAGAGCGCGATCGGGCGGATGCCGCCGCCGTCCCGCGCCGCGACACCGTGCAGCCAGGCGCGGTTGTCGACGGCGTGGGTGATCGCCGCCTGCCAGCTGCCATGCTGCGACAGGTGGATCGGCAGCTTGATCATGTCCGCCGCCTTCAGCTCGGCGGCGGTGGCGGAGACGATGACGTTGGAGCGCACCGGCGTCGCGGTAAACTCCACTACGGCCGCGGGTGCCAGGCGGCCGAACGTCTCACCCGACAGGGTGGAGGTGAAGTTGTGCGCCTCGTCCACGATCACCAGCGGGCGGTGCAGCTTCAGCAGGTTGGCGAAGCTGGCGATCGGCTTGCCCCGGCGCGGGCCGTCGGCATGCCGGGCCAGATCGGCCGCGCCGGACACGGCGGGGGGCAGGGCGGCGAAGTGCGGCTCCAGCTCTTCATCGTCGCGATAGACGTTGCGATCGGCGACATTGTTGACGCGGAAGGACTGGACGGTCGCGACGATCACCGTCGCGGCATCCGCCATGTCCTGCGGGCGAAGTTGCCGCCGCTCGTCGATGCCGTACACCCGGACCGCGCCGCCGAACTGCGCCTCCAGCGCTTGGCGATAGGGGTGCCCGATCTTCTTCAGCGCGCCCAGCGTCTGGTCGGCGATCGCGCTCGACGTGACCAGCCACAGCACCACCGGATAGCGCCGCGCCAGATAGGTGTCGCGCGCGATGCCGATGGCGTGCGCGGCGAGCAGCGTCTTGCCGCCGCCGGTCGGCAGGCGCAGGCAGCAATAGGGCACTTCGGGCAGGCCGCTCAGCGGACGATAGGTCGCGCCATAGGCCCCCGGCTCGCCGACCGCGCAGGCGGCGGCATAGGCGGCCGCATGGTCGCGGATCGCCGCCTGGTCGAGAAAGGTGTGCAGCGCGTCGAGCGCCCGGCGCTGATAGTCCTTCAGTTCCATCAGCGCGCCTTCACGTCATAGGGGGTCTGCTTGAAGACGACCTGGGCTTCGGCCAGACGCGCCGCGCCCAGTTTCGACCATTCGCCATAGACGGTCATCGGCCCGTTCCAGCCGCTTTCCGCCCGCAGCCGTTCGAGCAGTGCGGCGGTCAGGACATTGCCGCCGCTGACCGACCGGTCGCCGAGGATGCCGTTGTAGAGCAGGGCATAAGCCATGCCGTCATGCACCCCCAGCATGGGTGTGTAGGCCGCACCGGTGAAGGGGGTGCCCGTCTCGCTGAACCAGATATGGGCGGCGAGCGTCGCGAAGCGGATGCCGTCGGCGATATGCCCGTCCGCCTCGAACACCGGCGCGCCCAGCCGATAATAACGATAGCCACCGCCGCCGGTCCAGCCGACCGCTTCGGACACACCGCCCTGTTCGCCTGCGATCACCTTGTCGAGGCGCGGCTTGCAATGGGTTTCGGCATGGTCGCCCATCTCGATCCCAATCCAGCGCCGCCCCATCTTGTGCGCCACCGCCGCCGTGGTGCCCGAGCCGAGGAAGCTGTCGAGCACGAGATCGCCGGGCAATGTCGCCAAGTGGATAATGCGTTGTAAGA
The DNA here is from genome assembly GCF_001476905.1 of Sphingomonas sanguinis. Classification (GTDB taxonomy): domain Bacteria; phylum Pseudomonadota; class Alphaproteobacteria; order Sphingomonadales; family Sphingomonadaceae; genus Sphingomonas; species Sphingomonas sanguinis_B. The sequence goes on along the minus strand of NZ_LDTE01000067.1, from coordinate 33,534 downwards.
GCCGTTCAGGCTTTGGAGTCGTAAATGGGTCCTCCGGACTTATACGCTTTACCTCGTCGCGAGCTTCATGATTGTGACCGACATCGGAGTGTAGCCAGACGGTCGGCGACGGAGGACCATCAGCCGAGAGATCCGACAGGAATGTCTTGCGGGATGGCTGCGCTTTCCCATCTGCGCCAAACCAGATCTCATCGTTGGCATCCATCCGCTCAAGAGACTGAGCCGGGAAACGAGGTGAAGCACCAGGCGGCGTTGTCCAAACAAAACCATTCTTGAACGTAAACGTGAATGCCTTCTCTCGCTCTGAGCCAGATCGCTTGGCATACAGGGGAGTTGCTTTCCAAGGACCCTTCGGGTGGTTGTCCGGATTACGATATCGGGCGTTCATCTCCTCGCTACGAGGAAGCCGCCTTGGTCGCCATGAAACTTTGTTCGCGGCGTAAATCATGATGTGATCGTGGTTATCTGACAGCCACGTTGCGTCATTCGCGACCGTGTATTTTTTTTGCCAAATAGCACTGCCTACGAAATTCCGCCGCCCAAATACCTCATCCATCACGACCTTGAGGTAATGCCCCTCATTGTCGTCGATCGACACCCAGATGCTACCATCCTCCGCCAGCAACTCGCGCAGCAGCACGAGGCGTGGATAGATCATCGCGAGCCATTGGCTGTGTTCCAGATTGTCGTCATAATGCTCGAATGCCGACCGCGTATTATAGGGCGGATCGATATAGATGCACTTCACCGCGCCCTTGTAATAGGGCAGCAGCGCCTTGAGCGCGTCGAGATTGTCGCCCTGGATGAGCATGTTGGCGGCGTCCGCATCCCCGCCGTCCAACATGGGCACCGCTTCCAGCAACCGATACGGCACCGCCGCCGCCGCGCGCACATCCTCTCCGCGCGTCATCCAATCCAGTATCGGCACCTTGACCCCTGCATTCTAACGATATGCTGCCCGTCCTAGCGTCCGCCCGTGCAGAAGGGCAATGCGGAGGCTCCAGAATAGTGGGGCTTGGGGGCCGGGTCGCGCCGACCGAAGCGGGGGGCGTGCGTTGCGCCAAGCGCCTGAAAACGCTTGCCCCCGGCAACGGATAATCCGCGTGGGTCAGGGCTGGGCGGGCTTGGGCGCCTGCACACCGGCTGCCTTGCGCATCGCGTCGATTTCGGCGGCGGTCTTGAAATCCAGCAGCTCGATCTGGAATACCAGGTCGGAATTGGCGGGGATCGGACCCGATGCCTCGGCTCCATAGCCCAGTGCGGCCGGGACGCAGAGGCGGATGATGCCGCCGCGACCGATCATCTGTACGCCTTGCGAAAAGGCGGGAATGACGCCGTTCAGCGGCATCGGCGACTGCATCGACTGATCGAACACGGCACCCGTCGCGCTCAGATAACCGATATAATTGACCAGCACCGTATCATCGGCAGCGGGCTTGGCCCCCTCTGCGGCGCGCAGCACCGTATAGCCGAGGCCCGTGGGCGTGCGCGCGGCGCAAACGCGCTTGGCCGGGGGCAGGACCGGGTTGAGCGGCAGGGGGATGATCGCGTTATCGGCACTCACCGGCTTTGGCGCGGGGGCCTTCTGGGCGACGGCGGGCCATGCCGCGAGCGCGGGCAGGGCGAGCATGACAAAAAGGCGGCGGAGGGGAAGCGGACGGTTCATGCCCCGCGCCCTAGTCGGGCGAGGGTGGCCGATCAAGGACAAGCCACACGCCCGTCGCTATCCTCTTTTCTTGCGAAGGATCGGCACCAGGGCCGTGTCCAGCGCGGAGAGGAAGCGCGATCGGTCCTCCTTGGCGAAGGGCGGCGGGCCGCCGATCCGCTCGCCGCCGGCACGCAGGTCGCTCATGATCGCCCGGACCGCCACCGCATTGCCGATCGAGCTGGTGGTGAAGGGCTTGCCGTTGGGCGCGATCACCGCCGCACCGGCCTTCAGGCACCGGTCGGCCAGCAGGATGTCGGCCGTGACGACGACGCTGGCGGCATGGGCGTGCTCGGCGAGCCAGTCGTCGGCCGCATCGAAGCCCGCCCCGACGACGATGCGTGTGACGAGCGGATGCTGGGGTATGCGAAAATGGGTGTTGCTGACCATCGTCACCGGCACCTCCAGGCGGAAGGCCACGCGATAGATTTCTTCCTTCACCGGGCAGGCGTCGGCATCCACGAGAATTTGGGGTTGCTGCTCCACGCCCAGGGCCATGCCATGATCGGCCCCGGCGCGGCAATGTCCCGTGGCTCGGGTGGGGGCTGGCTTTACGGCGCGGTCGGGGCCGTGTCCTGCACCACCGCCTCGAAAATCTGCGACCGGTCGGGGCCCTCCGCGATGTGGAGCAGCGCCCAGTCCTTGTCGTGCCGCGCGACGATCACCCGGATGCGGTCGTTGAACAGGCCATCGGGCAGACCGACCGGCGCGACCTTGCCCGAATTGAAAATCAGGCTGCCCATCGCCTTTCCGCAGGCCGGGCCGATGCAGGAATAGACGGTGGTCCATCCGGCCTTGCGCAAAAGGTCCGTATAATAGCGTTCGATCTGCAGGGGCGCCGTGGCGGGCCGGACCCGGTAATCGATATGCGTGACCTGGCCTTCCAGCGTCCGCCGGTTGGTCGAGCCCTCCTCATTGGCGATCGGACCGGTCGGCATGACGATCGTGTCTAGCGAGGGCGCGCGATAGCCGTCGATCACGGCATCGGGATAGCGCGGCAACAGCGGATGATCCCGGCCGTCGCTATCCTGCGCCAGCAAGGGCGGGGAGGCGACAAGGGCGGCGATGGTCAGCGACAGGCGGAAAATCCCGTTCATGGCGTTCGGTCCCTTGGTCCGGGGATGCGCATCGCATCCGTTCCGCCCCTGGAGCTTACATTGTCCTGCCAGTCCGGCAATCGGGCATCGTCCGCGCCAGGCTTAACCCAAATTAACCGTGTCTGGTGCCGAAAGCTTAACCCCGTGCCGTCAGTGGAGCGGCCCTCGCCGGGGGGCGCAGATAGATTGAAGGAACGGCCTCCGTGCAAAATCTTCGCATCTCGGGAAAACTGCTGGCGTGCTTTTCCCTCTTGCTGATCGCGCTGATGGGACTGGCGGTGCTCACCGTCGTCCGCCTGGGTGAAATGCGCGACGTCGCGGTCAACCTGGGCGGCGAGCAGCGGACTCAGCTGGAGGCGATCGCGGTCATCAACGCCAGCACGGCGACCTATCGCGCCACGGTCGGCCAGCATCTGTTGTCCGTCACGCCGGAGGACCGGGCGGTGGCGCAGCGGCGGATCGATGAGCTTCGCGACCAGATCGCGGAGCGGACGCGCTGGCTTCGGCCAAGGCTGGCGAATGACGAGACGCGCAATGCGCTCGATACGTTCGTGCGCGACTGGAACGAATATCGCAGCCATGCCGAGGAAACCTCGCGCGCGGCGACGGCGGGATCGCCCCAGGCCATTGCGCTTTTCCGGGTCGCGCGGCCCTATTTCGTCACGGTGAACAAGGCCGCCGATACGCTGCGCGTGAAACAGTCGCAGGCGATCGACGCGCTGGTGGCCGAGGCGAAGGACAATTACCAGACCAGCCAGTGGATCGTGATCGGCACCGTGATCGGCGTCGCCGCGCTGACCATGACGATGCTGATGCTGCTGGTTCGCCTGATCGCACGGCCGGTCGGGGCGATGAGCGGTCTGCTGGGCAAGCTGGCGGCGGGGGAGCGATCCGTCGCGATCCCCGCGAATGACGCGCGAGACGAGGTTGGCGACATGATGCGCGCCGCCGCCGCACTGCGCGATCAGCTGGCGCAGGCCGATCGGCAAAAGGACGAACAGGCGGCGCTGATCGTCTCGACGATCGGGACGGGGATGCAGGCCCTGGCCGCCGGGGATCTGACCGCCCGGATTGATGTCGCGCTGGACGGACCCTTTGCGTCGCTGGCGAGCGACTTCAACCACGCCATGACCCAGGTGGAGCAGGCGATGGTCGCGGTGCGCGGCGTCTCCGAAGGGCTTCGCGCCGCGTCGGGCGAAATCCGCTCGGCCTCCGAGGACCTATCGCAGCGGACCGAGCAACAGGCCGCCAGCCTGGAGGAAACCGCCGCCTCGATGCATCAGATCACCGATATGGTGGGACGCTCCGCCTCCGACGCGAAACGCGCCGATGCAGTCGCGGCGGACGCCAGCAGCGCGGCGCAGAGCGGCGGGCAGGTCGTGCGCGAAGCGGTGGCCGCGATGAGCGGGATCGAGCGGTCCAGCCATGAAATCTCGGAAATCATCAGCGTCATCGACGGCATCGCGTTCCAGACCAACCTGCTGGCCCTGAATGCGGGCGTCGAGGCCGCGAGGGCGGGCGATGCGGGCAAGGGCTTTGCCGTGGTGGCCAGCGAGGTCCGGGCGCTGGCGCAGCGATCGGCGGATGCGGCCAAGGATGTGAAGTCGCGGATCGTCGCCAGCAACGAGCAGATCGAAAGCGGCGTCGAACTGGTGGCCGAGACCGGACGATCGCTGGAGCAGATCATCGGTCGGGTCGAGGAGATCAAGGCGCTGATCGGCAGCCTCGCCCACTCCGCCGAGCAGCAGGCGGGCGGCCTGGGGCAGGTGAATGTCGCGGTCGATGAAATGGACGATGTGACCCAGCGTAACGCCGCCATGGTCGAGGAAACCACGGCCGCCGCCCGCGAGCTGACGGACAAGGCCAATGAACTGGCGACCCATGTCTCCCGGTTTCAGATCCGGGGTGCCAGTCCCGTTGCGATGCCGGTGGCTCGACCGGTGTCGCCAGCACCTGCCCCAGCCCCATCGCCGTCCAAACCCGCGATCCGGCTGGTATCGCAAGGCAACACCGCGCTGGCCGACGACGAGTGGCGGGAATTCTGATCCACGCCGGGGATCGTCCCCGGCCGATCGTCAGGCGAGGTGGCGTCTCAGCCTGACGATCGTCGGGTCGCCCTCCACGGCATGCGGCTCGAACCCCATGTCGGTTTCGAGCAGAATGGCGGACCGGTTGTCGCGGTCCTCGATCGCTTCGATCGCCCGGTATCCCTTGCGCCGGGCATGCTCGACAAGATGATCGAGCAGGGTCCAGCCGATGCCCTGCTGTTTCCTGTCGCGCTGGATCGCGATCGCCGCCTCGGCCGTGGTGGCGTTGTCGTCGCCCGCCAGCATGGCCGCCGCGACGATCGATCCGTCATCGGCAAAGGCGACCAGGCTTTCGTTCGTTTCGTCATTCGCGTGGATCATGCTCGACAAGCGCGCATGACTGACCTCACGCACCCCGGTCAGGAAACGGAAGCGCAGATCCTCGGGCGACACCCGCGCGAAAAAGGCGGCGAGGGCGGGTTCGTCCGCGTCACAAGCCGGGCGGACGTGGAGCCGCACGCCCTGGCGGGTGACCAGCAGTTCGGTGTCGGTGGTCGTCATCATGTCCTCCTGGGATGAGAGGACCATGCGGCGTTAGGCCGCGCATGACATTGACCATGGTCAATATGGCTGCCCGCTATGGGCTGCGGACGCCCTTCTGAATGTCGGGTCCGCTCCCCGACATCAAGGTTCCAGTCCCAGGGCGGCGCGGTCGGCGGTGGCGGCGGCGAGTTCGGCGCGGGCGGCGGCGATGCGGGCCTGTGCGTCGATCAGGCGGACGCGCGCGTCGTTCGCCGTTTCCTCGCGCTGGTTGACCAGGAAGAAGTCGCTCGACCCCAGCTCGAAGCGTCGCCGTTCGGCAGCGGCCAGGCGTTCGGCCAGCTGGCGCTCCTGTTCGGCGATGCTCGCCAGCTTTTCGCTCGCGCCGACGCCGATCGAGATGCCCTCCACCTCGACCGCGATCTGGTCGCGCAGGAAGCGGCTGCGGGCGGCCAGTGCGTCCATCTCGGCCTGCGCCTCGACGATCTTGCCCTTGGCGGCGCGGTTCTGGAGCGGCAGGGAAAAGCGAAAGCCGATCGCGGCTTCGAGCGGCGTACGAGAAGAACCGCCCAGGCCGACCGGGCCGACGTCCTTCGCCATTTCGCCGCGCAGGTCGAGCCGGGGACGCAGGTCGTTCTGCGCCAGCGCCAGCCGTGCCGATCCCTGATCGATCCGGGCGAGCAACATCTGGAGATCAGGCCGTCGCCGCTCGAAATCCTGGCGCGCGATCGCCGCCACGCCGGACAGTGCGGTGGCGTCGGCGGGCAGGCGTTCTGGCCCGACCAGCACCGGGTCCCCGGCCGCGTCGCGATAATAGAGGGACAGGGCATTGGCGGCGGCCTCGAAATCGCCCTCGGCCCGGACCACCAGAGCGCGGCGGCGAACGAGGTTCTGATCGTTCTCGGCCAGCAGGATCTCGGGTCGCGCGCCCAGCTCCACTTGCCGGGCGAGTCCGCCGCGCCGACGTTCGGATAGTTGGAGCAGGTCGCGATAGGCGCGCAGGCGCAGGCCCGCCGCGACCCAGTTCTGATAGGCGTCGATGGCACGCCGCTGCACGCCGATGGCGACGGCTTCCCGCTCGAACCGGGCGATGTCGATATCCCCCGATGCCAGCGTCCGCCGCGTCCGCCGCTCGTCCACCAGCCGGTCGCGCAGCAGCGAATAGAGCGCGCCGACCTTCACCTCGCCCAGGCGGTTGGTATAGCTCTTGTCCTCATAGACCGGGAAATTGCCCCGGCTGACGCGGTAGTCGCCATAGAGATAGCCGCCATTGTCGCTGAGCGGCCGGGTGACGCCCGCCGAAGCGACGGTGCCGTCATAATAGCCCAGCGTGCGTGACCGCCCCTCCGCCTCGAACACCGTGTCGAAGGCGCCGCTGGCGGTGAGGGCGCGGCCCTCGGCGCTGCGGATCTTGGCCAGCGCCTCGACGATCTGCGGCGCCGCCCGGGCGGAGGTGCGCAGTACTTCGTCCAGCGTCAGCGGACCGGACGTGGCTACGGCCGGGGCGGGAACGGGGTTGGCCTCGATCCGCTGGGCGAGGGCGGGAGCTGGGCACAGGGGCAGGGCGGCCAGCATGGGGGCGAGCATCAGCGACCGGATCATTTCGGTTTCCCCGCCTTGGCCGCGATCTTCTTGTCGTCGTCCTTGTCCGCGTTCTTGTCGGTCGCGGTCTGGCCGAATTCCAGCGGGAAGTCGTTCAGCTGCCGCCAGAGTTCATAGCCGACGGTGACCGTCTGCCCCTGGACCCAACCCTGTACCTTGCCGCCCAGCCGGACGAAACGGCGCTCCGGCCAGGCGGGTTTGCCGGGCATGGGCTCGACCAGAATGCGGAACAGCCCTTGTGCATTGGCATTGGGATCGATGGTCCGGACGCGACCATCGAAAAAGCCATAGGCGACGGAAGGCCAGCCGCTGAACTGGATAGCGGGCCAACCCTCGAACTCCAGGCGCACCGGGCCGCCGGGGCGGAGGAGCGGCACGTCGCGGCCGTCGATCATCAGCTCGACCGCGCGTTCGACCTGTTCGGGCGCCACGACCGCCAGCGCGGTGCCCGCCGACACCAGCGCACCGCCGGCGGCAGCGTTCAGGTTCTGGATGCGGCCGTCGCGCGGCGCCCGGACGAGCTGCGCCGACTGTCGGTTGAGCTGGACCTCGATCCGGTTCAGCTTGGCGCGGGATTCCGCCAGCTTGGCACCGGAGTCCGCGACCTTGATCTGCGCCTGCTCGTAATCACGCCGCGAGGCCAGCCCTTCGGAATAAAGCTGGCGGGTGCGGTTGACGTCGAGCTGGGCGACCGCCTGCGACTGGCGGACCGAGGCGATCTCGGCCTCCACCTGCGCGCGCTCGGCGGCGAGGCGGGAGAGCAGGTTGGGGTCGAGGTCGATGATCCGCGCGATCGGGTCGCCGCGCCGGACATGCTGGCCGTCATGCACATACCAGCGCTCGACCCGGCCGGGGACCAGGGCGGTCACATCCTGCGCCCGGTCCTGCGGATCGAGCGAGACGACCTGACCGCGCCCCTGGGCGGTCTGCAGCCAGGGTACGAAGAACAGGATGAAGATGGCCGCGGCAATCCCCACGGTCACGATCCACGCGATGGCGACGGTGACCCGGGGCGGGCGCAGCGAGGCGAGGGTGCGGAAATGCGCGAGATGTTCAGGCGGATGCGACATTGGCGCCCTCCTGCTGGCAAGCGGTCTGAAGATCGGCGAGCCGGGCGAAGCGGCGCTGCTCGGTCATGCCGAGATGAAGATAGCCATCGAGTTCCAAGTCCTCTGGGCGCCCGGTGCAGAGCAGTACGGTCGTGCCATGTGCCTTGAGCAGCCGCAGCGCGGCCACCAGTCGTTCGGGCGGCAGCAGGTCGTAAAGCTGGCCCAGCAGCAACAGCTTGGGCCGGACGAGGAGCGCATTGGCGAGCTTCAACGCCATGGTCTCGCCGACGCTGAGCGGATAGCCGGTCGAGCCGAGGAGTGTGTCCAGCCCCTGCGGCAGGCTGGCCAAGCGGCGTTCCAGCCCGACGGTGGCCAGCGCCTGCATCGCGTTCTGCACCAGCTCGCCCGAGGCGAGGCGCAGATATTCGCGGATCGTCACCTCGACGATCGTCGACCGGTCGAGCACCGTCACGTCCGAGCGCAGGTGATACATGTCGAACGAGCCCAGGTCGCCGCCGCCGATCTGGATCAGCCCGCGATCGGGCAGGCAGTGGCGCTTCAGCAGCATCGCCAGGCGACGCTCCGCCCCCGGCTCGGCGACGGTGACCAGCTGATCGCCCGCCGCGAGCGCCAGATTGTAGCGGGCATCGTCGAACGCGACATCGGTCATCTTCACCGCCCCGTCGCGCGGGCCATTGTCGCCGCGCACATTGGGTTCCTGCGGAATGGCGAAGAGCAGCGACAGTTCTTCCGAACTCGCCGCCAGGTCGTAGAAGGTGTCGAGATACCAGCCGAGCTGCGAGATGCCGTAGAAGACGCCCGACAGGATCAGCTCGGCCGCGACCAGCTGGCCCAGCGACAACTGCCCCTTCAGGATCAACATCCCGCCGAGCAGCAGCAGCCCCGCGCTGGCAAAGGCATAGATCAGCAGGAATGCGACGGTCTGGGCGAACTGATAGCGGAAATAGCGGCGATGGGTGCCGACATAGCTGGCGGTCACCGCCTCCGACCGGTCCATCGCGAAGTCGAGATGGCGAAGCGACTTGTAGAAGCCGTTCGATCCGCCCACGCTTTCCAGCCAGCGCGCGGCATTGTGCTTGGCATGGCTGAGCGCCACCGCCCCGCTGATCGCGCCGCGCCGCCACAGCATCCACACCAGCAGCACCGCCGCGACCAGGACGGTGTTGAAGGCCAGGAAGACGGGATGGTAGAAGCTGGTGATCGTCAGCCCGATAACCGCTTGCAGCACGATGGTGAAGGCGCCGATGACCAGGCTGGGCACCGACTTCTGGACCACCACCAGATCGAAATAGCGGTTGAACAGGTCGCCGCGATTGCCGTCGGCGAAGAAGGGGTCCTGGGCATGGACCGCGCGCAGGGTGACTTCGGCGACCACGCGCGAGAAGAGCCGCCGCTCGAACGCCGCCATGATCCATACCCGCAGCGCGCTGAGCCCGGCGACCATCAGCAAGAGCAGCAGCAGCACACCCGACAGCGCCCATAACGGCGCGGGCATGGCCGTGTTCGCGACGCTGTTGATCAGCAGCTGGACCGAGATCGGCGTCGCCAGAGCCAGGAGGCTGATCGCCACGGTATAGACAAGCCCCAACCGCACATAGGCGGCATCGGGGCCGATAATCTGCGATAGCCAGCCTATCGCGTCCCGAAATCCCAATCGCTGTGAAGCCACGTCCGTCCCCCTTCGTCTTTCGAGCGAGCCGATAATGGCCAATTTTTGCTGGATCTTTGCTGGACGCTTAAGAAAGGTACGCTTCGGTCTGATCCATGTGGTGTCGATGCAATGACATATGATGGGCGAGACCAATCGGATTTCCGGTTGATCGCCGACCACGTCCGGACCTGCGCCCGGCGGTTGCTGGAGGCGTAGCCAAGACGGGTCGCCTATGGTTCGGCGCGGCTGCATGGCGAGCTTGCCAAGGCTGCGATCCATGGCCTGAAGCTGGTGGCGATCGTCGTCGTCGCCCAGGCGGTCTGGGGCATGGCGCAGACGCTGACGCCAAATTGGCGGCGACGGGGCATCGCCCTGGCCGCCGAGCTGGTACTGGCACTGGTCGGCGGTGCGGTGGGACAGATTGCCGCGATCCTGATCGGCGCGGCCGGGGGACTGGTGCTGTGCCGTGCAATTCCGGCTTCGCCCGCTACAGGGCTGACCTTGGCCGTTTCGCGGCGAGTGAGGTTGATCAGCCTGACGCTGTTTGTGGTGCTGCTGGTCGGCCTCCCCATGCTGGCGGGAGGTATGGGTTCCGAGATTTTCGCCATCTTCTACCGGGCAGGGGCGCTGGTGTTCGGCGGAGGGCATGTCGTCCTGCCGCTGTTGCGTGCCGATCTGGTGCCGACGGCCCTCATGACCGATGACCAGTTCCTAGGCGGCTATGGCGCCGCGCAGGCCTTGCCCGGACCGCTATTCGCGATCGCCGCCGCCCCCGATCGTTTTGGTGGTGATGCTGGTGGCGGCTTCATGGGCGCACGCCGTCACGGCATAGCGGATGATGCCCACGTCACCGGGATGCGCAGATAGGATACGCCGTTCGCCTCGGCCCGATGGAAGCGACCGGCGCGGATATTGACCTGGATCGCGGGGAGCAGCAGCTTCGGGACCGAAAGACCAGCATCGCGCCGCTCGCGCATGGCGACGAAGTCGTCCTCGCTGACCCCGTCATGGACATGGACGCTGGCGCGCTTCTGCTCACCGACCGTCGTTTCCCAGCGATAATCGTCGCGGCCGGGCGCCTTGTAATCATGGCACAGGAACAGCCGCGTCTCGTCGGGGAGCGCCAGCAATCGACGGATCGAGCGATAGAGGGTTCGCGCATCGCCGCCCGGAAAGTCTGCGCGCGCCGTGCCGTAGTCGGGCATGAACAGCGTGTCGCCGACGAAGGCGGCGTCGCCGATCCGGTATGCGATGTCCGCTGGCGTATGACCGGGTACGTGCAGCACCTCTACGGCCAGGTCGCCAATCGCGAAGCGGTCGCCATCCGCGAACAACCGGTCGAAGTCCGAGCCGTCGGTCTTCAGATCCTTCATCGCGAACATCGGGCGGAAGATCTTCTGCACGTCGCGGATTGCCGCGCCGATCCCAATCCACGCACCCGTGGCGGCCTTGATGAAGGGAGCGGCCGAAAGATGATCGGCATGGGCATGCGTTTCCAGCACCATCGCGATCCGCCAGTCCTGTTCGCGTGCGAAGGCCAGGATTCTCTCGGCCGACCGGGTATCGGCGGCACCGCTCGGCATGTCGAAATCCAGCACCGGATCGATCACGGCGGCGGCGCGCGTGGCAGGATCGCCGACCAGATAACTGATCGTGTTGGTCGGTTCGTCGAAAAACGCCTCGATCACCGGTCGGGTCATGATGTCCTCCATTCGCCCTTGCTAATATATTAGGAAGTGCTACATAAGCAATATCTAATGGAGTGGCGATGATGCTCAAACCGCCGATGGACCTGGCGACGTTCGAGAAGAAGGCGGGCGGCGTGGCCTACACGCTGAAGGCCATCGGCAACGCCCGCCGCCTGATGCTGCTGTGCAAGCTGGTCGAACATGGCGAGGTGACGGTTGGCGATCTCGCCCGCGATGTCGGCCTGTCGCAATCCGCCTGTTCGCAGCATCTCGCGAAGATGCGCGACGAAGGCCTCGTCACCTATCGGCGTGAGAGCCAGACGCTCTGGTACGCCATCGCCGACCCGCGCGTCGAAACGCTGCTCGCCACCCTGTACCAACTCTATTGCAAGGATTGATGTGATGACCCTTGTCACCCTGTCTCCCGCCGAAGCCCGCGCCGCCATCACCGCAGGCGCGCGGCTGATCGATATTCGTGGCGCCGACGAACACGCGCGCGAGTGGATTGCCAGCGCCGTGAACCTGCCGCTGGACCGGATCGGCGAGCTGGCGGGCGACGGCAGGCCGATCATTTTTCACTGCAAGTCGGGAATGCGTACCGCAGCCAATGCGGACCAGCTTCGCGCGGCGGCGGGCGCCGCCCCGGCCTATGTCCTGGGCGGCGGGATCGAGGCGTGGCGCGGCGCGGGCCATCCGACCCTCACCGATCGGTCGCAGCCGATCGAAATCATGCGTCAGGTGCAGATCACGGCGGGCGCGCTGGTCCTGATCGGCGTGCTGCTTGGCCTGTTCGTCGCACCCGGCTTTTTCGGTCTGTCGGCATTCGTCGGCGCAGGGCTGATATTCGCGGGCGCGAGTGGCTGGTGTGGCATGGCCAACCTGCTGCGCCTGATGCCCTGGAACCGGCGCGCGGCCGCGTAAGCGGGTCATGAGTAGCCTCACCATCCTTGCCGCACTTGCCTCGGGCGGGGTGATCGGCCTGATCCTGGGCCTTGTCGGCGGGGGCGGATCGATTCTGGCCGTTCCGCTGCTGGTCTACGTCGTCGGCGTCGGGTCACCCCATGCCGCGATCGGCACGGCGGCGGTGGCGGTCACGGTCAATGCGGTCGCCAGCCTGATCGGTCATGCACGGGCGGGCCGGGTCAAGTGGCGCTGTGCGGGTGTGTTCGCGGCGTCGGGCATGATCGGGGCGGCGCTGGGTGCGGAACTGGGCAAGGCGTTTGACGGCAAGCGCCTGCTGGTGCTGTTCGGGTTGCTGATGATCGGAGTGGGCTTTTCGATGCTGCGACCGCGACGGACGGCGGAGGCGCCGGATGTCCGGCTGACGCGGGGGAGTGCCGCGACGCTGCTGCCGCGCCTGGTACCGATCGGGCTGGGCGTAGGGCTCGCCGCCGGGTTCTTCGGGATCGGTGGCGGGTTCCTGATCGTGCCGGGGCTGGTCCTGGCGACCGCCATGCCGCTGCCCTTCGCCATCGGTACCTCGCTGGTGGTGGTCAGCGCGCTGGGGCTGACCACCGCGGCGTCCTATGCCGCATCGGGGCTGGTCGACTGGACGCTCACCGCATGGCTGGTGACGGGCGGTGTCGGTGGCACGATCGGCGGCATTGCGCTGGGCAAACGGCTCGGCGGGCGCAAGGGCGTGCTGGAGCGGGGTTTTGCCGCGGTGGTGATCGGTGTCGGCCTTTATGTCAGTGCCTCCTCCCTCTGAACAAAAGTGCCTGCTCGACGGCGTGACACTAGCAGCGTGACCAACGCCAGGGCGGCCATCGCCGCCCCCGCCAGCGAAACGGCAGGCAGGCCTAGCCCGGCTGAAATCACGCCGCCGCCCAGCGCCGCGCCGACGGCATTGCCCAGGTTGAACGCTCCGATGTTCATCGCGGAGGCCAGATTCGGCGCGTCCGAGGCGGCGTCCATCACCCGCATCTGCAGTGGCGGCACGATCGCGAAGCTGGCAATGCCCCAGATCAGGATCGCGATGGAGGCGGTCACCGGCCATTGCATCAAGATTGTGAAGCCCAGCAGGGTGAGGGCCATGATCGCCAGCATGGTCATCAACGTCCGATCGACCGACCGGTCCGCCAGTCGACCACCCAAACCATTGCCGATGGTCGCGCCGATCCCGAACAGCATCAGCATCGCTGTGATATAGCCGGTCGAGCCATGCGTCACGTCGCGCAGGATCGGCACGATATAGGTGAAGACCGTGAAAACTCCGCCAAAGCCGATCGTCGTCAGGGCGAGCGCCATCATCACGGGCCCCCGCGTGAGGACACGCAGTTCCCCGCGTATGTCGCCATCCCCTGTCGAGGGTAGCGAGGGGAGGGCGAGGCGTAGCGACAGCATGGCGACCGCCCCTACACCCGCGATCCCGGCAAAGGCGGTGCGCCAGCCGATTGCCTCGCTCACCCAGGTCGCCAACGGCACGCCGCCGATCGTGGCGACGGTCAGCCCGGTGAACATCGCGGCCACCGCGCCCGCACGCTTGTCCGGCGGCACCAGGCTGGCGGCCACCACCGACCCGACGCCGAAGAACGCACCGTGATTGAACGAGGTAATGACCCGCGCCGCCATCAGCATCCAGTATCCGTCCGCCAGCGCCGACAGCGCGTTGCCCAGGGTGAAGATGCCCATCAGTGCGATCAGCAACGTCCGGCGGTCGAACCTCGTGGTGGTCAGCGTCATCAACGGCGCACCGATCAGCACGCCCATCGCATAGGCGCTGATGAGCAATCCGGCGGATGGTATCGATATGTGCAGGTCACTGGCGATCACCGGCAACATGCCCATCGGCGCGAACTCGGTCACGCCGATGCCGAAAGCGCCGACCGCCAGTGCGATCAGCCCAGAGTGGAATTTCATGATTTGGGTTCCTCAAACCATCGGCGGCGCGAGGCGGGCAAAACCCTCCTGCTGCCGATAGGGCGTGTGCGGATAGGGCGGCAGCACGTCGCTCGCCGCATCGAGCGAGGCGACCTGCTCGGGCGTCAGGGTCCAGCCGACGGCGCCCAGATTGTCGCGGAGTTGCGCTTCGTCTCGCGCGCCGATGATGACCGACGCCACGGTCGGCCGCCGCAACAGCCAGTTGATCGCGACCTGGGGTACGGTCTTGCCGGTCTCCGCCGCCACCGCCTCCAGCGCGTCGACCACGCGATAGAGATGCTCATCCTCGACCGGCGGCGCGAACTGGGCGGTGTCGTGCAGGCGACTGCCCGCCGGGATCGGCCGTCCGCGTCCGATCTTGCCGGTCAACCGTCCCCAGCCGAGCGGACTCCAGACCAGCGCACCGACGCCCTGATCGGCCGCCAGCGGCATCAGGTCCCATTCGTAGGCGCGGCCGATCAGCGAATAATAGACCTGATGCGCGACGAGGCGCGGCCAGCCATGGCGATCGGCCAGGCTTTGCGCCTTCATGATCTGCCAGCCGGGATAGTTGGAGACGCCAGCATAGCGGACCTTGCCGTCGGCGATCAGCCGGTCGAGCGTCCCCATCACCTCCTCGGTAGGCGTCGAGGCGTCGAAGGCGTGGAGCTGGAGCAGGTCGAGATAGTCGGTGCCGAGCCGCCGCAACGCCGCCTCTACCGCACCGATCAGCCGCGCCCGCGACGCGCCCCAATCCTGTGGGCCGTCGCCGACCGGCAGGCCGGTCTTGGTCGAGATCAGGACGGCATCGCGCCGCCCCTTGATCGCCGCGCCCAACACCTCTTCCGATGCACCGTCGGAATAGATGTCCGCAGTGTCGAACAGCGTGACCCCCGCGTCGAGGCAGATGTCGACCAGCCGCCGCGCCTCGGCGGCGTCGCTTGTGCCCCAGGCGCTGAACAGCGTTCCCTTGCCGCCGAACGTGGCGGCTCCGAACGACAGGGCGGGTACGCGTAGGCCGGACGATCCCAATTGCCGATATTCCATCACAGGTCCTTTGCGAATGTCGTGGTCTGGCGCATAAATGGCCGGTCGGGCCAGGCGGCGGAATGCCCTGCCGGAGCAAAGGATTTGTGCATTGGATGCAAAGCTTGCCGGCCAAGAGGACCGCGCCCGGTCGCTCGCCCTGTTCGCAAGCGTCGTGGAGGCGGGCAGCTTTTCCGCGGCCGGACGCACGCTGGGGCTGACGCCATCGGCAGTGGCGCGGGCGGTCGACCGGATCGAGGCACGGCTGGGCGTGCGATTGTTGCTGCGGTCGACCCGCGCGCTGACGCTGACCGCCGAGGGGCAGGCCTATCTGCTCGCCGCGCGGCGTATCCTCGCCGATCTCGACGATGCCGAGCAGCAGATCGCCGATCAGGGCGCGCCGCGCGGGCGGCTGCGGATCAATGCGGCGCTGTCACACGGACGGCTGTGTATCGTGCCACTGCTCGGCGATTTCGCGCGGGCCTATCCGCATATCCTGATCGACATGGCATTGACCGACACGCTGGTCGATGTCGCGGGCGGACAGGCCGATGTCGCGATCCGCTTCGGTCCGCTCGCCGATAGCGGGCTGACCGCGCGCAAGCTGGGCGAGTCCGGCCGGGTGATCGTCGCCTCGCCCGACTATTTGGCGCGGGCGGGCACGCCGCGGGTGCCGGAGGACCTGCACGCCCATAATTGCCTCAGCTTCAACTTCCGCCGGGCCGAACCGATCTGGCCGTTCCGCCGGGATGGACGGGACTTCGCGCTGAGCATCGAGGGCGGGATCGTTGCCAATAATGGCGAGACGCTGGGGCAGCTCGCGGTGGCTGGGGTCGGCATCACCCGCGTCGGCCGCTTCAGCGTCGCGACCGACATCGCCGAAGGGCGGCTGGTGCCGCTGCTGGAGGAATATAATCCGGGCGATGTCGAGCTGATCCATGCCGTCTTTGTCGGCGGCTCGACAACGCCCGCGCGGGTGCGTGTGTTCGTCGACTTCCTGGTCGAAAGGCTTGCGGGCCGAACGCCGTAATGCGGCCCAGGTCAGGGATCGAGAGGGTCGGCGGGGTCGATGAACAGCCCGGTTCGGCGGGGCAGAATCTCGACTTCATTGGGCGAGCGTTGCGCCTTGATCTCGGCGGGCTGGTAGCCGAGCTCGCGCTGGTTGCGCTCGGCGAAGGCGGGCCCGGCGATATAGCTGGCCTGCCCGACATTGGTGACGACCAGCGCCGGTTTCGATGGTGCGTTCATGGCCGCGAGAAGGCGGGCCGCGTTGCGCACATTGGTGGTCGTGTGGCGGGCATAGGGATCGACCACCAACGCCTCCGCCGGCACGCCGTAGCGTTCGATCAGCGCGCGCCGCATCTCGATCGCCTCGAAGAAGAGCGTGCCGCGCGGGTGGACGGCCGAGCCGCTCAGGATGATGAACGGGGCCAGTCCCGCACGATAGCGGGCGGCGGCCATATGGACGTTGAGCTTGCCCGCCGCGCTGAGCGGGGTGGTCAGGTCTTCGGGACCGATACCTGGCACGATGATCGCGCTGTATTTGTAGCGCGACCAGGCAACCGTCCGGGCATGACGGAAGGCGAGCGCATTCTCCTGGGCCGCCAGCGGGCCGAAGTGGACGGCCTCCAGCCGATCAGCCGAGTCCAGCAGGGTGAGGGCCAGGGCGAGACCCGGATCATGGGCCGAGACCGGTTCGGCCCGCAGCGCGTCGCCGGAGGCGAGGGCGGTGGCGACCAGAGCCATCAGGGCCGGACCGGTGACGCCCGGCCCGTCGATCAGCGGATAGGCGGGGGCCACCCCCTGGGCATAGACGGCGATGACCTTGTTCAGCCCGGCCAGTTCGCGCCGGATCGCGGCCCCGTCGCCCTGCGTCGCCAGCCGCGCGATATCCGCATCCGACCAGCGCGCGGCTTCGATCCGGCAGCTGGTATCGCCCTTGCACCGGGCATCACGCCCGGCCCGCTCGGCCAGCAGCGCTCGGGCAGCCGGGGTCGCCATCATGGCCGTAACGGTGGGGAAAAGCTGACGCTGCAATGTGGCCAGCACCCGGTCGTCGGCGGTCGCGGTGGCCGATGGCACGGTGCCGGCCATGCCGGACGCCGGGCTGGCGAGAAGGAACGGCATGAGGAGGGCGATACGCTTCATGGTCATTCGATCTCCCGAGGTATCAGCGTGACACGGGGCAAGGGCTGGTCACGGCATCGCACCGCCACCCGCCGGCAAAGGGCGCGAGATGATAGTCGGTCCCATGAACATTGGGCGTCGTCAAATAGTCCGTAGACACGATCTGCGCGCCAGAGGCCAGCGCCGCTTCGCGCCGGGCAGGATCGTTGCGCCGGGCATCGGCTGTGTCGATATCGGCGCGGGTGCGCACCAAATAGCCCTTGGCGACGGCGGCGCGGATATCGGCCTGGCGGGTGAGGGCATTGTCGAAGAGCAGGAAGGCGGTGTGCGCCATGCCCGGCTTGCCCTGCACAAAGGCCATGCGCCCCTCCAGCGAGCGATGCCCGTCGAGATAGGGGGCGAAGGCGGCGAAGTTCATTCCCGGCACCAGGAACAGGAACAAGAACTTGCCACGCGCCTGCGCCAGGGTGGGCCAGCGCTTGGCCAGCACGGCGGCTTCCAGCGTCGGCATTGTCCCACGCACGTCGTCGGGCGTCACCACCCGGTCGCGCCCGATGATCTCGGCGATCGAGCGGTCGACTTCGGCAAAGGCGTCGGCGTCGAAAGGCGCGACGCTGCGCTCGCCCGCGCCGCTGAGCTTGGGCTCGAGCAGCACGAAGACCGGGCTGTGCCCCGGCGTCGCATCCGACCATTGGCGCAGCAGCGTCAGGCAGGAGCGGAAGGTCGGGCACTGGCTGCGAAAGTCGAGATCGGCGACGTGGAACACCTTCAGCCCCGGCTCGCGCAATGCGTCGCGATCGATGGTTTTCAGGTCCTTCTCGCCACGTGCGGCGAGGGCGCGATAGGGTGCTGGGTCAGCATAGAGGCCGCCCTTGGGGTCGGGTTGCAGGTCGAGCTCGACGCTGCGCACGCCGCTCGCCAGCTGAGCCTCCAGCGGCATCTGGATATAGCCGAAAGCGTCCATCGGATCGGCGAGGCCGCCGGGATGCTCGTCGGCCAGCGCGGCGCGCTGCTCGGGCGAGAGACTGGCGGGGGGGTGCGTGAACCGAGCCCGAATGCGCGGTGCCATCATCGCCATCACGCGCGGGTCGGCGGGCAAGGCGTAGCTGTTGTGCGTGCCGACGACCTGGATCTGGTTCAGCTTTAAAGTCTCGTCGGCCGGGCGCGGGGCGGACTGGGCCATGGCTACCGCCGCCAGTGCCATGGCACCGACGGCGAGGATCAGGCGTCCCGTCACCACGAGCGGCTCACGACCAGGCGGACGTTGCGACCAAAGACGGGGCGGCCATAGATGGCGGTGGCGTTGCCCTGACCGGTCAGCGAGTCGGTGCGGGTATTGCCCTCGGTCAGGCCGTGCGCGTTGGTCAGATTGTCAGCGACCACCTGCACCAGCCACGGCCCGTTCGTCACCATCACGCCCGCGCCGAAGCTGCCAAAGGCGGGCAGGGCGGTCTGGTTGAAGAAGTCGGTGTAGCGCTGGCTGGTATATTCATAGCTGCCGTAGAGCGAGACGTGGGTCGTGCCGATGTCGAAATCGACGGTCGGACGGACATGGCCATACAGCTTGGGCTCACGAATGATCTGCTTGCCGTTCACCGCGCTGGGGTCCGCGCCGACATTGTTGACCAGGTTCTTGTACTGCGGATCGCCGACCGTGACCGACCCGGCGAGCGAGAAGGTGCGGCCGAAGGCCAGACGGCCGTCCGCCTCGATCCCCTTGGTCACGGCCGTGCCGATGAAGGTCACCGGCTGGTCGTTGCGGCCGGTCACCGGGTTATAGGCGGTGAAGCTGGCGTTGAGCGGATCGAACTTGGTGTAGAAGCCGGTCAGGTACAGGTACGAACCGCCCGACACCGCCTTCAAACCGACCTCATATTGCCGCGCCTTGGACGCGATGGCGACCGGCGCGGTGCTGAGCACCGTGGTCGAGCTGGTCGGGATTTCCAGCTGCGAGATGCGGGCATAGGCACCGAAATGACGCGTCAGGTCGTAATTGACACCCGCGGTCCAGTTGGTCGCCTGCGGCGTGTAGCGGTTGCGGATCGCCGAGCCGGTGAAGGCGCGGGTGTTGTTGTCGGCCAGCGTCGTCGGGTCACCCAGATTGGCGCTCGTGGTCAACGCCGCATATCCCGCATAGCCATACCATTCGTGGCGGATACCCGCATCGACGCGCAGCCGGTCGGTCACGTCCCAGGTATCGTTGGCATAGATGGCGGCCATCCGTGCATCGACATTGCCGCGATTGAGCGTGGTCGTGTCGCGCAGGACACCGTTCTGCGTCACGCTGCCGACGATCGCGCCGTTCGCGTTATAGGCGAAGAGGTCCAGCGTCCGGGGCTTGCCGCGCACCTCGATCAGATAATCCTGATAGGCCTGGAGGACGCTCTGGCCCCAGAGCGAACCGTACAGCCCCGCCTTCACGTCGTGACGGCCGATGGGCGTGTCGAACTGGCGCGTGACGCTCAAGTCGGCCTGGCCCGAGTAGAAATTCGATTCGACCGCACGATACTGGCCCGACATGACCAGGCCCGACGCGCCGTACGGATCGTAGGTGGTCGCGCCATTCGTGCCGGCAATGGCATAGCCCATCTGCGTGACCGACGGTCCGAAGGCGGTACGCGCGGCGTTCAGATAGCTGGCGGCGAAAGTGTTGCCGTCGGCCGGATTGGTCGTCGAGTAAAAGGCGTCGAAGCTGTTCTTGCCGATGGTCGCGCCCGACTTCAGCGAGACGGTCCAGTCGTCGAACTCCGCCTGATAGGTAAAGGCGAGGTTGCCGAAGCGGATATAGCGGCCATTGGCGAGATCGCGGTGCAGCGTGGTCAGCCCACCGCCCGCATTCTGGAAGGTGATCGCCACGTTGCGCAGCGCGGGCGAGTTCATCGTGCCCGTGAAATAGTCGATATAGGGGTTGAGCGAGACCGACGGGTTGCGCGGGTCGTTGGTCGGGATCGGCAGGTAGAAGACATTGTGGTCGTCGACGAACTGCGCGCTCAGCTTGAAGAAGCCGTTGGAGAAGTCGTGCTTGATGTTCGCGCGAATCTGGCCGCCGCGATCATTGGGGAAGCCGTTGTCGCGATAGCCGTCATGATAACGGACGAAGCCGCCGACTGCATAATAGGTGTTCTCGCCCAGCGGCCCGGCCTGATAGGTGTCGAAGCGATAGAGGCCGGTATCACCCAGCGTCAGCTGCGCACGGCCGCGCGTAGTGGCGGTGCCGGTGACAGTGATGTTGTTGACGATGGCGGCGGCGTCGCTGGCGTAGATGGGTGCCGGGCCGCCGCGCACCACTTCCATCCGCTCGGTCATCAGGTCGTAGCGGTTCATGCCTTCGCCGGCATTGAAGAAGAAGCCGTCGATTTCCTGATAGAGCGGCAGGCCGTCCTGCTGGAAATACAGATAACCGCGATCGGTCGGAATGCCGCGCACGCGGGTGATGTTCTGCACCTCGCCGCCGGTCGCCTCAACCTGGATGCCCGGCACGTTGCCCAAGAGGTCGGCGGTGTTGAGCGGCGCGATCTTCTGGATGTCGGTCTGGGACAGGCTGTTGACGGCATAGGCGACGTCGAAGCGACGCTCGGCACGGGCCGAGCCGGTGACGACGATGTCGCCGCTTTGCTCGGCGGGCGTGTCGCCGGTTTCGGCGGTAGTGGCGGCCGAGGCCTGGGGCGCCTGTTGCGCCTGGACGGGCGTGGCGGCCAGAGCGCTGAGCGCGACAAGGCCTGCGGTGGTCAGAAGATGCTGCTTGGTCATGGAAAGCCCCCGGATGAGATGGCGGGCCTTTCGCTGCGCTTTGTGACGAATTTTATTATTTATGCAAAAATAAATAAAAGCGTCGCGAACAGCCGATAGGCGCTGGCCCGTGAGGACGAATTTCCAACTTGACCGGGCGCAGCAGCGCGTCGTGCACTCGCTATGGGTCAAGGGCGCGGCGTCGCGCCTGGACCTGGCGCGCAACCTGGGGTTCAGCCCGGCAGCGATGACCGCGATGGCGCGCGACCTTATGGCCATGGGTCTGGTCGAGGAGGCGGAAAGCCTGCGCTCGCCTGCTCGCGGCCGCCCCTCCGTACCACTGCAGATCGCGCGCGACGCGGGCTATGCGATCGGTGCAGCACCCCATCACGGCGCGGTCGACGTGACGCTGGTCGACTTTCACGGCTCGCCGATCGCCTCAGTGCGGGAGGCATTCGAGGATACCGGTCCCGAGGTCTTCGCCCGGCAGGTCCGGCGGATCGTGCACGAACTGGTCGAGCGTCATCACCTGCTCGGGCGGCGGCTGATCGGGTGCGGCGTCGGCGTGCCGGGGCCCAAGGCGGTGACCGATCGCCGCCATTGGCTGACCGTGCCCAATCTGCCGACCTGGCGGGACATCGATTTGCAGGCGGTAATCGGCGATGCGCTGGCGCTGCCGGTGTGGATCGAGAACGACGCCAATGCCGCCGCCCTGGCCGATTTCTATCTGGCCGGGGTCGCGCAGCGGTGCCGCTCGGCACTGGTCATCCTGTTCGGCCATGGCATCGGTGCGGGCGTGATCGAGAATGGGCGGCTCGCCAAGGGACAGCATGGCAATGTCGGCGAGATCGGACTGCTCTTCCCGGGCGACCGTCCCCGTCCCAGCACCGTCGATCTGCTGCGATGCCTGCGCGCGGCCGGGCATGAGGTGCGCTCGGCGGACGACGTCGCCCCACTGATCGCCGCTGATAACGAAACGGTGGCGAGCTGGACCCGGCGCGCGGCGGCTCAGCTTGATCCGGTCATCAGTAACGCGCTGGCTTGGTTCGATCCGGGCGAGATCATCCTCTCCGGCCCCTTGCCCCAGCCGATCCGCGAGCAACTGGCGTTGCTGCTGTCCGACCGGCCCTGGTATGACGAGCTGGGTCGCCCGGCGATCCGGGCGTCGGCGATCGGAGAGAAGGCAACGGTGCTGGGCGCCGCGCTCCTCCCCATCCTGGCGAGCGCGGGCATTGCGGAGAGCTTCTCGGTCGCCGTCGATTAAGCGCCGCGCTGGATGCGGGTGAGGACCTCCCGATCGGCCCCCAGCGCGTCGGCGATCAGCGCGATGCCCCGGTCCAGGTCGTGACCCTGGCCACAGACGAAGATGTCGATCGCCGCATAGCCGGTCTCCGGCCAGGAATGGATCGTCATATGCGATTCCGCCAGCATCGCGACGCCGGTAATCCCTTGTCCCTCGCCAAAGGGGTGGAGATGCAGTCCGATCAACGTCGCGCCGATCGCGCGGACGGCGGCGCGCAGCGTGTCCTCGATCAGCGCCATGTCGTCCAGGCCCCGACAGCCATAGAGGTCGGCGATCAGGTGCGTGCCCGCCTGGTTCATGCCCGGCCACCCCGGATCGATGCGAGTGCCTGCTCGGCCGCTTCCGCGCCGTGGTGATGGGCTTCCTCGAAGATCGAGAAGCCACTCAGGTCGGAATGGGCGAAGAACAGGGGCGGCTGCGGCCGGGCGGCGTGGCGACGCGCCTCGCCCCAGATGAAGCCGGGTTCGGGTCGGATCATCGCATGGCCCCAGCGCCAGACATCGATCCGCCGGATCGCGCCGGCCAGATCGGGATTGGTCGCCAGCAGGTCGTCCCGCACGATGTCCTGCCACGCGGCGAGCGGCCGTTCGAGCATCAGCCTGCGGGCGGAGGCGGGGGCCATGCGTGACAAGGGCATGTACCAGGTCAGCACGGTCGCGCCGGGGGCCGTCGCCAAGGACTGATGCGTCGCGACGACATAGCCGAGCGACTCGCTGGTCGCCGACACATTGTCCCAGGCCAGGTCGAAACCCGGACCTTCCGGCGGCCGATCGACGGTCACATTGGCGACGATCCACGGCGCATAGCGAAAGCCGGTCGCATCCACGTCCTTCACCAGCCGGGCCGTAACGAAGCGCGGCGTCGCCAGGATCGCGGCGCGGGCGTGCAGCCGGGTTGTGCGGCCGCTGGCCACGTCATGGCTGTCGACCACCACCCCGTCGCCTTGACGCTCCACCCGCCAGACGATCCGCCCGGTCTCGATCGACCCGCGCACACGCGCCGCCATAGCGCGGGCCAGATGCGCATTCCCCTCTGGCCAGGTCAGCACCAGGTCGCCATCGACATTGGCGGCGGTCCCACGCCGGCTGGCGAAATAATGAATGCCCGCCCAAGCCGAGACCTGATCGGGCTCGGTGCCGTAATCGTCGCGACAGGCATAGCGGACATGATCGCGCAACACGCGCGAGCGCCATCCCTGCCGGTCCAGCCACTGGGTCATGCTGATCCGGTCGAGTGCCTTCAGGTCGGCAGCGGTCGAACTCAGCGCCATGGGTATGGCGAAGGCGGGCCTGCCATCGTCGCGACGGTCGCGAAACACCTTCATCGCGGCGAAGAAGGCGGTGATGTCGTGGCGGTCCTCGGGGCTGAGCGCGGTGCCGGGCACCAGTCCCTCGTGCCAGCGGCCCAGCCGCAGCAGCCGTTCCTCGGGCGCGGAGACGACTTGATAGGGGTCGAAGACCGGTTTGCCATCCTGCCAGCCGGTGATGATCCCCAGCCGCTCCAGCAGCGCGATGACGCGCGTCGCTTCCGGGTTGGGAATGGGCAGGTAATGCGCGCCCAGCGGATAGGCGGAGACGCTATTGCGCCCGCCACGGGCATTGCCGCCGGTTTCGTCCTCCAATTCGAGCAGGCGAAACGCGACTCCCGCGTCGGCCAGCGTCCAGGCCGCCGACAGCCCGGCGATGCCGCCGCCGATGATCGCGATATCGGTATGCAGCTCGCTGGAGGGTTCGGGAAAGCCACCGTCGCGCAGTCGGTGGCCGCGCGCCAGATCGGCCCCGCCCAGCTCCCCCGCCATGGCCGGATGCGCGCATCCGTCGAGCAACCCGGCGACGGCCGCCCCGGCGATCAGCGTACGGCGGGTCAGCCTCATCCCTCGACCTTCGCCCATTCTTCCTCGAATCGGCGGACCAGCACCTGATTGTCCAGCCGGTTCACGCTGACCGGCCGCCGCGCCATGTCGCGCGGAAAGGCGAAGGCGAGCCGCTCGGTCGTCGGGTCGAGGAAGCGCAGGCCCGCGGGCAGCGGCCCCGCCGCCGGAAGCGCGCCCAAGCCCGCCAGCACGAAACCCCATTCGCCAAAGCTCGGCACATAGACGTGATAGCCGCGCGTCGCGAAGCCCGCCGCCTCCATGGTCGTCGCCACCGTCCAGAAGGCCTGGGGCGCGACGAGGGGCGAGGTGCTCTGCACGCTCACCACCGCACCGGGGCTCAGCGCGCGCGCCAGCTCACGATAGAGGCTGACCGTGTAGAGCTTGCCCAGCGAGAAATTGGTCGGATCGGGAAAATCGACGATCGCCGCATCAAAACGCCGCCGATTGTCGCGCAGCCAGCGAAAGGCGTCGGCATTGACGACATGCACCTTTGGCGAGGAAAAGGCATGGGCGTTGAGCGCCGACAGCATGGCGCTGTTGCGGAACAGCGCGGTCATGGCGGGGTCCAGGTCGACCAGCGTCACCGACCGGACGCCGGGATATTTCAGGATCTCGCGCACCGCCAGCCCATCGCCGCCGCCCAGCACCAGCACGTCACGCAAGGCCGCCACTCGGCTCAGCGCGGGATGGACCAGCGCCTCGTGATAGCGATATTCGTCGCGGGACGAGAATTGCAGGTTTCCGCTCAGGAACAGGCGCAGATCGTCGCGCCGCTTGGTGATGACGATCCGTTGATAGGGGGTGGAGGCGGCATAGACGATGGGATCGCCATAGGCGGCGATCTCGGCCGTCCGCTGCAACCGCTCCGACCAGAGGAAACCGGCCAGCAGGCCGAACGCGACGGCGATGGCCACCGCCAGCTCGCCGCGAAGCCGTCGCCCCGGTAGCCGCAGGATCAGCGCGATGGCGACCGCGACGTTGAACAGCCCGAACAGGAAGCCCGTGCGGATCAGCCCCAGCTTCGGCACCAGCAGCAGCGGAAACAGCAAAGAGGCCGCCAGCGCGCCGATATAGTCGAAGGTCAGCACGCGCGAGACGAGATCGCCGAACTCCAGCCGGTCCTTCAGGATGCGCATCAGCAGCGGGATTTCCAGGCCCACCAACGTGCCGATCGCCAGCACGATGCCGTAAAGCGGCAGGCGGAAATCGGCCACCCGGTCGAACAGCAGGAACAACAGCGCCGCCGAGCAGCCGCCGATCACCGCGACCAGTATCTCGACCCGGACGAACACCGCCAGCTCGTCGCGTCGGACATAGCGCGAGCACCACGATCCGATGCCCATGGCGAACAGATAGGTGCCGATCACGGTCGAGAATTGCGTGACGCTGTCGCCCAGCAGATAGCTGGCCAGCGTTCCTGCCAGCAGTTCATAGACCAGGCCGCAGGTCGCGACGACGAAGGCGGACAGCAACAGGGCCGCGCCCGCGCGCGGTGGCGGCACGGTTTGGGACATGGGATCAGCCGTGGATCGCGGCGCCGATGATGATCGCGATGGCGATGGCGATCGCCCCGCTGAAGATCGCGACCGCCTGGTTCCCACGACAGATTTCGCCCCACAGATCGGCGGGCGTCAGCCGGTCCCAGATCCAGAAACCGACGGCGAAGATCAGCACTCCCAGCCCGGCATAGAGCAGGGTCGCGAGCAGCACGGTGGTGGACAGCATTCCTTGCTCCGTCATTTGTGGGTGGGTCCATGCGCGCCGCGAACGCCGCCCGACGCCCGAGCGCCGCCGCCGGGATGGCTGTCGGCGAAGGGCGAGTAGCTGCGCATCACGGCCAGCGTGAAGAGGGCGACGACGCCCAGGCAGAACAGGGCATAGAGGATCGTGCTCAGCCGCATCAATCGTCTCCCTTGACCGGCGCGATCCGCCGCTGTTCGAACGCGAAGTGAAGGATTGCCAGCAGGCCCGGCCATAGCGACAGGGCGATCAGCGCCAGGATCATCGGCCCGGCGAAGCTGCCGCCCGACGTCACGCGGATCGTGACCGGGACCGTCTGCCACGCGACGGGTGGCGATTGCGCGCCGGTCCAGCCATGGACCGCGGCCTCGACCACCAGGTCATAGGTGCCACCGGGAATGCTGGCGTAACTGGTATTCGGCGAACGGTCGCCTTCGCTCCAGCTGCCGTCGGAATCGGTGCCGCTATAGCGCTCGGCCAGGGCATAGGTGTCGAAACTGCGCTGGGTGCGCCGATCTACCAGCGCATAATCCAAGTCGACCCAGCTGTTGGACAGCGTATCCGCGCGGGCGTCGACCGTGATCCGGTTATACGCGGCGGGCAGGGACAGGGTGGCGACGACACGTTCGACCGGCGGAGCATCCTGCGTCAGTTCGATCGTCTGGGTCAGGAGCGTCCGGCTCGGTTGGCCCAGGGCTATCAGCACCGCGACCAGCGCCATCACAGCGGCGGCGAAGGCGAACGCCGCCTCGCGCAACGGGCGCAGATGGGGCGAGGGCTCGTGCGGTGACGGCGTGACCCCCGAGGGTCTTGGCCGAGGTTCCAGGCCGAACGCCTCTTCCGCCTCGCCGACGCCCAGCAGGGTCAGCAGCGTCCAGCTCCGCTCTTGCCTATTCTCCTCGCAGGTCAGCATCGCGCCGGGGCGAACATAGTCCGTCACATGGACCTGCTCGCCCACCCTGACGCGCCAATAGAATTCGCCGACGACGAAGGTGACCGACGCCGCGTACCCGGCGCCGAAGCGGCGATAGCGCGCACGGTCCAGCGCGTACCCGTCGAATGCCGGGTCAGGCATACGATCGATCAGCACCCCCAGGCTGAAGCAGCGGCCGTCATCGACCAGGAAGCGATAACCGAGATATGGATTGAACAGCAGATATTCCTGCCAACCCTGATAGCCGTCGGTCCGCTCGAGATAGCCGACCACTTCCCATTGCTCGCCGCGCAGCGTGCCCCGCCTGCCGAGCGCGATGGCGGGCTGGTGCATCGCCTGCCGCGCGGCGGTGATGACGCGCACATCGTCGGACGTCGCGTCGAGCGTGGTGCCGCAATGCTCGCAGACCAGCGACACGCTCAACCCCGCCGCGCGCAACGCGATGGTGCCGCCGCAACGCGGGCAGGTAACGGCGCGCACCGTGTCGGTCATTGCCCCATCCTCACGCCGCGTAACCCGGCATCGGCCAGCCATCGAAGCGGCGCAGGCCGGTGGCGGCGATCTCGGCGAGCGTGACGTAGCGGCCGCTATAGAGGGTGGTCCCGGTGCCATCGCGCTGGATCGTGGCGCAGCGGCCGTCCGATGCGGCCAGGTCGACGCTCAGCGCCTTGCTGCCGCTCGGGGTCGATATCGGCAGTTCGCCCTCGCTGGCGACGCATTCGACATAGCGGACATCGACCACACTGTATTGTGTGCTACCGATACGGGACTGCTCGCCGACCTCCGGCTCTCTGTCGTTCGCGATCCTGCGATAGGTGGCGTTCTGTTCCGCGTCGCCGCTTGCGGGGGCGAGCAGCATGTAGCGGCCCGTCGCTTCGCCCAGCCACCAGAAGCGGCCATCATCGACGGCAGCATACCATTCGTTCCACGTCCCGTCCGTCCAACGCCAGCGGACACGTCCGACCAGCTCGAAGCCATGGCCGTCGAACCGTCCCCGCACGCCGAGTTGCAGCGGACTGACGTCCTCGGGCACCGCCGCGACCTGACCGACGCGGCGCAGATCGTCGCCATCGCGCACCAGCAGGCTGCGGCAATAGTCGCAAACGCGCGAGGGCAACGACGAGCGGAACACGACGGGCGCGCCGCATTGGGGACAGGCGAATTCGGTCATGTCAGCCGATCTTGGCGAGCAACGCAGCCTTCTTGGCCTCGAACTCCTCCTGGCTCAGCGCGCCGGCGACATGCAGCTTGTGCAGCTTTTCGATCAGCGCGAACGGATCTTCCACAGGCGCGGCGGCGGCTGGCGCACCCAGGCCCGAAGCCATTGCCTGGCCCAGCGCGGCCCCGGCCGCCGCGCCCGCGCCGATTCCCGCCATACCGCCGCCCTGGGCCGCAGCGGTGTCGATCGCGTCGGCGGTCTGGAAGCGGACATAGCGGTCGAGGTCGCCGACGACCCGCATCGCGCTCGCCTTGTCGAAATGCGCCTGCACTTCATCGGGCAGCGATACGCTTTCGACGAAGAAGCTCGCGACCTCCAGCCCCCATTGCGCAAAGGCGGGGGCGACGGCGTGGCGCAGCCGCTCCGATAGCGCCTGCTGGTCGCCTGCCAGATCGACAAAGGCGATCTCGGCGCGCCCGAGCTCGCTGGCGATGGCGGTGGTGATCGCGCCGCGCAGTTGCGGCTCGACATCGCCGACGCGGACATGCTCCAGCGTACCCATCACCGTCGCCTTGAACCGGGGCACATCGGCGACGCGGAACGAATAGCTGCCGAAGGTCCTGACCCGGATCGGACCATAATCCTTGTCGCGCACCGTGATCGGTTGCGCCGTGCCCCATTTCAGCCCGCCATGTTCGCGCATGGTGAAGAAATAGAGGTCGGCCTTGAGCGGCAAGACAAAGCCCTTGTCCCAGTTCATCAGCGCGGTCAGCACCGGCAGGTTGCCGGTTTCCAGCGTGTGTTGCCCCGGCTGAAACGCATCGGCGATCCGGCCTTCGTCATAGAAAAAGGCGATCTGTCCGTCGCGCACGGTCAGCGATGCGCCGTTCTGAATCGCATGGTCGCGCATGGGATAACGAAGGGCGAGATCGTCCGCTGCCTCGACCCAATCGATCACGTCGATGAACTGTTTGCTCAGAAAATCGAACAGACCCATGCGTATGCTACCCCCCGTGGGCGGCACGCTAGCCGGTTGGGCGACGAAAGCAATATCCGCCTCGACCCGGATGGTTAGACGGCAACGATGCTCGGCGCAGACCAAAGGCGGGGTGACCGGTACGTTACTTGATTGATCGTGCTTGCAGTTCGTTGAGCGGTGGACGTGAACCGGCAGAGCGGCGCTGCGGACGGAGATGGCCAAATGTCGGTTGATACGTAATTCGCCGCCGACGAACCCATCATTAATCATCGGTCATTATAGCTGCGTCTGATCTATTCTTCGATCGACGCGAGTAGCCCCGATCGAAAGCGGCATTAGGGGGCGGTATGACAGGTGAGAAAATGTGCTTCGGCGAAGCGTTGCGCTCGATCTGAGCCGTGACGGCGCCAACGCGGAAGGCCAAGCCTTCGGACGCGCCGTGGCCTGAACGGCAGAGGCGGGGCCCGCCTGCCTCCGCTCGTATCTCCGCTCGTATCTCCGCTCGTAATCGCCCCAGAGCAATGACGATGGCATCGCGTCGATCCATCACCTGTATCGCCGCCTTGACCTTGGCGGCCTGGTCCTGCCCTGCGATGGCGCAGACGCGTTCCGAAGACGAGCCGGAAGCAGGGCCGCTGGCCCTGGATCTGATCTATAAGGCCGATCTGATCGCGGTCGGGGCCAGCAAGCGTGTGCGGGGCGTGCGCTATCTCGACAATCTCGACGCCGTCGCCACGCTCGATCTGGACCGTGCGACCCATTGGAAGGGTGGAAGTGCCTATGTCGGCATTCTCAGCAATGCCGGTGGGCGACCCAACGCCATCGCGAGCACCTTGCAAGGCGTCAACAATATCGAGGTCAACAGTCCCGACCTGCTTCTCTATCAGGCTTGGGTGCAGCAGCGTTTCGCGGGCGATCGTGCTTCCCTCCTGATCGGCAAATATGATTTGAACAGCGAATTCTATTACAACGCCGCTGCGTCCCAGTTGATCGCCCCAGCCTTTGGCATCGGGTCGGAACTGGCGGCGACCGGGCCCAATGGTCCGTCGATCTTTCCGCAGACCGATTTGGCGATGCGGCTCCGGCTGGACGGCAAGCATCATTATGCCCAGGCGGCCATCGTCCGTGCGCCGCGCGGCACGACCGATCAGGGCGGGCGGCGCTCGGCGCTGTTCATTGCCGAACTCGGGGTGAAGGGGCGAACCGCGATCGGCGTCGGCGGATGGACCTATAGCCATCGCCAGCCGCGCACCGTGCCACCGGGCGTAATCGTCACGGCCGACACCGCCGCCTCGCACGGAGTCTATGCGCTGGTCGAACGTGATCTGGTCGGGCAGGCGGACCGGCCTGGGCACTGGATCGGGTTCATGCGCGTGGGCTTTTCCGATGGCCTGACGACGCCGTTCGGCGACGGCCTGCAACTGGGCGTGGCGGGGCATGCCATCCTGTCCGGGCGGCCCGAGTCCCATATCTCCTTCGGCTTTGCGACCGCTGGCATCAGCACCGCCTATCGCCAGTCCAATCCGCCCGATGAAGCGCCGCTGGTGAAGTCGGAGACCATGGTGGAGCTGACCTATAGCGACCGGGTGGCGCCCTTCCTGACGCTTCAGCCCGATGTCCAGTATGTCCATCGCCCATCGGGGCTGCGCGATGCCCCGGGGGTGGTCGTCGTCGGGCTGCGTGCGATTGTGGACTGGAAAGTGCTGTAACCCCGCCGCCGGTTCTTGCATCGAAACGGCGGCGGCATAGGGTGACCGCCTATGCCGCGCATCCGCACCGTCCTGTTCATCTGCAGCCAGAACAAGCTGCGCAGTCCGACCGCCGAGCAGGTCTTCGCACGCCGCGAGGACCTGGAGGTGGACTCGGCCGGGACCAATCATGACGCGGAGAATCCGGTCACGGCCGAGACGATCGCCTGGGCCGATATGATCTTCGTCATGGAAAAGGCGCACCGGACCAAGCTCCAGCGGCGCTTTCGCGCGACGCTGGGCGGTAAACGGGTGATCTGCCTCGACATCCCGGACGATTTCGCCTTCATGCAGCCCGAGTTGATCGCCCTGCTGGAGTCAAAGGTGGGACGGCATCTGCCCGAATCACCGGGGGCGGGGCGCTGATCCGCCGGATCGTCCTGTCCGCGATGCTCGCGCTGGTAAGCGGCTGTTCCGGCCCCGCGCCGCCCGAACCCTCGACCCTGATCGTCTGGGCCTGGGAGCGGCCGGAGGACCTGCGCTTCCTGAAGCCGCCGGTCGAGGTGGCGGTGCAGAGCGGTTTTGTCGAACTGGTCGGTGATCAGGTCGTAGCGCGCGGCCGTCGCCATCCGCTGCTGGTCGAGCGTCCGCCCGGCATCGCGCTGGTCCATATCCAGATCGACGAGCGCGTGCCGCTCCGCTGGACGCCAGCCCTTCGACAACGGACGAGCGCGGCGGTGCTTCATTATGCCACGCGCATCCCCGCGCCGATGGTCCAGATCGATTTCGAGGTGCGTGCCTCTCAGCGCCAAGTGTTGCTCGATCTTCTGGGCGATGTCCGGCGCGGTCTGCCCCCGAACGTCCGTCTGTCGATGACCGCGCTGGCGTCGTGGTGCGATACCGAGGACTGGCTGGACGCGGCACCGGCCGATGAGATCGTGCCCATGGTCTTTCGCATGGGGCAGGGGGACCGGACCATGCGGGACCGACTGGCGAAGGGCGGGGATTTCCGTCATCCTCGCTGCCGGACGGCTCTGGGAATCGCGACCGACACGCCCGTCCGGCGAGCACCGCCGGGGCGGCGCGTCTATCTGTTCGATCCTCGCAGTTGGACGCCAGCGGATTTCACGGCCGTGCGCAGGGAGGTCGAGGGATGGCAATGAAGGGGTGGTGGTCGGCCGGGGGCGTGGCGCTGGTCCTGGCGCTGGCGGGGCCGCGGGTCATCGCCTCGGGCGGGCCGCCGCCGACCCCGCATTATGTCCTGTCCTCTCCGCAGGACGCAGCGGAGCGTGCCGCGCTCGCCGAAGGGCGGATCGGCATCGTTAAGGCCGATGCGAGCGACCCTTTGCTCTATCTCGACTGGCGGGCGCTCAACGGCTTGCGTGTCGGCAAGGCGGCGGCCGACGCACTGGCCAACCCCTGCTGCGGACAGCCGCCCAGCCGGACGATGGAAGACTGGATCACCGCGCGGCGGCAGGTGCCGGGCGCGCGGGCCGATATCTATTATGTTCCGACCGAGCGGCAGGGGCCCGACTACACGACGATCCCGACCTGTTTCGACGACGCCTTCCTGACAGCGACCGCGACGCTCAACGACCGGGTGAAGCGCTATGGCGCGGGGTCGGCGGATGTCCGCGCCTGGCTGGCGGGGCAGGACGTCGTGTTTCAGGCGTGCAGCACGCCGGGCGTGACGCTTCCTGCGCTTGCCCCCGCCGCGCCGTCCTGGCTGCGAGCCGACCGGGCGTATCAGCTGGCGGCGATCGCGCTGTATGACGGTCGATGGGACGAAGCGGCGAAACGCTTTGCGGCGATCGCGCGCGATCCTGCGTCGCCGTGGCAGAAAACGGGGCTTTATCTGGAGGCGCGGGCCACGTTGCGCGGGGCGCTGGCCGCGCGGCGGGCCGACGCGTTCGCCGCCGCCCATGCTGCGATCGACCGGCTGACCGCTGCCCCGGCCGGAACCTATGGCCGGGGCGAGGTCGGGCGGATGCGTCAGATCCTCGAATATCACGAGCGCCCGGCGGCGCTTCTCACGCGGCTCGATCGTGAACTGGGCGAGCGCGACGCTGGGTCGGACGTGGCGGTGGCCTTTCGCGATTACATGACGCTCAGCGACAAGGCGGCGACCAGGCCGGAAGCGGCGGACTGGATACGCACGCTGCAACCCAAGGACCGTGAGGCGGCGTTGGCCCATGCTCAGGAGCGTTGGCGGGCCACGGGCAAGTCCATGTGGCTGGTCGCGGCCCTGGCGCTGGCTGAGCCCCGAGAAGCGTCGGCGCTGGTCGATGCCGCCGGGCAGGTTGCGGCCACCGACCCCGCATGGCTGACGGTAAAGTATCACGCGATCCGGCTGACCATGGCGTCGACCGATCCGGCACGATTGCGCGAGCGGGTGGATCGGGTGCTGGCGCGGGACGACCTGACCATCTCGGACCGGAATATCTTCACGGCTCTGCGCACCCAGCTGGCGACCTCGCTGGCCGATTTCGCCAGGGTCGCGCTCCGCTCGCCTTACTGCGAGGCGGGCAGCGCGACCTGTATCGACAGTATCTGGCCGGCGGGTGGCGGGTTGGTCGGGCGAGGAGCGGCGGGGCGGTTCGTCGGTTTCGGGGCGGAGGCGCGGGCGATCATCGACCGGCTGCCGCTGGCCGAGCGTCTGACGCTGGCCGGGGACGGGGCCATCCCGCGTGCACATGCGCCTCGACCTCGCGCTGCCCAACAGAGGTCGCGATGGTGA
>NZ_LDTE01000066.1 GCF_001476905.1 Sphingomonas sanguinis | reverse complement strand
CGTGACGCAAGCGATCCCCAATCGGATAGGTCAGGGCGTTCGGCCATCGGCCACTCCTCATCCATTCGTTACGTGCGCTACTTATTTTCTTTCACTAGAGCGAAATCATCGTTCGCGCGCAAGTCTCACCGACCCAGGAAACGCGGTGGACGCCGCTCGAAAAAGGCCCGGCCGCCCTCCTCGCCGTCCTGCGTCGCGCGGGCGCTTCGCTGGTCTTCTGCCTCGCGGGCCAGCGCAGTCGCATAGTCGCTGTCGAAGCCCCCATGCAGCGCCCGGCGCATCAGGCCCAGTGCGACGCTCGGCCCCGCCGCCAGCCGCTCGGCCAGCGCGAAGGCTTCGGCGTCCAGCGCATCATCGGCGACGACCTTGTGGATCATGCCCCAATCCAGCGCCTTGGCGGCAGCTACGCGCTCGCCCAACATCATCATCTCGGCCGCCCGCGCGCGACCGATCAGGCGGGGCAGCATCCAGCTCGCCCCGCCATCGGGCACCATGCCGATATTGACGAAGGCGTGGAGGAAATAGGCCCCCTCGCTCGCCACGCAGAAATCGGCGGCGAGCGCGAGGCTGCACCCGATTCCCGCCGCCGCGCCACGCACCGCACTGACCACCGGAATGGGCAGGTCGGCCAGCGTCAGGAACAGCGGGTTGAAGTGATCGACCAGCGCGCGGTGCACCGTCTCCGGGCCGATCTCGCCGCCCGAAATGTCCGCCCCTGAACAAAAGGCCTTGCCCGCACCCGTCAGCAGGACGGCCCGTGCATCGCCGCGCGCCGCCAGCGCCTCGCCGATCCGATCGAACAGTTCGGGCGGCGCGGCATTCAGGCGCTCGGGACGGTTGAGTGTCAGGACCAGAACGCCGCCCCGACGCTCGGCCAGCAGCATGGGCTCGCTCAATGCCCCTCTCCCGGTGTTTCCATCAGTTCGACCAGCACCCCGCCCATGTCGCGCGGGTGGAGGAAGACGACCGGCGTGCCGTGCGCGCCGATACGCGGCTGGCCCAGCAACGTGGCACCCTTGGCCTGAAGTTCGGCGACGGCGGCGGGAATGTCCGCCACCTCGAAGCACAGATGGTGCTGCCCTCCCGCCGGATTCTTCTTGATGAAGTTGGCGATGGGCGAGGTGTCGTCGAGCGGCTGGATCAGCTCGATCTGGGTGTTGGGCGCGTCGATGAAGCACACCCGCACGCCCTGCGGCGGCAGGTTGAACGGTGCGCCGATCGCGTCGGCGCCCAGGAGGTGGCGATAGGTCTCTGCCGTCTTCTCGATCGAAGGGGTGGCGATGCCGATATGGTTGAGGCGGCCCAGGGTCATGATTGCACCATCGGAATAGCGGCGAGCGTATCGCGCATGGTCGCCAGCGGTCCCGCCGGAGCCAGGGCCGGGCCTTTCAGGCCGGTGGATAGCTCCACGACGATCGTTTCATCGGGAGCGAGGGTCAAGGTCAGCGGTTGGGCGTCCTTGCCCTGCACACGTGCACCGACCTCGTGGACGCCGGGCGTCAGCGGCAGGACAGCGAAGCGCGGGCTTTTCAACTGCGCGCGCGTCGCCCCATCCACCATGACGTCGATGCCCGCCAGCTTGCCATAAAAGCCGTTGCGGAAGACGATCAGCCGCGCCGTACCGTCCGTTACGGGTTCCAATGCCGCCTTTCGACTATCGTCGCTGGCCAAGGCGACCTTCCTGTTCCCGGCCAAACCCAGATAGGCCGCCCCCGCGACGATACCCAGCGTCAAGCCGATGAGCGGCGAAGGTAGCGGCTGGCCACTTTGACCGGCCGCAGCCGATCGCAGCAGGGCCAGAAGGAACGACGTCAGCATCGCGACACCGACGACGATCAACGCGAAGGTGATCTGCTTGGAAAGCGGTAGCTTCTTCATCCAAAGCCTCCTTCAGAAAAAGCGTCACAACGGCAGATTGTCATGTTTCTTCCACGGGTTCGCGAGGTCCTTGTTGCGCAGCTTGCGCAGGCCCAAGGCGATCCGCTTGCGGGTCGAATGCGGCTGGATCACCTCGTCGACAAAGCCCTTGCTGGCCGCGACGAACGGGTTGGCGAACCGCGCCTCGTACTCGGCCGTTCGCTCGGCGATCTCCTCGGGCGTCTTGCCCCGGAAGATGATCTCGACCGCGCCTTTCGCCCCCATCACCGCGATCTCGGCGGTCGGCCAGGCATAGTTGAGGTCGCCGCGTAAGTGCTTGGATGCCATCACGTCATAGGCGCCGCCGTAAGCCTTGCGGGTGATGACCGTGACCTTCGGGACCGTCGCCTCGGCATAGGCGAAGAGCAGCTTGGCACCATGCTTGATGATGCCGTTATGCTCTTGGGCGGTGCCGGGCAGGAAACCGGGCACGTCGACGAAGGTCACGATCGGAATCTCGAACGCGTCGCAGAAGCGCACGAAGCGCGCCGCCTTACGGCTGGCATTGATGTCGAGC
The DNA here is from genome assembly GCF_001476905.1 of Sphingomonas sanguinis. Lineage (GTDB taxonomy): Bacteria > Pseudomonadota > Alphaproteobacteria > Sphingomonadales > Sphingomonadaceae > Sphingomonas > Sphingomonas sanguinis_B. The sequence goes on along the minus strand of NZ_LDTE01000066.1, from coordinate 257 downwards.
ACGCCCGCCAGCACCATCGGCTGGTTGGCGACGAAGCCGACCGTGCGTCCCTCGATCCGACCGAAGCCGATGATGATGTTGGCGCCGTGCGCAGGCTGGACCTCGAAGAAGTCGCCCTCGTCGACCACCTTCGACAGCAGTTCGTGCATGTCATAGGGCTGATTGGCGCTGGCGGGGATCAGTGTGTCGAGGCTTTCCTCGATCCGGTCCCAGGCGTCGGCGGTGGGCCGCTCAGGCACGCCCTCACGGTTATTGGC
>NZ_LDTE01000065.1 GCF_001476905.1 Sphingomonas sanguinis | reverse complement strand
GATTGGGTTTGGACCCTAGACTGCGGCCTCCAAAGACTCAGGTGCATCGTGTTTGCCCAGAACTTCGCGGTCTACGGCGTCCGCAAGGTCTGGCGGCAGATGATGTGCGAGGGCTTCCCGGTCGCCCGCTGCACCATCGAGCGGCTGATGCGCGATATGGGTCTACAGGGCGTGATCAGGGGCAAGCCGGTTCGCACGACGAAGAGCGACAAGGCAGCGCCGTGCCCGCTGGATCACGTCAACCGCAGGTTCTACGCGCCAGCGTCGAACATTCTGTGGGTGTCGGATTTCATCCCGGCCTGCGCCGGGGCAGGCTTTACGTCGCGAGCCTTAAGCGGGCTTCGTCAACGTCGTCTTCGTCATCGATACCTACGCCAGGCGGATCGTGGGGGGGGGGCTAGCAGAACGGCGCATGCCAGCTTCGTCCTCGATGCCCTGGAGCAGGCTCTCCATGATCGCCGGCCGGCCCATCGGGGCGGTCTCATCCATCACAGCGACCGGGGGGCGCAATACGTGTCCATCAAGTACGCCGAGCGCCTCGCCGAAGCCGCGATAAAGCCATCGGTTGGCAGCGTAGGCGACAGCTACGACAACGCTTTGGCCGAGACGATCAACGGCCTCTACAAGGCCGAGGTGATCCACAGGCGTGGGCCGTGGCGCAGCTTTGAAGCCGTCGAATACGCCACGCTCGAATGGGTCGACTGGTTCAACCATCGCCGGCTGCTGGAGCCCATGGGCAACATCCCGCCTGCCGAAGCCGAAGAGCAATATTATGCTGCCGCGGACATCATCGATATGGCAGCGTAACTCTCAACACATGGCCTCCGGCAAACCCGGGGCGGTTCACATGATTGCCGGAGAGCACGTCACAAGGATTGCAGGCTCGCCGATGACGAGGGGATAAAGTCCCTCGTCCGCCCCAATAGGTACAAACTCTGGTGGAGTTGAAATCGTCCAACTTAATTTGGTCGGACTCTGAGGGTTTTCTAGCCAGCTCTACGCGTATCCAAGTGCGCCATGGCGCGCACCTTCAACCGCTGCGTCTGAGCCGCGGGAAAACCGTCGACCGCTTGACGATGCCATAGGCGAAGCTCGTGTCGATCGCTGCAATTCCGGCGATGGGGTGCAGTTTGGACCGCACGAAATCCTCATAGTCCTTGAGGCTGGCGACCAGCACACGCAGCAGATAGTCGTCGCTGCCGGTCATTACATAACAGTCGAGCACCGCATCCATGTCGGCGATCGCCGCCTCGAACGCGGCCACGGTCGCGTCGTCGTGCTTTTGCAGGCGGATGCGGACCAGCGCGGTGACGGGCAGGCCATAGGCTTCCTCGTCGATCACCGCCGTATAGCCGCGAATGACTCCCGCAGCCTCCAGCATCCGCAGCCGCCGCAGACAGGGGGAGGGCGACAGATTGACCTGTTCGGACAGTTCCTGGTTGGTCAGGCGACCATTGGCCTGCAACGCCGCGATGATCTGCCGATCCTTGTCGTCCAATGCCCGCCCTTTCCATGCTTGGGACCGTGCCGCCTAGCGCAAAGCGGCAGAGTCTCCAATCAGGCGGCGAGCGCCGGGGTGATCTCCGCCTGTGGGGGCGCCAGCGCCTGGTCCAGATCGGCGATGATGTCGGCGACATCCTCGATGCCGACCGACAGGCGGATAAGCCCCTCCGGGATGCCGTGCGCGGCGCGTTCCTCGGGCGTGTAGGTCGAATGAGTCATCGACGCAGGATGCTGGATCAGCGACTCCGTATCGCCCAGCGACACCGCGCGGCGGATCAGCGCCAAGCGGTTCATCATGCGCCGTCCCGCCTCCAGCCCGTCGGCCAGCTCGAACGCGATCATCGCGCCGAAACCAGGCATCTGTCGTACGGCGAGATCATGCTGTGGAAAGCTCTCCAGCCCGGGATAATGGACCTTGGCGACCCCGGCATGCCCTTCCAGATAGCTGGCGATGGCCATGGCATTGGCGCAATGCTCGGTCATGCGCAGCTTCAGCGTCTTGATCCCGCGCAGCAGCAGCATGGCGTTGAACGGCGACATCACTGCGCCGGTCAGGTCCTTCAGCCCCTGCATTCGCACCCGCGCCATGTCCTCGGCCCGCCCGACCGCGATGCCGCCGACCAGATCGCCATGCCCGCCCAGATATTTGGTCGCGGAATGGACGACGATATCCGCACCCAGCTCGATCGGCCGGGTCAGGATCGGGGTGGCATAGGTGTTGTCGACGACCAGCTTCACGTCGGCAGAGCTGGCGCCAGAGGCAGCGGCGGCGACCCGCGCGATGGCGGCGATGTCGACCAATCGCATGTTCGGGTTGGCGGGCGTCTCGAAATAGATGATCCGGGTCGCAGGCGTGATCGCGTCGGCGACCGCCTGCGGATCAGTCATGTCGACATGGTTGATGGTGATGCCGAACCGGGCCAGCCCGTCGCGCAGAAAGGCGAAGGTGCAGCCATAGAGAGTCTTGTCGGTCAGCACTTCGTCGCCCGGCGACAGGAAGGTCCACATCACCGCGCAGATCGCCCCCATGCCGGATGCGAGGGCCACCCCCGCTTCGGCCTGTTCCAGGCTGGCGCAGCGCCGCTCCAGCAGGTCGAGCGTCGGGTTGGAGATGCGCGAATAGATATGGCCCGGCGCGGCCCCCGCAAACATGTTCGCGCCCGTCTCGACCGAATCGAAAACGAAGGTGGAGGTCATGAAAAGCGGCGGCGACAGCGCGCCGTCATGGGCCGAAGGATCGTAGCCATGATGAATGGCCCGCGTCGCGATTCCACTATTCTTCTGCTCGGCCATATTGTCTCGCCTTCTATCCGCCTCTTGCCCCATGATAGCGCCGATGCGAAAGCGTTTTCGATCAAAGTCATGCAGCGGAAGTGCATCTCTGGGCAGTATCTGCCAATATTGATGCGATTTATGAGAAGGGCTGCCAATCGGGTCGATGGGGTTGGTGCCGAACGACATGGCATTCTCGAACCGCTGCCCTGAGTGCTGGCAGCGAGGCAAAGAAGCCGATGCGCATGAAGGCGAGGGTGTTCGAGGTATTGGGTGATACGCTGTCGCCAGCAGCGGCGATCGCGGTGCGAACCGCCGTGGAACGCTGCCCGCCCGAGGGAAATGCGATCATCGATCCGCGCGACGGATCGGGCAGCCCGGTCGCGGAGCCGGGGGCGGAGGAAAAGGCACCGCGCTGCGATATTAGGGCATGACACCTCGGCACCCGGTCTGATAGCCCTGTGGTCATGCCCGTTTCGGCCGCCGCCTCCGCCCGCGAGATCCTCGTTCGTCTGCACGACGTGATGGCGTCGCGCACCCCCGCCCAAGCCAAGCTGAACCAGGTGGTCCAGATCATCGGCGAGGCGATCGGCAGCGAGGTCTGTTCGATCTACCTGCTGCGCGAAGGCGTGCTGGAGCTCTTCGCGACGCGCGGCCTGGCCGAGGAGGCGGTGCACGTCACCAAGCTGGCGCTGGGCGAGGGGCTGGTCGGCACGATCGCCGAGGACGTCGAGGTGCTGAACCTTGACGAAGCGGCCAGCCATCCCGACTTCGCGTACAAGCCCGAAACCGGCGAGGACCGGTTCCACAGCTTCGCAGGCGTGCCGATCATCCGGCGCGAGCGGGCGGTGGGCGTGCTGGCGGTCCAGCATAGCGAACCGCGCAAATATGCCGATGTCGAGATCGAGGCGCTGCAGACCGTCGCGATGGTGCTGTCCGAGCTGATCGCCAATGCCGGGCTGATCGACGCGGCGGGGGCGGCGGGCACCCGGCCGCAGATGACCGCGACGATCCGCCTGTCGGGGCAGAAGCTGGTCGAGGGCATGGGCAGCGGCTTTGCTGTCTATCACCAGCCGCGTATCTTCATCGAACATACGGTGGCCGAGGATATCGATGCCGAACGCCGCCGCGTCTATGCCGCGTTCGACAAGATGCGCGAACAGATCGACCGCATGGCGCGCGAGGCCGAGTTCGGCGTCGCGGGCGAGCATGTCGAGGTCATCGAGACCTATAAGATGTTCGCTTATGACGAGGGCTGGGCGCGCCGCATCAACGAGGCGATCGACAGCGGCCTGACCGCCGAGGCGGCGATCGAGCGCGTGCAGCAGCGCACCCGCCAGCGGATGCGCCAGATCGACGATCCGCTGCTCGCCGACCGGATGCACGACTTGGAGGACCTGTCCAACCGACTGCTGCGCATCGTGTCGGGCCAGATGGGCACGGCGGCGCAGCTGGGCCTGCGCCAGGACACCATCCTGATCGCGCGCAACCTGGGTCCGGCCGAGCTGCTGGAATATGACCGGCGGCGGTTGAAGGGCGTGATCCTGGAGGAAGGGTCGCTGACCGCGCATGTCATCATCGTCGCGCGCGCCATGGGTGTGCCGGTGCTGGGCCGGGTCAGCGACGTGCGCCGCCAGATCGCGGACGGCGACCAGCTGCTGCTCGACGTGGCGGAGGGCAGCGTGCTGGTCCGCCCGACCTCGGCGATGGAGGAAGCGTTCGAGGCCAAGCTCGCGCTGCGGCAGAAGCGGCGCGCGGCCTTTGCGGCGCTGCGCGACGTGCCGCCGGTGACGAAGGACGGGCACCGCGTCACCCTGATGGTCAATGCGGGGCTTCGCGACGATGCCGCCGCGCTCGACACCACGGGCGCGGACGGGATCGGCCTGTTCCGCACCGAATTTCAGTTCCTGGTTTCGGCCACCCTGCCGCAGCGCGAGCGGCAGCAGCGGCTGTACCGCGACGTCATGGAGGCGGCGGGCGACCGTCCGGTGGTGTTCCGTACCATCGATATCGGCGGCGACAAGGCGTTGCCCTATCTCAACACCGATCCGGGCGACGAGGAGAACCCAGCCATGGGCTGGCGCGCACTGCGCTTGGCGCTGGAGCGCGATGGCCTGATGAAGGCGCAGGCGCGCGCGCTGATCGAGGCGGGGGCGGGGCGTACGCTCCACGTCATGTTCCCGATGGTGTCCGAGGCATGGGAATTCGACGAGGCCAAGGCCCTGTTCGAGGCGCAGCGCGCCTGGCTGGGGTCACGCGGGCGTCGGCTGCCCCTGGAGGTGCGGTACGGCGCGATGCTGGAAGTGCCTGCGCTCGCCGAGCAGCTCGACCTGATCCTGCCCAATGTCGACTTCCTGTCGATCGGCACCAACGACCTGACCCAGTTCCTGTTCGCCGCCGACCGTGCGAACCCGAAGCTGGCCGAGCGTTACGACTGGCTGAGCCCCTCGATCCTGCGCTTCCTGCGCCGGGTGGTTGAGCCGGCGCGTGCGGCGGGGGTACGGGTCGGCGTGTGCGGCGAGATGGGCGGGCGTCCGCTGGAAGCGATGGCGCTGATCGGGCTGGGCATCGACCGCCTGTCGATCACCCCGGCGGCGGTCGGTCCTGTCAAGGCGATGATCCGTTCGCTCGACCGGGCGGCGATCACCGAGGAGATGGCGCGGCTTCTCGCGCATCCCGTTCGCGACATGCGTGGGGCGCTTGGTGCCTGGGCTGCGACGAACGGTGTCGAATTGGCCTGATCCAGGTCCGGTGTCCGCGTTGACTTGATCCCAGCCGTCTGAAAGAACGACCGCGATCATGGGGTGGGCCATGATCGCTTCGGAGTTGAGAATGGACGAGGTCAATCCCGGCCACGATGCCGCACCGGCGGCACCTGCCCGCGCCGGTGACGTCCTGCGCACCGCGCGTGAGGCGCAGGGGCTGTCGCTGGGCGACATCGGGGCGCGTACGCGCATCCCCAGTCGTCATCTCGCGGCGATCGAGGCCTCCGATTATCAGAGCCTGCCCTCGGCAACCTATGCCGTCGGTTTCGCCAAGGCCTATGCCCGGGCGGTCGGTGCCGATGAGGTGGCGATCGCACAGGCGGTGCGCGCCGATGTCGATCGGATGGGTCGCCGCGTCGCCGAATATGTGCCGCAGGACATTGCTGATCCCGCCCGCGTGCCGTCGCGGGGCATGGCGATCATCGGCGTCGGCATCGCGTTGGCGCTGCTCGTTCTCGCCGGGCTGTGGTATGGGACCGATCTGTTCCGCCGTGACCGCACCGCGCAGGAGGTGCCCGCCGCCACCCCGCTCGCCAACGGTGCCGCGCCCGCCTCGGCCCCTGCGCCCAGCCCGACTCCGGTCGCGGCGGGCAAGGTCGTGCTGACAGCCAATGGCGAAGTCTGGCTGCGCGTCTATGACGCCGACAAGGCCACGCTGAAGATCGGCACGCTGAAGCCCGGCGAAAGCTATGAGGTGCCCGCCACCGCCAAGGGCCCGCTGTTGAATGTCGGCCGCCCCGACAAGCTGACCGTGACGCTGGACGGCAAGGCGATCCCGCCGCTCGGTGACGGATCGCGTGCGATCAAGGATGTGCGCCTCGACCCGCAGGCGATCGCCGCCCGGCTGTCGGGTGCGCCGGTCGCCACCGCCTCGCCGACGCCTGCGGCCCGATCGGCCCCGCGCGAGCGGACGGGGGCGACCCGTCGTACCGGTTCGGCCAGCGGCAGCGAGACGAGCGGTGCCGCGCCGACCGTTCCGGCGCCCGCCGCCACGTCGACGCCCGCGACCACGGCACCCGCCGACCTGTAAGTCACGGATTTTAAGGCTGGAGACAGCCGCGACAGGCTATTAACCATGGCCTTTCGCTACCACACATAGCCCACCGGGGGGTGAGACCGATGCGTAACCTGTTGCTGGCCGGCGTCGCCGCCGTGATGATCCTGCCGACCGCCGCCATGGCCCAGTCCAATGTCGAGGGCCGCGTCGGCAAGCTGGAAAGCGAAATGCGCGCGGTGCAGCGCAAGGTCTTCCCGAACGGGGCAGGCGGCTATGTCCAGCCCGAGATCACCGCGCCGCAGACCCAGGCGCAGGCTCCCGGCGTTCCGGCGTCCAGTGCGCTGACCGATCTGACTTCGCGTGTCACCTCGCTGGAAGAGCAGATGGCCACTCTGACCGGCCAGATCGAGCAGAACGGCTATCGCACCCGCCAGCTTCAGGACCAGTTCGACGCCTATAAGCGCGCGACCGAGGGGCGGCTGAAGGCGCTGGAGGCGGGCCCCGCGCCGATCGCCCCCGCCGGACAGAGCGCGCCGCTCGACACGCCCGCGCCCGCCGCGTCGGGCTCGACCCGTCCCACCAAGACTCCGGCGGCGGCCTCGGTGGTCACCGGTGACGCCGCGTCCACCGAGCCAGCGTCGGGTGGCGCGGCGGTCGAGAAGCCGTCGACCGGCGACGCGGCCGAGGACGCCTATCTCTACGGCTATCGCCTGTGGGCCGCCAAGCGCTATCCCGAGGCGGAGGCGCAGCTGAAGAAGGTGGTCGCCGACTATCCCAAGAGCCGTCGCGCCAGCTTCGCGCAGAACCTGTTGGGCCGCACCTATCTGGACTCGGGCAAGCCCAGCCTCGCCTCGATGGCCTTTTACGAGAATTACAAGAAATTCCCGGATGGCGAGCGCGCGCCCGACAGTCTTCTCTATCTCGGCCAGGCGCTGACCCGGCTCAACAAGCCCGCCGATGCCTGCAAGGTCTATGACGAACTCAGCGACGTCTATGGCGCCAAGCTGTCCGCGTCGATGAAGGCGCAGATCGCCAGTGGGCGCAGCGCGGCGAAGTGCCAGTAACGGCCGGCCTTTCCTTCCCTTTATGGGTGGGAAAGAGCGCGTATCCTGCGATCCATGACAAGGAAAACTCTTGCACTGGTGCGGGGGAAGGGCCAGAGCGCGGCCGTCCCTGACCAGTTTTGAGAGCATCATGGCCACCGATGCCACGGCCGCCGATCAGATTGCGCGTTTCACGACCGATCTGACGCTTCTTTTCGATCCGCAGACGTCCCCCGCGCCGCTGCTGTTGGCGGTGTCCGGCGGCCCGGACAGCATGGCGATGCTGACGCTGGCGGCCGCCGCCCTGCCGGGCCGGATCGCGGTGGCGACGATCGATCACGGGCTTCGCCCCGAAGCCGCCGACGAAGTGCGCATGGTCGCCGAACATTGTGCGAAGCTGGGCGTGCCGCATCAGGGCCTGCGGCCCGCGACCCCGATCGAGGGGGCGAGCATCCAGTCCCAGGCGCGCGAGGCGCGTTATGCCCTGCTCGCGGGCCATGCCCGGGCGATCGGTGCGGCGGCGATCCTGACCGCGCATCATGCCGATGACCAGGCCGAGACCTTCCTGATGCGCGCGGCGCGTGGGGCGGGGCTGTCGGGCCTGTCGGGTGTGCGGGCGCGGACGGTGATTGCGGATGCGGTCGTACTCCGCCCGCTGCTCGACTGGCGTCGGGCCGAGCTGCGCCGGATCGTACGCCGGGCAGAGGCGCCCTTTGTCGACGATCCCGCCAATCACGATCCGCGTCATGATCGCACGCGCTTCCGCCAGCTGCTCGACGGGCATGAATGGCTGGGCGTGGCGCAGCTGGCGCGCGCGGCGGCGCAGCTGGCCGAGGCGGATGGCGACCTGCGCGCGACGGTTGACTGGCTCTGGGCCGAGCGGGCGCAGATCGACGAGGATAATGTCCGCATCCAGGCCGCCGACCTGCCCCGCGAATTGGGGCGACGGCTCGCGCGCCGGGCGATCGGCACGGTCCGCGCGGCGGCGGGGATCGAGACACCCGCCTGGAGCGAAGCGAGCAATATCGAAAAGCTGCTCGAGTCGCTTGCCGCCGGTAGCCGCGCGACCCAGGCCGGGGTGATCGCCAGCGTGCGCTCCGGCGTCTGGCGCTTCCGTCCCGCCCCGCCCCGCAAGACGGGATGATCGACCGATTACAATGATCGGCCTTCTTCCCCCCTGGCCGATCACAATGATCGGTCTTGTTCCCCCCTGACTGATCACATTGATCGGTCTTGTTCCATTGCCATTAACCTCGTCATGCCTATCTTGGAGGCTGAAAGGTATCCGGCACCGATGAACGATAACGACAAGCAGCAGAGCCCCGATCCCAATGGGGGCGGCAACCCCTGGATGAAGAGCCTGCTGATCTGGGTGGGCATCCTGATGGCGCTTGCCCTGTTCGTCAGCCTGTCGGGCGCCGGGTCATCGGCGCAAAGCGGCAATCAGATCGACTATTCGACCTTCCTCGACAAGGTCGACGAGGGCACGGTGAAGACCGCGACCATCTCGCGCGAGTCGATCACGGGACAGTTGTCGTCGGGTGAGAAATTCCGCACCACGCCGGTTCCCGACTCGCAGCTGATCCCGCGCCTGCGCCAGAAGGGCGTGACGTTTACGGCCAAGACCGAGGAAGGGCCCTCGATCTGGATGCTGATGCTCTACAATTCGCTGCCGTTCGTGCTGTTCATTGGCATTGCCTTTTTCGTCCTGCGCCAAATGCAAAAGGGCGGCGGGGCCAGCGGCGCGATGGGCTTTGGCAAGAGCCGTGCGCGGATGCTGACCCAGAAGGAAGGCAAGGTGACCTTCGACGATGTGGCCGGCATCGACGAAGCCCGCGAAGAGTTGCAGGAAATCGTCGAGTTCCTGAAGGACCCGTCGAAATTTTCGCGTCTGGGCGGCAAGATTCCGAAGGGCGCGCTGCTGGTCGGTTCGCCCGGCACCGGCAAGACCCTGCTCGCCCGCGCTATCGCGGGTGAGGCGGGTGTGCCCTTCTTCACCATTTCGGGTTCGGATTTCGTCGAGATGTTCGTCGGCGTCGGCGCAAGCCGCGTGCGTGATATGTTCGAGCAGGCGAAGAAGTCCGCGCCGTGCATCGTCTTCATCGACGAGATCGATGCGGTCGGCCGTCATCGCGGCGCGGGGCTGGGCAACGGCAATGACGAGCGCGAGCAGACGCTGAACCAGCTGCTGGTCGAGATGGATGGTTTTGAGGCCAATGAAGGTATCATCATCATCGCGGCGACCAACCGCCCCGACGTGCTCGATCCCGCGCTGCTGCGTCCGGGCCGTTTCGATCGTCAGGTCGTGGTGCCGCGCCCGGATATCGACGGTCGCGTGAAGATCCTCGAAGTTCATATGAAGAAGGTGCCGCTGGCCCCCGACGTCGACTCGCGGGTCATCGCGCGCGGTACGCCGGGCTTCTCGGGTGCGGACCTGGCCAATCTGGTTAACGAGGCCGCGCTGATGGCTGCGCGCAAGGGCAAGCGCCTGGTCGCGAATGCCGAGTTCGAGGAAGCCAAGGACAAGGTCATGATGGGGGCGGAACGCCGCTCCATGGTCATGACCGAGGACGAGAAGCGGATGACCGCCTATCACGAGGCGGGCCATGCCATCGTCGCGCTGCACGAACCGGCGTCGGACCCGATCCACAAGGCGACGATCATCCCGCGCGGCCGTGCCCTGGGCATGGTTATGCGTCTGCCGGAGCGGGATTCGTACAGCTATCACCGCGACAAGATGTACGCGAACCTGGCGGTGGCCATGGGTGGTCGCGTGGCCGAGGAGATCATCTTCGGCTATGAGAAGGTGTCGAGCGGCGCCAGCGGCGACATTCAATACGCCACGGGCCTGGCGCGCGACATGGTCACCAAATGGGGCATGTCGGACAAGGTTGGCCCCGTCGAATATGCTCAGCCGGAGGGCGAGAGCTTCCTGGGCTATTCGTCCAGCCAGCCGGTGCGCATGTCCAACCAGACCGCCCAGCTGATCGACGACGAGATCAAGTCGATCGTCGAGGGCGGCCTGCACCGCGCCAAGCATGTGCTGACCGATCATGTCGACCAGCTGCACCTGCTGGCGGGCGCGCTGCTGGAGTATGAGACGCTGTCGGGTGACGAGATCAAGAAGCTGATCGCGGGCGACGATATCGGTCGCAACGACCCCAAGACGAAGGCGGTGCCGATCGCCAAGGCGGGGACGTCGATCCCGAAGACCCGCCGTGGTGCGGGGCCGTTCGGGTCACCCAGCCCGCTGGGCGCTTGACCCTTAAGCTTGAGGGTTACGAAGAGGCCGTCCCCGTGAGGGGGCGGCCTTTTTCGTGCGACCGTGCCCGGTCCTCACCCCACACTCACGATTGGGTCGCTTCCTTCACGATATCGGGTGCCTTGCACAGCCGGATATCCTGCTCGTTCAGCCCAAATTTCTTTGGCTCGGCGCAGTAGCTGGCCGCTTCGCGCGTGGGGATCATGTCGATCGGCTCGACCGATACATCGCGACGGGCAATGACCTTGGCGAGTCGCCCCAAATAGTCTTCCCAGCCATCACCGACACCCGGCTGCCCCACCAGCGACAGGGCGTCCTGACGCAGGGCCTCGGCACCCGCAAAATCTCCCTTCTGCCGCAGCAGATTCGCCGCGCGGGCGGTCAGCCAGAGCCGATCGCGCGCGCTGGTATCGGCGGGCAGATGGCGCACCCGGTCGACGAACTCGGCGGCGTAGCGCGTCCGCCGTGCCCCATTGTTCGGCCCGTCCGCGCCCTCATTCCGGCCCGGCGTCTCCGCCCATAAAGCTGCCTGCAACCAACCCAGCGCTTGCGAGTCGGGCCGCCCCAGCCGTGTCGCCAGCCAGAAGGCGCGATAGTGCGGCGTCTCGCCTTCCGCGACCAGCCGGGCATAAGCGGGCGTCACGATCAGCTTGGCCAGCGCCGCCTTGTCCGCCTCCGAAAAATCGTCGAACACCACCAGATGGTTGCCCGGGCATTCGGGCACCGGGAAGGGGAAGGGCATATAGCTGTAGGGCCGCCCGTCGGGCCGCTCGCCATAGGTGGAGTAGCTGCCCATCTGCCACCCCTCGAACGCCTCGCCGCCGATCGGGCAGGTCATCGGCCCGTTGCCGCCATGCAGCGGGGGAGGCGGCGGCGGCGCGGGCGGTAACGCGGGTTGGGCCTGCCACAGGACCCATGCGACGAACATCATGACTTTCCCTCTCCCGATGGTTCGATCGAGCCTAGCCCGACATGGTCGCCGCGCCTATGCTGCACCTGCTGGTCGCCCCGCATGTGATCCGGTCCCAAACCGGACAGGCGGCCCGATGGAGGATGGCCACCGATGACCCATGTCCCCTCGCCGGATGCGCTGCATGACCAGGCCGTGCGCATCTATGACGCCTTTACCCATGAGCATCACGACCGCCGCACGCTGTTGCGCCAGATGACCGCGCTGGCCGGATCGGCAGCGGCGGCCGAGGCGCTGATCCTGGGGCTGGCCGCCAGCCCGGCGGCGGCGGCGATCACGGATGCGCATGACGCACGGCTGCGCATCGACCGGCGCGAAGCCATGGAGGGCGGCGCACGCTCCGCCGCCTATATCGTCGGCCCCAGGGCCGCGAAGAAGCATCTCGGCTCGGTGCTGGTCATCCACGAAAATCGCGGGCTGACCCCGCATATCGAGGATGTCGCACGGCGGCTGGCGCTGGCCGGGTTCCATGCCATCGCGCCCGACCTGCTCGCGCCGCAGGGCGGGACGCCGCCCGACGAGGACCGCGCGCGGACGCTGATCGGCTTGCTCGACTATGATCTGGCGTTGAAACAGGCGCGGGGCATGATGGCCCATGCCGCCGCCGATAAGACGGGTACGGGGAAGGTCGGCGCGGTCGGCTTTTGCTGGGGCGGGGCGTTCGTCAACCGGCTGGCGGTCGCGGCGGGCCCGGCGCTCGCGGCCGGGGTCGCTTATTACGGACCCGCCCCCGATCCGGCCGAGGCAGTGAAGGTGCGCAGCCCGCTGATGCTGCATTATGCGGGCAAGGATGCGCGGGTGAATGCGACCGGTGAGCCCTGGGTCGCGGCGCTTAAGGCGGCCGGGCGCACGGTCGAGGCCTTTACCTATCCGGGTGTCGATCATGCCTTCAACAATGACAGTTCGGCCGCCCGCTATGATGCGGCGGCGGCGGGGCAGGCCTGGGAGCGGACGACGCGCTTCCTGCATCATTATCTCGACCGGGCCTGATCGCCCTTCGACCTTGGGGAGACGCTGGAATGACCGCCGACCTGACGCTCTATACCAATCCCCAGTCGCGGGGACGCATCGCGCGCTGGATGCTGGAGGAAACCGGCGCGGCCTATGACGCGGTCGTGCTGGATTATGGGACGACGATGGTCGCCGACGACTTTCGCGCGATCAATCCGATGATGAAAGTCCCCGCGATCGTGCACGGGGGACAGGTGGTGACCGAGACGGCGGCGATCTGCGCCTATCTGGCCGAGATCTTTCCCGATGCCGAACTGGCGCCGCTGCCGTCCGAGCGCGCGGCCTATTATCGCTGGCTGTTCTTCGCCGCGGGGCCGCTGGAGGCCGCCGTCACCAACAAGGCGTTCGGGGTGACGGTCACGCCCGATCAGCAGCGGATGGCGGGTTATGGCGATTTCGACCGGGCGATCGGGGTCATCGGCGATGCGGTGGCGCACTCACGCTATATCGCGGGCGACCGATTCACGGCGGCCGATGTCTATGTCGGGTCGCAGATGATGTGGTTCACCCAGTTCGGGCTGATCCCCAAGACCGACGCGATCATGGCCTATATCGGTCGGCTGCACGATCGCCCGGCGCACCGCCGTGCCACCGCGTTGGACGATGGCGTCGACGAGATCCAGCCCGACGCGTTTTGAAGACGGGCCGCTGGCTGTCGCAGCGTCAGACGGACTGGGGATGCGCGCCGCACTTTTCCTGGGCCGCGCGCAGCATGTCGAGGCCCGCGGCAATGTGATTGCCCGCCAGGGGCAGGTTCAATGCATCGGCACCTTCCATGGCGGCGCGCGCATAGGAAATGATCTGTTCCAACGTCACGGCCTTGTCCTGCATCACGGCATCCTTACTCAACCGGCCTTTTGCCCGTCACTGCATTATGGCCCATTACCGAAGCAATGGTAAATCGCGATAATATTTTTCGCGATACATGATTTGTCACAAAGACTGACCACCTGCCCCCCGATGATACGATCGAGGGGCAGGGGCAGCTTGGGTCAGCGCATCAGGACCAGCTCTTCGGCCATGGTGGGGTGGAGCGCGACGGTCGCGTCGAACTGCGCCTTGGTCAGTCCGGTCTTCACCGCGATGGCAGCGGCCTGGAGAATCTCGGGCACATCGGGGCCGATCATGTGCAGGCCCACGACACGACCGGTGTCACCGTCGCACACCATCTTGTAGAGCGACCGCTCTTCCCGGCCGGCCAGCACGTTCTTCATCGGCCGGAAGTCGGAGGTATAGACCTGCACCGACCCCAGGGTCTGGCGGGCCTGCGCCTCGGTCATGCCGACGCCTGCCATCGGCGGATGGCTGAACACGGCCGCCGGGATGCAGTCGTAATCGACGCGGGTCGGCTTGCCGCCGAACACGGTGTCGGCAAAGGCCTGTCCCTCGCGGATCGCGACGGGGGTCAGCTGGACACGGTTGGTCACGTCGCCGACCGCATAGATGCTGGGGCAGGTCGAGCGATTGTCCTCGTCCACCTTGATCGCGCCGTGATCGTCCAGCTCGACACCCGCCGTCTCCAGCCCCAGGCCATGGGTGTTGGGCAGGCGGCCGGTCGCGAACATCACTAGGTCGACGATCATCGGCTCATGGTTGGACATGGATACCTTCAGGCAACCATCGTCCATCTTCTCGATCCCCTCGAACGTCGCGTCGAAGCGGAATTCGATGCCCTTCATCATCGAAATCTGGAGCAGCCGGTCGCGGATCGTCAGGTCATAACCGCGCAGGATATCCTTGCTGCGGTTGATCAGCGTGACGTGGGCGCCGAACTGGTGGAAGACGCCCGCAAATTCGTTGGCGATATAGCCGGCGCCCGCGATCAGCACGCGCTTAGGGATCGCATCGAGATGGAACGCCTCGTTGGACGTGATGCCATGCTCGTGACCCGGGCAGGAGGGCACGGCCGGATGCGCGCCGACCGCGATCAGGATGCGCTCGGCGGTCTTCTCGGTCCCGTCGGCCAGGCGGACGCTGTTGGGGCCGGTAACGACGGCACGCTGGTCGATGATCTCGACATTATGGCTCTCGAGCGTCTTCTTATACGCGCCGTTCAGCCGGTCGACCTCGGCCAGCACATTGTCGCGCAGCGTTTCCCACGAGAATTCACATTCGCTCGGCACCTGCCAGCCGAAGCGGCGGGCATCCTTCAAATCCTCGGCGAAATGCGCGCCATAGACGAGCAGCTTCTTTGGCACACAGCCGCGAATGACGCAGGTGCCGCCGACGCGATATTCCTCGGCCACCGCCACGCGCGCGCCATGCGCCGCCGCGACCCGCGAGGCGCGCGTGCCACCCGAGCCCGCCCCGATGACGAACAGGTCATAGTCATAGTCAGCCATGGGAACGATTTCTCCGGGGGATTGGGACGACAGTCCCGCTTAAAAGCATAACGGGGGACGCCGAGCCAAGTTCAGCGTCCCCCTGACAGTGATCGGAAATTCAAATCCTCCCCGTGCCGGGGAGGAGTGTTACTCCCCAAAAGCCCGCTTGATCAGGTCCTCGGTCGAGGGATCGAAATCCTGCCCGCCCTGGTCCGCGGCCTTGGCCATTTCCTTGCCCAGCTCGACGCCGAACTGGTCGAAGCTGTTGATGCCCAGCAGCACGCCGTTCACGAACACGCGGTGCTCGTAAAAGGCGATCAGCGCGCCCAGCGTGCGCGGGTCGAGCGTGTCGAGCAGGATGGTCGAGGACGGGCGATCGCCCGAATAGCTGCGCGCGGGATCGTCGACCTTCTTGCCCTTCATCAGCGCCGCGCCCTGGGCAAAGGCGTTGAGCAGCAGCTGGCGGTGATGATCGTCGCTCAGCACATCGCCCGGCTCGATGACCGCGATGAACTCGACGGGGACGAGGTGCGTGCCCTGGTGGAGCAGCTGGAACACCGCATGCTGCGCGTCGGTGCCGACACCGCCCCAGGTGATCGCGGCAGTGGGGCGGCCGACCGGCTGGCCGTCGACGGTCACGCCCTTGCCGTTCGATTCCATCTCCAACTGCTGGAGATAGGAGGGGAGCAGGCGAAGACGCTCGTCATAGGCGAAGGGCGCGCGAGTCTCGGCATGGCGGACCTGGGTGTAATACAGGTCGGCAAAGGCGGCGAGCGCAGGCGCGTTCTGCGCCAGATCGGTCAGGCGGAAATGGCGGTCCATCTCGGCCGCGCCTTCCAGCAGTTCCTCGAATGCGTCCCAGCCCAGGCCCAGTGCGGCGGGGAAACCGATGGTCGACCAGAGCGAATAGCGGCCGCCGACCGACTCGGCGAAGGGCAGGATGCGCGTCTCGTCCACGCCCCATTCGACCGCCTTTTCCGGGTTGGCGGTCAGCGCGATGACGCGGCCATAGGGGTCCTCGACGCCATGCTCGGTCATCCACTGAAGCGCCGAGGTGGCATTCAGCATCGTCTCGGTGGTGGTGAAGGTCTTGGACGCGACGACCAGCAGCGTGGCGGCGGGATCGAAGCGCTTGAACACCTCCTCCAGCGCCATGCCGTCGACGTTCGACACGATGGCGACATCATACCGGTCGCTGTCCCGGCCCAGCGCGTCGACCAGCAGGTCGGGGCCCAGCGCCGAGCCGCCGATGCCGATGTGCAGGACATGGCGAATCGGGCCCAGTGCTTCGGCCTCGATCGCGTCGATCAGCGCGCGCATCCGGGCGTGCGAGGCGCGGGCGGTGGCGACGCTCTCGGGATTGCCCTCGCCGCGCTCGGCGGTGTGCTCGACCGCGCGGCCCTCGGTGACGTTGACGACCTCGCCGCCGAACAGCGCGTCACGCTTGGCGGCCAGCCCGCTCGCCTTGGCGAGATCGGCAAAGGCGGCAACGGCCTCGCGCGTCAGATGGGTCTTGGACCAGTCGAAATGGATACCCGCCACGTCCAGGCTGAGCGTGGCCAGCCGGTTGGGATCATTCGCGAAAAGATCGAGAAGCGGGGTCTGCGGGAGCGATTCGATCGTCGACCAGTCGGCAGCCATGATGCCTGTTCCTTCCTTGCCGTGCCCGGTGGGGCGTCATCCACGGCGTTAGACAAAGCGGACCCGCAAAGCCAAGCCTTAGATTGGTATGGTGTCGACGAAGCGCGGCCATGGGACGCGGGATGGAGCCGCATGTTTCCCGTTGGGCGGCGGGAATATCCATGTCATCTTCGCCCGCTATCGACCCAGTGGGGCGATGGATCAGAGGGAGAGAGACGATGCGTGTACGGACGGGCACGGCCCTGACGATGATTCTCGGTGGAATGGTGTCACAGATTGTCCTGGCCGCCGATCCGCAGGTCCCCATCGCTCCGTCGTCCAAATGGCAGGTCGACTATGCGCCGACCGAATGCCGCCTGATCCGTACCTTTGGCGAGGGCAAGGATCGGACGATCCTCCAGATCAGCCGCTACGACCTGCCGGATCGTCTGGAAATGCTGTTGGCGGGGCCGCATATTCCGGCCACCGAGCGTAATGTTCCGGTATCGGTCGCGACCTCGACCATGGCCGAGGTGCCGGGAATGCAGGCACAAGGGTTTGCGAGCACCGGCAGTATCCCCGCGACTTTGCGCTTCCGGCCCGATGACGACCTGCCCAAGGCGTTTCGCGGGGATATCGCGGCGGGCCGCCCCACGGTGATGCGGGTCAATTTCGCCCGCCGCTATACTATTCAGCTCGACATGGGATCGATGAAGGGCGCGATGGCGGCGCTCGACAAATGCTCGGACGACCTGATCAAGACCTGGGGCCTCGATCCCGCCCAGCAGAAGCAGTTGCGTCACGGACCGGAGCCGGTCGAGAACCCGGCCAACTGGTTCAAGCCCGGCGACTATCCCGCTGGCGCGTCGCAGATGGGCATGGCGGGCGCGGTAGTGGTGCGCCTGCTGGTCGGCCCGGACGGCAGCGTCCAGAATTGCGCGGTCGCCAAGTCGGGCGGGGACAAGGTGTTCCAGGACGCCACATGTCGCGCGGCGACTGCGCGCGCCAAGTTCAAACCCGCCATCGGCGCCGACGGCCAGCCGATTGCCTCGGTCTGGATTCGCCGGATCAACTGGAAGCCGGGCACGCCGCTCTTCATATTCAACGGCTGAGCGTGCGACGGGGCGGCCGGTCGCGCCGGACCGCCCCGCATTCCCTTACCGATGCTTCCCCGACACCGGATCGCGGACCACGCCGACATCGGCGAAGCGTTTCGGTTCGGCGGGATGGGGGGCGGGTTCGGC
This sequence comes from Sphingomonas sanguinis, assembly GCF_001476905.1. Classification (GTDB taxonomy): domain Bacteria; phylum Pseudomonadota; class Alphaproteobacteria; order Sphingomonadales; family Sphingomonadaceae; genus Sphingomonas; species Sphingomonas sanguinis_B. The sequence goes on along the minus strand of NZ_LDTE01000065.1, from coordinate 7,152 downwards.
GAGTTCGCGTTGCCAATAGCCGACATCGATCCAGCGGCCATGCTTGTGACCGACCTCGCGAAAGACCCCGGCGCGGCGGAAGCCGACGGCTTCGTGCAGCTTGATCGAGCCGTCATTGGGTAGCGCGATGACGCCCATCGCCTGGGTGAAGCCTTGCGCGGTCAACGTGTCGACCAGCGCTTCGTAGAGCAGCCGCCCGATGCCCGAACGCTGCGACACGTCGGCGACATAGATGGTCGTCTCCACCACCCAGCGATAGGCCTCGCGCTCGCGGAAGCGGGCGGCATAGGCATAGCCGATGACGGCCTCTTCCTGCCCCTCGTCCTCGGCGTCGTCCTGGCTGCGCAGGGTGGCGACGATCCAGGGATAAAGGCCGTCCGCGCCTTCCATCCGGGCGCGCATCGTCTCGGCATCGGGCGCCTGAGTCTCGAACGACACGACACCGGCCAGCACATGCGGGGCATAGATGGCGGCGATGGCGGCGGCGTCATCGGGGCGGGCGGCGCGGATGGCGATCATGATCGGCGGGGTCTCCAGAGGCGATAGACCTGCCTAGCGCGCAGGGCGGCGGTTCGGGAAGCCCCGTTTCCCCTGGCCTTGGACGTCGCTCGCAAGGAAGAGCGACCGCCCCGCGCCTTACAACCCCAGCTTGGCGATCAGCAGGTCGAGCAGGCGCGTATCGCCCGGCTTCGCCATTGGACCCAGGCCGCCACATTCCAGGCAGCGCGCCTGGACCGAGCCGCCTTGGACCAGCCGGGTCACGTCGCCCAGCGCGCGGGCGACGACGGCGCGACGCTCGGCAGCGGCGATGGCGAAGACGTCGCCGCCCTGCTGGCCGTCATCGTCGCTCTCGAACCCTTCGGCCAGGAAGGCTGCGAAGCCCGGCTTCTTTTCCAGATATTCGGCATGCACCTTGGCCGGGTCCAGCTTGGCGCGGCGGGCCGCCTCCGCAATGGCGTCGGACAGGTTGCCGAAGCGGTCGACCAAGCCGATCTGGTGCGCGGTGCCGCCGTCCCAGACGCGGCCCTGCGCGATGGTGTCGACCTTTTCGGGCGTCATGTGGCGCGACTCGGCGACGCGGGTCAGGAACTGGCGATAGCCATTCTCGATGCCCGCCTGCAGGATGGTGTCGAGCATCGGCGTGGTGCCGCCCAGCACGTCGGGCTGGCCGGTCAGCGGCGTGGTCTTCACCCCGTCGGTGGTCACGCCGATCTTCGCCAGCGTGTTCTCGAAGGTCGGGATGATGCCGAAAATACCGATCGAGCCGGTGATCGTGCCGGGTTCGGCAAAGATCATATCGGCGGGCGTCGAGACCCAGTAACCGCCCGAGGCGGCGAGGCCACCCATCGAGACGATGACGGGCAGCTTCTGGCGCTTGGCCTCCAGGATCGCCTGGCGGATCTGTTCCGACGCCAGCACCGAGCCACCCGGCGAGGAGACACGCACGACCAGCGCCTTCAGATTCTTCTTGGCCAGCCCATCGAGCAGCGCCTTGGAAATCGTCTCGCCCGCCGCGGTGCCGGGGCCCGCCTCGCCATCGACGATCTCGCCCGCGATGGTCAGCACGCCGATCGCATCGCCCTTGGTCGGCAACGGATTGGCCTTGACCCAGGAGGCGTAGGAGATGGTGCGGAACGTGCCCGCCGGCTTGTTCGCCTCGGCGCCCGCAATCTCGGCGACGCGCTTGCCGAAGGCCAGGCGGTCACCCAGCTTGTCGACCAGCCCGGCCTTCAGGTTCGCCTCGGCGATATTGCCGTTCGCGGCCAGGATCACGCGGTCCGGCTGGGTCAGGAAAGCATCGATCTGCGCCTTGGGCCGCGCCTTGGCCACCGCCTCGCGCCACTGGGCGAACAGCGTGCCGTACAGCGCCTGCGACGCGGCGCGGGCATCGGGGCTCTGGTCGGCGCGGATATAGGGCTCGACGAACGACTTGAACTTGCCGACGCGGTAGACATGGGTCGTCACGCCCAGCTTGTCGATCAGCCCCTTATAGTAAAGCTGGTTGCCGCCCGGCCCGGTGAAGATCGTGCCGCCCAGCGGGTTGACCCAGATTTCGCTGGCATTGGCGGCCAGGCGATACGCACCGTCCGTATAGGCGGTGGCATAGGCCAGCACCGGCTTGCCGCCCTTGCGGAAGCGCGCCATCGCGTCGCCCACTTCCTGCAACGCCGCCGGATAGGCGCCGCCGAACGAATCGAGGTCGAGGACCAGCGTCTTGACCCGGCCGTCATCCTTGGCCGCATCGATCGCGCGGACCACGTCGCGCAGGCGATATTGATGCGGCGTCTTGCCGCCGGACAGCATGGCGAGGGGGGAGAGCGTCTCGGGCTGTTCGACGATCGGGCCGTCGAGCTTGAGGAGGAGCGCGCCGTCGGTGATCGCCTTGGTGCCCGGCCGGGCGTTGAGCGCGGCGAAGATCAGCCCGAAGAACAGTAGCATCGCCGCCAGGACCAGCAGGTCCTTGATCCCGACCAGCAGCTTCCAGGCACCGCGCACCAGCCGCCAGCCGCTGCGCTTGCCGGGCTTGCGCCCCGGTCGGCTGAAATCCTGGTCGAGCGGGGAAGCGGGCGGAAGGGCATCGGCGCGGGCGTCGGTCATGTGCTATCGCTACTCCAGCCGCGATGGCTGGGCAATGGTCCGTATTAGGGTCCCAATACGCACCCGGCTTTTCGCGAATTTGTTCCCGCGTATCGGGCGGCCGGTCGAAATTTTTTGGGAAGGGGCGTTGACGGCCTGAATGCCCGTTCACATATCCGGGGCGTTGGCACTCGCATGGCTCGAGTGCCAGAAAAGTGTAACACGCCAGATTAAAGGGACATGGCAATGAACTTTCGTCCGTTGCACGACCGCGTTCTCGTCCGTCGCGTCGAGGCCGAGGAAAAGACGGCTGGCGGGATCATCATCCCGGATACCGCCAAGGAAAAGCCCCAGGAGGGCGAAGTCGTCGCCGCCGGTTCGGGCGCGAAGGCCGAAGACGGCAAGGTCACGCCGCTCGACGTGAAGGCGGGCGACCGCATTCTGTTCGGCAAGTGGTCGGGCACCGAGGTCAAGGTGAACGGTGAAGACCTGCTCATCATGAAGGAATCGGATATTCTCGGCATCATCGGCTGAGACTGATCCTTCTTCCGTTTTTCTGACAATTCCAGATCGAAAGGGTAGCCACCATGGCAGCCAAGGAAGTCAAGTTTTCGCGCGACGCGCGTGAGCGCATCATGAAGGGCGTCGACATCCTCGCCGATGCCGTCAAGGTCACGCTGGGCCCGAAGGGCCGCAACGTCGTGATCGACAAGTCGTTCGGTGCCCCGCGCATCACCAAGGACGGCGTTTCGGTCGCCAAGGAAATCGAACTCAAGGACAAGTTCGAGAACATGGGCGCCCAGATGGTGCGCGAAGTGGCGTCGAAGACCAACGACATCGCCGGTGACGGCACCACCACCGCGACCGTCCTGGCCCAGGCGATCGTCCGCGAGGGCATGAAGTCGGTCGCGGCCGGCATGAACCCGATGGACCTGAAGCGCGGCATCGATATCGCCGTCGCCAAGGTGACCGAAGACATCAAGTCGCGTTCGAAGCCCGTGTCGGGTTCGTCGGAAGTGGCGCAGGTCGGCATCATCTCGGCCAATGGCGACCGTGAAGTCGGCGAGAAGATCGCCGAAGCCATGGAGAAGGTCGGCAAGGAAGGCGTGATTACCGTCGAGGAAGCGAAGGGTCTCGATTTCGAGCTCGACGTCGTCGAAGGCATGCAGTTCGACCGTGGCTATCTGTCGCCCTACTTCATCACCAACCCGGAAAAGATGACGGTCGAACTGAACGACCCGTACATCCTGATCCACGAGAAGAAGCTGTCGAACCTGCAGGCGATGCTCCCGATCCTGGAAGCCGTCGTCCAGTCGGGCCGTCCGCTCCTGATCATCGCCGAGGACATCGAGGGTGAGGCTCTGGCCACGCTCGTCGTCAACAAGCTGCGTGGCGGCCTGAAGGTCGCAGCGGTCAAGGCACCGGGCTTCGGCGATCGTCGCAAGGCGATGCTGGAAGACATCGCCATCCTGACCGCGGGCGAACTGATCTCGGAAGACCTGGGCATCAAGCTCGAGACCGTCACCGTCGGCATGCTGGGCACCGCCAAGCGCGTCACGATCGACAAGGACAACACCACCATCGTCGATGGTGCGGGTGAAGCCGACGCGATCAAGGGCCGCACCGAGGCGATCCGTGCGCAGATCGAGAACACCACCAGCGACTACGACCGCGAGAAGCTCCAGGAGCGTCTGGCCAAGCTCGCTGGCGGCGTCGCCGTGATCAAGGTCGGCGGTGCGACCGAGGTCGAGGTCAAGGAGCGCAAGGACCGCGTCGACGACGCGCTGCACGCGACCCGCGCGGCCGTCGAAGAGGGCATCGTCCCCGGCGGTGGTACGGCGCTGCTGTACGCGACCAAGGCGCTGGACGGCGTCAAGGGCGTCAACGACGACCAGACCCGTGGTATCGACATCGTTCGCAAGTCGCTGACCGCGCTGGTTCGCCAGATCGCTCAGAACGCCGGTCATGACGGTGCGGTCGTGTCGGGCAAGCTGCTCGACCAGGACGACACCTCGTTCGGCTTCAACGCGTCGACCGACACGTACGAGAACCTGGTTGCCGCCGGCGTCATCGATCCGACCAAGGTCGTGCGCACCGCGCTCCAGAACGCGGCGTCGGTTGCGGGCCTGCTGATCACCACGGAAGCCACCGTGGCCGAGCTGCCCGAAGACAAGCCCGCCATGCCCGCCGGTGGCGGCATGGGCGGCATGGGCGGCATGGACTTCTAAGTCGGATTTCGGGGACCGGTGGGGCGTTACGCCTCGCCGGGACCCGGACCGGCTGGATTTCCAGCTAACCCTGAAAGGGGCCTGGGGAGCGATCCCCGGGCCCTTTTTGCGTTTGCGGGATTCCGCCTGAGCGAAGGGAGAAGGGGAAAGAAAGCCCTCAAAAAGTCCGTTCCCCGGCGAAGGCCGGGGCCCAGTTACCACCCGGCCGATAGCGCGCCGGACAAAGCGTGGGAGGCCATAGCGAGGTAGTGGCATAGGCCTCCCACGCTATGTCCCAACCGCTTCGGAGCGCTTGGTAACTGGGCCCCGGCCTTCGCCGGGGAACGGGGGCATAGAAAAAGGCGGCCGGACCTTCGACCGACCGCCTTTCGCGTAACCAGAAGGGCCGCGCCTTACGCGCCTGCGTTCTTCAGCGCCGCCTGGACGTCCGGCCAGGTGATCGCACCCTTGAGCGGCTTGCCGTTCAGGATGAAGGTCGGGGTGCCGGTCACGGTGCCGTCGTCGCCGCGATCCTTGGTCTGCTTGGTCAGACGGTCGATCTCCAGCATGTTGCCCAGGCACTCACGTGCCTTGGCCTCGGGCAGGCCACGCTGCTTGACGAAGTTGATCAGGTCCATCTGCTCGGCCAGCGCCTTGATGACGTCGACCGGCTTGGCGTTCTGCAACGCTTTTTGCTGGTCGGGGCTCATCGCCTGCAGCTTGTCGTTGAAGCCGGTCTGCGCCTGGTACATCTGCTCCAGGATCGGGAAGAAGGTCTGTTCGCCGACGCAGATGCCGAGCAGCGCGGGCGGCAGGTCGGGTGCCCCGTGGATCAGGAACTCACGGAATTCCCAGCTGACCTTGCCCGACTTGACGTAGTTGTTCGTCAGCGGCTGGAACCCCTCGACAGCGAAGGCGCGGCAGGCCGGGCACAGGCGCGAGCCATATTCGACCAGCTTGATGGGGGCATTGGGGTTGCCCATCACATAACCCTCGGCGGTCTTGCTGACGACCTGGGTCCAGTCCTTGCCCGCAGGCGCGGGGACGGCGGCGACCGGCGCGGCCGCAGGCGCGCTGCTATTGGCGTCGCCCTTGCCGCCGCAAGCGGCGAGGGCCAGCGGTGCGCACACCGACAGGGCGAGGAGGAGGACACGAGACTTCATCGACATATGCTCCGAGGAAAAAACGGGAATTAGCGGGCGCCCGCCGCGCGCAACAGCGGCAACAGGCGGTCCCAGGAGAAGACGCCCATCGCCTGCTTGCCGTTGATGAAGAAGCCGGGCGTGCCCTCGATGGATGGCGGGGCCGAGCTGGTCATCGCGACGATGCGGTCGGTGGCGGCGCGGTCGGACAGGCAGGCGGCGAGCTGCGCATCGCTGAGCCCCGCGCTCTTGCCGATCGCGGTCAGTCCGGAACCGTCGGCGATCGCCCGCATCTGCGCGGCGGGCGGATACATGCCAATGCGCTGGCCATTGGCCTGCTCAAATTCCATGGCGCGCGCCGCCCAGCTCTTCTGTTGGGCGTAGAGCGTCTCGGTCAGGCCGACGAACTTTGCCGCACCACCGCAGCGCGCGACGAGCGAGGCGGCCAGGTCGATCCGGTTGAGCAGATAATGGCGGATTTCGATGCTGGTCGAACCCGACCGGACGAACTGCCCCTTCAGCACCGGCGCCGAACTGGTGACGAAAGCGGCGCAGTGCGGGCAGGTATAGCTGACATATTCGACCAGCTTCACCCGCGCATTCGGGTTGCCGATGACATAGGCTCCGGCTGGCGTCTGGGTGATATGCGTCGTCCAGTCGACCTTTGCCTGCGCCTGGGCGGCGTCGACCGAAGCGGCGGCGGAGAGCGAGAGGCCGAGCGCGGCCAGCGACAGGAAGAGACGCATCACGACACCTTGGGAATGCCGCGCGTCGCAGCGACGCCCGCGGCCAACGATTCGAGCACGGCGCGAAGCTCCGGGTCGGCGATCTGGCGCAGCCCGTCGCCCATTTCCGGCGGCACCGGCTGCGGCTTGGGCGGCGCGGCGCGCTTGGGCGCGGCCATCGGAAGCTCACCCTGCCGGATCTGGAGCCGCGCGACCGCCGGATAGCCGAAGAAGCGATTTACCCGCTCGATGATCTCGGGTGCGATATGCTGCATCATCGGCGCGTGGGCGCCGCGCACGACCAGGGTCAGCACGCCGTTCTGCTTCTCGCCCTGGGGAAAGCGAATCGATTCGGGCGCGCTGGCGGTCGACAGGCGCGGGCCGACGATATCGGGCCAGCGGCTGACGATGGCGCTCTGCACGAAACCGAAGCGGCGAAAGGCCGCGCCGCCGATGGCGGGCAGCAGTTCGGATACCGCGCGGGGGCGGTTGGAACGGGGG
>NZ_LDTE01000064.1 GCF_001476905.1 Sphingomonas sanguinis | reverse complement strand
GCTCCAGCCGCCGCCCGATCCGCCGCCACTGCCCCAGCCGGGGCCCCAGAGGATGATCGGCCAGCCGCCGCCGCGTCGTCCGCCACCGCCGCCATGATCGTCGTCATCGTCGTGGAAACGCTGGCCCTGTTTGCGGCGGACGATGGCGAGAACGACGAATGCGCCGATGAACACGATCAATATGACGAAGATCGGAAAGCCATTGGCATCCCCGCCGCCACGTTGATGCTGACGATCGAACTGCTTCGCAGCCTCGGCCACCTTCGCTCTGGCCTCCTCCGGCGAGGCGCGCAGCTGGGCGATGACGGCATCCGCACCGGCGTTCATCGCACCCGATATGTCCCCCGATTCGCGAAGGCGCGGCAACATCAGCGTACGAATCATCTGCGACGACCAGGCGTCGGTCAGGATCGGCTCCAGCCCGCGCCCGACCTCCAGCCGGGGCCCGCGCTGGCCCTTGCCCTCATTGGGTGCGACGAACAGGATCGCGCCATTGTCGGCGTCCTTCAGCCCGACACCCCAGGCGCGACCCAGCCGATAGCCATAATCCTCGATCGGATAGTTCTGCAGATCGGGGATTGTCGCGACCACCAGCTGGCGGCCGGTATCCCTTTGCAGGGACTCCAGCTTCGCCTCGAGCTGCGCCTTGGTGGCGGGGTCGAGCTTGTTCGCGGCGTCGACGACCAGTCCGTCGAACTTGGGGAAGGTCTGCGCCATCACGGGGACGGCGCAGAGGATCAGCCAGAGCCCGAGGACCGGGCGGAGCAGCCGGGTGAACCGGGTCATCGAGGTAGGATCAGTTACCGAAGTTCACCTTGGGCGCGTTCTCGGCCCCTGGGGTGGTCGCCTGATAGGGCGTCATCGGCTTGGCACCGTAAAAGACCTTGGCGCCGATCGCGTCGGGGAAGGTGCGGATGCGGACGTTATACGCCTCCACCGCCTTGTTATAATCGCCGATCGCGATGTTGATGCGGTTCTCGGTGCCCTCCAGCTGGCTCATGAAGGTCTGGAAATTGTCCTGGCTCTTCAGGTTCGGATAGGCCTCGACATTGGCGAGCAGCCGGCCGAGCGAGCCGCTCAGCTGGCCCTGCGCCTGCGCGAACTGCTGCATCTTGGCGGGGTCGGACAGGTCCGCGCCGGTCACCTGGACCGAGGTCGCCTTGGCGCGGGCGTTGACCACCTCGGTCAGGATCGACTTTTCCGACGCGGCGGCGCCCTTCACCGTCGCCTCGAGATTGGGGATCAGGTTGGCGCGGCGCTGATAGGCGGCCTGGACATCGGCCCATTTCGCCTTAACGTTTTCCTCCGCCGTCGGCACGCTGTTCATGCCGCAGCCCGACAGGGCGACGGCCATCACGACCGGGGTCAGGGCAAGGGCGGAACGACGCATTCGACAAATCCTCCATCAACTGTATCGGCTATATAAGACGCGGCGGTCCCTTGGCGAAGGGCAAAAGCGACGATAGCGTTGAACTTCATCGATTTGAGGGAGTGGGCGATGCTCAAGGAATTTCGGGCCTTCATCGCGCGGGGCAATGTCCTCGACCTGGCGGTGGCGGTGATTATCGGCGCGGCGTTCAGCAAGATCGTGACGTCGCTGACCGACGACGTGCTGATGCCGGTCATCGGCAAGATCTTCGGCGGGCTGGATTTCTCCAGCTATTTCGTTCGGATGGGGCCGATTCCGGCCAATTATGCGGGCTCGCTGACCGATTACGCGGCGCTGAAGAAAGCGGGCGTGCCGCTGCTCGGCTATGGTGCATTCGTGACGCAGGCGGTCAATTTCGTGATCGTCGCCTTCATCATCTTCCTGCTGATCCGCACCGTGAACCGCGCAACCGCGATGTTCGAGAAGGACAAGGCGGTTGCCGCCGCCGAGCCAAAGGCCGAACCCGCCGATGTCGCGCTGCTTCGCGAAATCCGCGACGAACTGCGCGCGCGGCGTCCATAATTTATCGCGCCACCCCGGCGAAGGCCGGGGGCCAGTCGCCACCAGGCTGGGGGGGCGGGACGACGTTGCGTGGGAGGCGGCGGCTTTCCGCCTTCGATCGCTCACTGCAACTAGACCCCGGCCTTCGCCGCGGTGGTGCGGAGTTGATGAGGTGAGGGAGTTTACGCCGCCGCCAGCTTCTTGGCGGTGGCGTCTGCCAGGCTGGTCCCGTCCAGAATCCGCGCCGTCTCGTCGCGCACCCGCATCATCGCATGGCGGATGGCGCAATCCGCCTCGCTCTTGCAGTCGTTGCAGGGGCGGTAAGCCGTCCGGCTGACGCACGGCACCAGCGCGAGCGGCCCCTCGATCGTGCGGATGATGTCGCCCAGCGAGATCAGGTGCGCGGGCCGCGCGAGGCGGTATCCGCCCATCTTGCCACGCTGGCTGTCGAGCAGCTGCGCGCCCTTCAGGTCGGCGAGGATCAGCTCCAGAAACTTGCGCGGGACATTCGCCTCGGTCGCGATGCGCGTCATCGAGGTCGGCGGACCATCGGCAGGCATCTCCGCCAGGAATAGCATCGCGCGCAGCGCATAACGGGACCGCTGGGTCAACATGGAGCTCCCCATGGACCCAAATTGGGGCGAGCGAAAGGCATTTGCGTAAACCCGCCGGGATACCTATATCCCTTCGTGCCGGGTTTCACCCGGCTATGACGATAAACTGCGGCGAGTAATAGACGCAGCGGACCCGGGGGCAGTACCCGGCGGCTCCACCATAAAAGGTGGTGTACTTGGACACCGTTTCTGACGGGGCCGAACCAGGATCGACGTGTGTTGAAAAGCGCTGTTTTCGTTCGGAATGGGACCACCGCAACGGCCCATACTCACAAGTGCCAACGATAACGAAGCACTCGCGATTGCGGCGTAATTGAGGGCCTCACGGCCTGACATTACACCAAAATAGCGCGGTCGGACCCCACCGGGCAACAGAAGGGGAATCCAGCGGTACGGGGAGCACCGGGCAACAGAAGCTCCCCACTTTCCCGCTTTTTGATGAGCGTGCTGAGCCTCTCGCCAGTTACATCACCGTCCGTTCGCGCCGAGCAAAGTCGAAGTGCGCGGACTGCCCCCGTTGCAGGGCGCTGGGGTGTGGGTGCCCACCCTATCTTCGACCCCGGCGAAGGCCGGGGCCCAGGCTCCACCCAGTTGATGGCGCGCTACCCGGCGCGGGGGAGGCAAGCCGTCCCACGCCTTTGATCGTTCACCGCAACTGGGCCCCGGCCTCCGCCGGGGCACGGAGAGGGGCTTACCCCTCCCGCGCCAACGCCTTCAGCTTGTACAGCGCATCCAGCGCCTCGCGCGGGGACAGGGCGTCGACGTCGAGCTTCTCCACCTCCGCCCGGATCGCGTCGCATTGCTCCTCTTCGATCTGCGCGGCTGCCGCGAACAGGGGTAGGTCGTCCAGACCCGCCGCCAGCCCGCCGGTCTTGGCACGGCCCGCCTCCAGCTTGGCGAGCACCGCCTTGGCGCGCGCCACCGTCGCGGGCGGCATCCCGGCGAGGCGCGCCACCGCCAGGCCGTAGGAGCGATCGGCAGGCCCTTCCGAAACCTCATGCAGCAGCACCAGTTCGCCCTTCCACTCGCGCGCGCGGACATGGTGGAGCGACAGCGCCTCGCAGCGCTCGGCCAGCCGTGTCAGTTCGTGATAGTGAGTCGCGAACAGGCAGCGGCAGCGATTATCCTCGTGGATCGCCTCCACCACCGCCCAGGCGATCGCCAGGCCGTCATAGGTCGAGGTGCCGCGGCCCACTTCGTCCAAAATGACGAAGCTGCGCGGGGTGGCCTGTGCCAGGATCGCGGCGGTTTCGACCATCTCGACCATGAAGGTCGAGCGGCCCCGCGCCAGATTGTCCGACGCGCCGACCCGGCTGAACAGCCGGTCGACCAGCCCGATCTTGGCGTGCGTGGCGGGGACATAGGACCCGGCTTGCGCCAGCACCGCGATCAGCGCGTTCTGGCGGAGAAAGGTCGACTTGCCGCCCATATTCGGCCCCGTCACCAGCCAGAGCCGCGAGCTTTCCGACAGCGAACAGTCATTGGCGACGAACCGCTCGCCCGAGCGTGCGACCGCCGCCTCGACCACCGGATGCCGCCCGCCCGTCACGTCGAAACAGCTGTGGTCCACCAGTTCGGGCCGCCCCCAGCCGCCCTCGACCGCGCGCTCGGCCAGCCCGCTCGCGACATCCAGCCGGGCGAGCGCATCCGCCGTCGCGGCGATCCCTTCGCGCGAGGCGAGCGCGGCGGCGGTCAGTTCCTCCAGATGCGCGGCCTCGGCGGCCAGTGCATGGGCACCGGCCTGCGCGACCTTGCTGGCGACCTCGTGCAGCTCGGGCGTGTTGAAGCGGACCACGCCCGCCAGCGTCTGGCGATGGGTAAAGCCCGAATCCGGCTTCATCAGCGCATCGGCTGAGCGCGCGGGTACCTCGACATGATAGCCGAGCACGCCATTGTGACGGATCTTCAGCGCGGTGATGCCGGTCTTCTGGCGGAACTCGGCCTCCAGCGCGGCGATGGCGCGGCGTCCGCCCGCGCCCGCATCGCGCAGGTCGTCGAGCGCCACGTCATAGCCCGCCGCGATATAGCCGCCCTCGCTCGCCTCGATCGGCGGCGAGGGGACAAGCGCGCGGCGGAGCAGGTCGATCAGTTCGCCATGGCCGCGCAAACGGGGTGTTGTCTCGCGCAGCAGGGGAGGGCCGTCCGTCAGTTGCTCGGACAGCGCCCAGGCTCCGTCGAGGCCGTCGCGCAACTGCCCCAGATCGCGCGGAGAACCCCGTCCGGCCGCGATCCGCCCGATAGCGCGACCGATATCGGGCAGCGCCCGCAAGGCCGCGCGCAGCCTTTCGCGAAGCCCCGCATCGTCATGGAAATGCTGCACCAGATCGAGCCGCGCCTCGATCGCATCCCGGTCCATCAACGGCGCGCCGATATCCCCTGCCAGCGCCCGCGCACCCGCGCCCGTCACCGTCCTGTCCACCGCATCGAGCAGCGAGCCCTTGCGCTGGCCGTTGGCGGTCTGGGTCAGCTCCAGGCTCTCGCGCGTCGCCGCGTCGATCGCCATCGCGCCCGCCGCCTGGTTCAGCACCGGCGGGCGGAGGAAGGGCAGGGCACCCTTGGCGGTATGGTCGAGATAGGCGACCAGCCCGCCCGCCGCCGACAGCCCGGCGCGGCTGAACTGACCGAAGCCGTCCAGCGTGGCGACGCCGTAAAGCCGCTTCAGCCGGTCCTCGCCGCTGCCGCTGTCGAAGGTCGCCGACGGGCGCAGCGTCGTCGCAGCATCGGCGTGCGCGGCATTTTCGGCGGCGACCACTTCGGCGGCGGCGAGGCGGGCGAGTTCGGCCCCCAGCGCATCCGGCTTCACGTCGATCACCACGAACCGGCCGGTCGAGATGTCGGCGGCGGCCAGCGCCACCGCGCCGCCCGCCTCGCCGATCGCGACGCACCAATTGTCGCACTTGGCGTCGAGCAGCGCCTCCTCGGTCAGCGTGCCTGCCGTCACCACCCGCACGATGCCGCGCGCGACCAGCGCCTTCGACCCGCCGCGCGCCTTGGCCTCGGCGGGCGTCTCCGTCTGCTCGGCGATGGCGACGCGGTGCCCGGCCTTGATCAGGCGCTGCAGATAGGCGGTCGCGGCATGGACAGGCACGCCGCACATCGGAATCTTCTCGCCTTCATGCTCCCCGCGCGAGGTCAACGCGATGTCCAGCACGCCTGAGGCGATGCGCGCATCGTCGAAGAACAACTCGAAGAAATCGCCCATCCGGTAGAAGAGCAGGCAATCCTCGGCCTCGGCCTTCAGCGTCAGATACTGCGCCATCATCGGGGTGGGGGTGGTCATGGGGCTTCTTCAATCGTCGGAAAGTTGGGTGGCGTGGCGGATGCCGAGGATCAGGACGGTGTCGCCGTGATGTTCGTAGCGCAGGATATAAGGACGAACTGTCACCATCTCGCGGCGGCCATGAGAAATGGGCCTACCGCGATCCGGGAATTGCCGCAGGGATTCGGCGACGTCGATCAGTCTTTCACCCAAGCGCCGAGCAGCGTCGGGATCAAACAGCTCTATATAATCGACGATCGCGGCGAGTTGGAGCGAGGCCTGAATCGACCAGCTTATTTCAGCCATTCGGGGGGCAGGGGCTTGCGATCGGGGGTGCCCCAGGTCTTCAGCCATTCGGCCATCTTTGCATGGCTTACGAAACGGCCCGCCTTGAAATCAGCCCGCGCGCGTTTGTCGGCGGCTAACTCCGCCGCCTTGTCACGCTGCTCGAAAATGCCGGGCTCATGCTCCATAGATCAATGTATAAGGCTGATGCTTCGCCTTGCCTAGGGCGGCAAAACTCCCGCGTGACAGGGTTGTCAGCCGTGCCCGAAAGCTTCAAGAGCCGTAGCGTCCTTGTATCCACAGCATCGAAGGCCGCGCGCATGTCCGACGAACCCACCGACCAGTTCTCCGAGCGCGAGGCCCTGCTGTTCCACTCCGAGGGGCGCCCCGGCAAGATCGAGATCATCGCGTCCAAGCCGATGGCGACGCAGCGTGACCTGGCGCTGGCCTATTCGCCCGGCGTCGCGGTGCCGGTGCTGGCCATCGCCGAAGATCCCGCCACCGCGTACGACTATACCGCCAAGGGCAATCTGGTCGCGGTCATCTCCAACGGCACCGCGATCCTGGGCCTGGGCAATCTGGGCGCACTGGCATCCAAGCCGGTGATGGAGGGCAAGGCCGTCCTGTTCAAGCGCTTCGCCGATGTCGACTCGATCGATATCGAGCTGAAGACCGAGGATGTCGACCGGATCATCGACGCGATCGAGCTGATGGAGCCGAGCTTCGGCGGCATCAACCTGGAAGACATCAAGGCACCGGAATGCTTCATCATCGAGCAGACGCTGCGCGAGCGGATGAACATCCCCGTTTTCCATGACGACCAGCACGGCACCGCGATCATCTGCGCGGCGGGTCTCATCAACGCCTGCCTGCTGACCAAGCGGCGGCTGGACGAGATCAAGGTCGTGGTCAACGGCGCGGGCGCGGCGGCGATCGCCTGCACCGAGCTGATGAAGGCGATGGGCGTGCGCCACGACAACGTCATCATGTGCGACCGCACCGGCGTGATCTATCAGGGCCGCGACGACATCAACCAGTGGCAGTCGGCGCACGCCGCCGCCACCGACCGCCGCACCCTGACCGAGGCGCTGCACGGCGCGGACGTGTTCCTGGGGCTTTCGGCGGCGGGTGCGCTGAAGCCCGAGATGGTCAAGGACATGGCACCTTCGCCGATCATCTTCGCGATGGCCAACCCGGAACCGGAAATCCGCCCCGAACTGGCGAAGGCCGCGCGCCCCGACGCGATCGTCGCGACCGGGCGTTCGGACTATCCGAACCAGGTCAACAACGTCATCGGCTTCCCCTTCATCTTCCGCGGCGCGCTCGACGTGCGCGCGACCGGCATCAACGACGAGATGAAGATCGCCGCCGCCAACGCCATCGCCGAACTGGCGCGTCAGCGCGTGCCGGAAGAAGTCGCGCTGGCCTATGGCACGCAGCACAGCTTCGGTCCCGAATATATCATCCCCGCGCCCTTCGACCCACGCCTGATGGAGCTGGTCCCCTCTGCGGTGGCCAAGGCGGCGATGGATTCGGGCGTGGCGACGCGGCCGATCCTGGACATGGACGCCTATCGCCAGAAACTGCGTGCGCGCCTGAACCCGACCACCTCGGTGCTGACGCTGGCCTATGAAGGCGCCCGGGCGCATCCGAAGCGTGTACTGTTCGCGGAAGGCGAAGAGGAAGTGGTGCTGCGCGCCGCCATCGCCTTCAAGGAAGGCGGCTACGGCACGCCGGTGCTGGTCGGCCGCGACGACGTGTACGATCGCCTGAAGGCGCTGGGCGTTACCAATCCCAAGGAATATGAGGTCCATAACAGCCGCACCTCGGAGATGGTGCCGCAGATGGTCGACTTCCTGTACGAGCGGCTCCAGCGTCGCGGTTATCTGCGCCGCGATGCCGAGCGGATGATCAATCAGGACCGCAACATCTTCGGCTCGGTGATGCTGCAACTGGGCCAGGCCGATGCGATGATCACCGGCATCACCCGCACTTATGCGCAGAGCTTCCGCGAGATTCGCCGGGTCATCGATCCGGTCGACGGCAAGGTGCCGTTCGGCATCCACCTGCTCGTCGGGCAGAGCCACACCGTCTTCATCGCCGACACCACGGTCAACGAGCGTCCCTCGGGCGAGGAACTGGCCGACATCGCCGAGCGCACCGCGGCGGTCGCGCGCCGCATGGGGCATGAGCCGCGCGTGGCGTTCCTGTCCTACTCGACCTTCGGCAACCCGGAAGGCCAGTGGATCGACAATGTCCGCGACGGCGTGGCCGCGCTCGACAAGCGGCAGGTCGGCTTCGAATATGAAGGCGACATGGCGCCCGACGTCGCGCTGAACCCCAAGCAGATGGCGAACTTCCCCTTCTCGCGCCTGTCGGGTCCGGCCAATGTCCTCATCATGCCGGGGCTGCAGTCGGCCAATATCTCGGCCAAGCTGCTCCGCGAACTGGGCGGCGACAGCATGATCGGCCCGATGCTGATCGGCATGGAAAAGCCGGTCCAGATCGCGCCGATGACCTCGACGGCCGGCGATCTGGTCACGCTGGCGGTGCTGGCAGCGGGCGGCATCGCGCGCTGATCCTCGCCGGAAGACCATAGGGCAGGGGGTCGGGCAACAGGGGTTGCCCGACCCCTTTTTCGTGCCCCCGTGAGAGAGCGAATTCGGGCGTGACCCGGAAAGCACATTCCGCCTCCGTCACAATCCGGTCACCGCGTTGTCGCGGACATGTCATGCCCCGGTCCCATGCGCCCGCCTCATCCGTGAAAGAGCCATTGGGGGCGAAATGAAGATCATGAAGTTGCTGGGTACGGTCGCGCCGATCGCTTTGATCGCGCCTGCGGTGTCGGCGCAGACCCTGCCCGCCCAGGCCGCCGTCGCCAGCGCGGCCGATCCGGTCGCGGCCGATCCGGCGACCCCCGCCGCGACCGATGACCAGGCCGGTGCCTCGGGCGACGTCGTCGTGCTCGGCTTTGGCCAGAGCCGTCAGATCCAGACCGTCACCGCCGCCGATCTGGAGCGCCTGACCCCGGGCACCTCGCCGCTCAAGGCGATCTCGAAGCTGCCGGGCGTCAATTTCCAGTCGGCCGATCCGTTCGGCGCCTATGAATGGTCGACCAAGATCTCGCTGCGCGGCTTCGACCAGAACCGCCTGGGCTTCACGCTCGACGGCGTGCCGCTGGGCGATATGAGCTATGGCCCGACCAACGGCCTGCACATCAGCCGTGCGATCATCTCCGAGAACATCGCCTCGACCAGCGTGGCGCAGGGTGCGGGCGCGCTGGGCACCGCATCGACCAGCAATCTGGGCGGCACGATCGAGTTCACCAGCCGCGCGCCGTCCGACACCGCCGCGCTGGCCGCCTCGGGCACCTATGGCAGCAACAACACCATCCGTGGCTTCGTCCGCGCCGACAGCGGCGACCTGGGCGGCGGCCTGAAGGGCTATCTGAGCTATGCCTATCTGACCACCGACAAGTGGAAGGGTTATGGCAGCCAGCGTCAGCATCAGGCCAATGCCAAGATCGTCAAGGATTTCGGCGATCGCGGCTCGATCACCGGCTTCTTCAACTTCTCGGATCGCCGCGAGAACGACTATCAGGATCTGAGCCTCGATATCATCAAGCGTCGCGGGCTCTATAACGACAATATCTCGAACGATTATCCGCTTGCGATCCTCTACGCCAAGCAGGCGACGAACGGCGCAGCAGCCGCGGCTTATGCAGCCAAGAACAACGGTTCGCTGACCGGCTTCACCGCGCCTTATGCGGGCGTGCAGATCGGCCTGCCGAGCGGGATCACGCTGGACGACGGCTATTATGATGCCGCCGGTCTGCGCCGCGACTATCTGGGCGGGATCACCTTCGCCGCCAAGCTGACCGACGCGCTGTCGCTGACCTCGACCAGCTATTATCATCACAACAAGGGGCAGGGGTCGTGGATCACGCCCTATACTCCGACGGTCGCGGGCGCACCCAATGCCGACGGTACGCCGATCGCCAATCCGGCGCCGCTGTCGTTCCGCACGACCGAATACAGCCTGGCCCGCGCAGGGACCATCGCCAAGCTGGCGCTGAAGACGGGTGTCAACACGCTGGCCCTGACCGGTTGGTATGAGAGCAACACGCTGCACCAGGCGCGTCGCCTCTATGGCATGACCGACACCGCGACGCCGAACCGCAATGCGCTGGACTTCCAGAGCAATCCGATGGCGACCGTGTGGAACGGCAAATACGATACCGAGACGCTGCAATATTCGATCGGCGACACGCTCGATATCGGCCAGCTGACGCTGAACGGCGGCTGGAAGGGCGTGCGCGTGCGCAACCAGGCCAACACGCTGGCGGGCACGCTGGCGCGCGGCAAGATCAAGAGCGAAGACTGGTTCCTGCCGCAGATCGGCGCGGTGCTGCATCTGGGCAACCAGGCCGAACTGTTCGCCAGCTATACCGAGAATATGCGCGCCTTCATCGCCGCCGCGACCGCGCCGCCCTTCTCGATCAGCCAGGCTGCGTTCAACGCGGTGTCGGGCACCGTGCGCCCTGAAAAGTCGAAGACCGCCGAGGGCGGTGTGCGCTATCGCACCGGCGGGCTGCAGCTGTCGGCGGCCGGTTACTATATCGACTTTTCCGACCGCCTGCTGACCTACTCGATCGGCACCGCGATCCAGGGCATTCCGCCGACGCTGAACAATGTCGGCGGCGTCGAAAGCTATGGCGCGGAGGTTTCGGCCTTCTACCGCCTGACCCCCGCCTTCTCGGCGCTGGCCAGCTATTCCTACAACCACGCCACCTATCAGCAGACGGTGCGCGACGGTTCGGGCAATCTGCTGGCCGAGAAGGGGCGCTATGTCGTCGACACGCCGCAGAACATGGTCAAGGGCGAGCTGGTCTATGACGACAGCCGCTTCTTCGGCCGCGTCGGCGCGGACTATATGTCGAAGCGCTACTTCACCTATCTGAACGACCAGTCGGTCGCGGGCCGCGTGCTGGTCGATGCCAGCATCGGTTATCGGTTCCCGCAGGAATGGGGCGGCTTCTCGATCGAGGGCAGCGTGACCAACCTGACCGACAAGAGCTATATCTCGACCATCGGCACCAACGGCTTCACCGCCAGCGGCGACAACCAGACGCTACTCGCGGGTGCCCCGCGCCAGTGGTTCGTGACGCTGAAGAAGGGGTTCTGATAGCGTCCTCCGCTACCCTCTAGCCGCTCCCCTCCCGTAAACGGGAGGGGATGGGGGAGGGCGGGGAGTCTCACCGAGACCTATGCCTGCGGCTTTCCCTCCCCCATCCCCTCCCGCCTGCGGGAGGGGCGTGTTTGGGGCGATCGGCGCCCTCACAAAAAGCTGTACGGGTCCACATCCACCGCGACGCGCACCTTTGCGGACCATTCCAAGCCGCCCAGCCATTCGCGAATGACATCCTGTACCGCCAGCGCCCGCCGGGCATGGACCAGCAACCGAAACCGATGCCGTCCGCGCAGCATTGAAAGCGGCGCGGGCGCGGGTCCGAAGACGTGCATCCCGTCCACCTTCGGCGCCGCGCGGGCAATGGCGTTGGCGGTGGACTGTGCGGCGCCCTGATCTTCCGATGACACGATGATCGCGGCATAGCGGCCGAAGGGCGGCGCATCGGCATCGCGCCGTGCCTCGGTTTCGGCCGTATAGAAAGCCTCGGCATCGCCTGTTACCAGCGCCTGCATCACCTGCGCCTTCGGGCTGTGCGTCTGGATGAAGACATGGCCCGGCTTGGCCCCGCGCCCGGCGCGGCCCGACACCTGCCGGATTTGCTGGAAGGTCCGTTCCGCCGCGCGCAGGTCGCCGCCGTCCAATCCGAGATCGGCGTCGATTACCCCGACGAGCGTCAGGTTGGGGAAATGATAGCCCTTGGTGATCAGCTGCGTGCCGACGACGATATCGATGTCGCCCGCCTCCATCCGCCCGACGAACTCCGCCGCCTTGGCGGGGGACCATATCGTGTCGGAGGTGACGACGGCGATCTTCGCCTCGGGAAACAGCGCCGTCGCTTCGTCCGCGATCCGCTCGACGCCGGGGCCGCAGGCGACCAGCGTGTCCTCGCCGTCGCATTCGGGGCAGGCACGCGGCGTGGGCAGGACATGGCCGCAATGATGGCAGGCCAGTCGCCGGACCAACCGGTGCTCGACCATCCAGGCGGTGCAGTTGGGGCATTGGAACCGATGCCCGCAGGTCCGGCACAGGGTTAGCGGCGCATAGCCGCGGCGGTTGAGGTAGAGCAGCGATTGTTCGCGCTTCTCCAGCACCTCCTTCATCGCGGCGACCAGCTTGGGCGCGATCCAGCGGCCGCGCTCGGGCGGGTTCTGGATCAGGTCGATCGCCTCGATCGTCGGCATCTGGGCGGGGCCGAAGCGGCCGGGCAGCTTGACCTCGGTATAGCGGCCCAGCGCCACCTGCTGCCGCGTCTCGATGGCGGGGGTGGCCGAGGCGAGGATCACCGGGCAGGGCTCGAACTTGCCGCGCATCACCGCCACGTCGCGCGCGTGATAATGGACGCCGTCTTCCTGCTTGAAGCTGGTCTCGTGCGCCTCGTCGACGACGATCAGGCCGAGATTGGCATAGGGCAGAAACAAGGCCGAGCGCGCGCCAACCGTCACCAGCCCCTGGCCGCTGGCAATGGCCCGCCAGGCGCGGCGTCGCTGCGAGGAGCGCAGGCCCGAATGCCACGCCACCGGCTCACAGCCGAAGCGGTCGTGGAAGCGCTTCAGGAACGGCTCGGTCAGCGCGATTTCGGGGAGCAGGACCAGCACCTGCCGTCCCTCGGCGATCGCCTGCGCCACCGCCTCGAAATAGACCTCGGTCTTGCCCGATCCGGTCACGCCGTCGAGCAGCACCGGCTGGAAACTATGCGAGGTGACGCCAGCGACCAGAATGTCCGCCGCCGCGCGCTGGTCCTCGGACAGCTCGGGGCGGTGATGGTTCGGGTCGGGCAGAGGGAAGGGGCTGTCGATATCGACCTCGACGCCTTCGATCGCGCCGTTCTTCACGAGGCCCCGAATCACCGCGTCGGAGACATCGGCCATCGTCGCCAGTTCGCGGATCAGGCCCTGGCGGTCGCCGATCCGCTCCAGCGCCTGCCTCCGCTGCGGGGTCAGGCGGTCGGGGACATGGCCGGTCACGCGATACTCGGTGACGGTTCGCGCGCCCTCCAGCGCGGAGGTGGAGGACAGCGCCATGCGCACCACCGCGGCGGGGGAAGCGAGATAATAGTCCGCCGTCCACTCGATCAACCGCCGCAGCGCGTCGGGCAGAGGCGGCGCATCCGCGACGCCCAGCAGGGGGCGCAGGCGATTGTCGCCGACCTCGGCATCCGACGGCATCCTCTCCGGCTCCCACACCACGCCGAGCAACTGGCGGGGACCGAGCGGCGCAACGACGATCGACCCCGGCTCGACCGTCATCCCGTGCGGCACACGATAGTCGAGGGGGCCGAGCGCGGAGTTCAGGACAAGGACGCGGGCGCGCGAAGACATGGACCCGCTATATGGGGCGGTATGGCCCGGAGGGAAGGGCCGGTGCCCGTGAGGGCGTCAGCGGAACGGATTGTTCCGGGGGGCTGGCTTCTTGCCGTTGAACATGCGGAACAGCGTCCATTCCTCGACGATTTTCTTCCCCGGCAAATAGCACAGGCCGATTGCCCCGCCATCGGCCAGCGTAGCCGAAACGGATCGGCCGCCCATCGTCGCGCAGAAGGTCGAGGCGGGGTTGGCGATGGTCGCGGCGGTGGCAGGCATGGCGGTCGGTAGAATGACGGCCGCAGCACCGAAGGCGAAGATGGCGAAAGTCTTCATGCTAGCGATCTCCTTAGAAGGGATCGCGATAGGGTGGCGGGGGTGAATATCGCATGACGATCCGGCCCCCGCCCCCCGGCCCCCGATCGTCGCTATCCCGCCTGTCGCCGGTCGCCACGTCGGCGCTCGCCGACCCGGTCGCGCTTGGCGGCGTAGAGGCGGCTGTCGGCATGGTGCATGAAATCGCGCACCGTCCCGCTTTCCGGCGGGCGCAGGGTGACGCAGACGGTGCCCGCGCAACTCATCGTCAGCCCGTCGATGGTGACCGAGATCGCCAGCAGCGCCTCGATCCGTGCCCGCAGCGATTCCGGCTCGGCGAGCAGGGCAGGGTCATGGACGATCACCCCGAATTCGTCCCCGCCCAGCCGCGCCACGAAACTGTCCTTCAGCCAGTCGGCGCGCAGCCGGTCGCCGACGATGCGCAGCACCTCGTCCCCCGCCAGATGCCCCATCGTGTCGTTGATCAGCTTGAACCCGTCCAGATCGATCAGCACCAGGCCGAGCGGCGTCGTATCCTCGATCGACCGGGCGATCGCCGCCTCCAGCGCGCGGTCATAGGCGGCGCGGTTCGACAGCGCGGTCAGCGCATCGGTGTCGGCGTTGCGGCGCAGCTGGGTTTCCAGCGCGTGGCGCTCGGTCACGTCCTGAAACAGTCCGACCAGCCCGTGCGGCTTGCCGTCCAGCATCTCGCGCTCGCCCATCACCCGGACGCGACGCTGGCGGCCCAGCGCAGTCACGAAATCCAGTTCGATGTCGAACGGCTCGCCGGTGCGCACCGTGTGATCGATCGTCGCGCGCAGGACGGCCCGCGCCTCGGGCGGATAATAGGATAGGCCCTGTTCGACCGTGAAGGTCTGGCCCGGCCGCAATTCGTGGATGCGATAGACGCCGTCCGACCAGCTCGCCTGCCCGGTGCCCAAGATGGTGTGCCACGATCCGATCATGGCCAGTCGCTCGACCTTGCGCACCGTCCGATCCTTGGCGCGCAAATCCTCCGCCTGACGCTCGCTCAGCTCCGCCATGGCATTGGCGCGCCGGGCGATGGCGCGCGCGGCGATCAGTGCCTCGGCCAGCCGGGCGAGGTGGCGCAGCGTCTGCTCCCCCGCCGGGCTCAGCGAACGCGGCATGGCATCCATGACGCAGAGCGAACCGATCGCCTGGGGCGCGCCGTCCAGGTCGGGCACCCGGATCGGCATGCCGGCATAGAAGCGGGTATGCGCATCGCCGGTGACGAAGGGATTGACGGCGAAGCGTGGGTCCTCGGTCAGATCGGGGACCATCATCAGGTCGGGCGACTGGATGGTCTTGTCGCAAAAGGCGACCTCACGCGGCATCTGGCTGGGCAGGGGGCCGACGCCCGACTTGATCCAGAACCGGTCGCGATCGGCCAGGGTCAGCGCCGCGACCGGACAGCCCAGCATATCGGCCGCGAGCGAGACCAGGGCGTCGAACTCCGCCTCCGGTTCGCTGTCAAGCAGGGCGTGCGCCTGCAGGGTGGCGAGGCGGCGTTCTTCATCGAACGGCGCTGGAACAAGGAAGGGAGCAGCCATCATGATCGACCTACCATAGCCCAAATCATCCTGGGAATCCCCAGAATTTGCTGAAAAGTCCGTTGGTTATGAAACGGATCGTCGGATGAAATGGGATGTTGGGCGATATTGCAGGGTGCATGACGTATTTGTCACATTATGGTCACCCCGAGGTAGCCCGTCCGGGGGTAGCTCTTGGCCCACAGAGTTCAAAGAGCTCGGCGCCCGACACTCCCGGGGGTGCCGTCGGGGCCGGCGGAGAGCGCGCTTTCCGCCGGCCTTTTCGTGACGGTCGGGGGGCGGACGTGGAGCCCTTTGGACCGACGCAGACACTGTGAAAGTCGCCCTATGCCGGAGCAGACGAGCCGATGAGCCGCAAGATCCTGATCGTCGAAGATGACGCCTCCACCGCCGCCTATGTCGCCAAGGGCCTGGCCGAAGCGGGCTATGCCGTGGAGCAATGCGGGGACGGCCGCGACGGCCTGTTCCTGGCGAGCGAGGGCATATTCGACCTGATCATCGCCGACCGGATGCTGCCGCGTCTCGACGGGCTGGCGATGGTCAGCGCGATCCGGGCGGCGGGCATCTCGACGCCGGTGCTGGTCCTGTCGGCGCTGGCCACGGTCGACGACCGGGTCGATGGGCTGAAGGCGGGCGCGGACGATTATCTGTGCAAGCCCTTCTCCTTCGCCGAGCTGTCGGCGCGGATCGAGGCGCTGGTGCGCCGGTCCGACCGGGCGGCGTCCGAGCCGACCCGCACCAAGCTGTCGGTCGGTGACCTGGAGATCGACCTGCTGGCGCGTACCGTGACGCGGGCGGGCAAGATCATCCCGGTCGGCGCGCGTGAGTTCAACTTGCTGGAATTCCTGGCGCGCCATGCCGGACAGGTCGTCACCCGCACGATGATGCTGGAGAAGATCTGGAATTACCATTTCGACCCGGGCTCCAACGTGGTCGACGTCCATATCGGGCGGCTGCGGCGCAAGCTGGAGGAAGGGTTCGGCACGCCGATCCTGCACACCGTTCGCGGCGCGGGTTACAGGCTGGCCGTCGAAGGGTGAAGCTTCGCCTGACGATCTCGGCGCGGATCGCGCTGCTGTCGATCGCGCTGGCGCTGGTGTCCAATCTGGCCCTGGTCGGTTTCATCTGGAAGCAGACCAGTGCGGACGCGGTGGCGGCGCTCCACCGCGAGATCGTCGAACAGGCCGACGCGCTGCGGGCCGTGTGGCGCACGGGGGCTCTCCCCGCGCTGGCCGATGCGATCAAGGAAGCGCGCGAACCCGGCGACGTGTCGCTGGTGCTGGCCATCTTCGATCCGCAGGGGCACCGGGTGGCGGGCTATGCGCCGCGTCATCTGGCGGTGCCGCTGGCCGATACGCCGTTCCGGGTGGCGGTGCTGGGCCGCGACGGCGTATGGGCCTCGCGCGAGGCGGGCTATACGCTGCATCCCATCGGTGGCGACTGGTTGCTGGTCGGGCGGCCGCTCGACCTGATCGAGGCGCAGCAGGTCGCGATCGAGCGGGCGCTCGCGCTGGCGGTGTTCCTGTCGCTGATGCTGGGCGTCGGCACCGGGCTGGTGCTGGCGCGCTATGTCGCGGGGCGGCTGAACACGATCGTTGCGGTGATCGACGCGGCGGGCGAGGGCGACCTGACGCGGCGCGTGTCGCAGGTGCGGTCGGGCGACGATGAAGGCGACGCCTTCGACCGGCTGGCCGAGCGACTGAACGCGATGCTGGGCAAGATCGAGCAGCTGATGGCCGAATTGCGCGTCGTCACCGACAGCCTGGCGCACGACCTGCGCTCGCCGCTGGCGCGCTTGCGGACTAAGACCGAACAGGCGGTGCTGATCGCCGATCCGACCCAGCGCGAGGCGGCGCTGGGCGGGCTGCTGGTCGAAACCGACCTGATCATGCGCATGCTGACCATGGTGATCGAGATCAGCCGGTCCGAGTCGGTGACCCGCGACCGCTTCACCCTGGCCTCGCCGGTCGAGCTGGTCGAGGAGATCGGCGAACTCTATGCGCCGGTCGCCGAGGATGCGGGGCTTCGTTTCCTGATCGAGGTCGAGGCGCGGCCCGCGCCCTTGCCGCTGCACCGCGAACTGATGAGCCAGGCGCTGTCCAACCTGATCGACAATGCGCTGAAGCATGGTGCATCGGGCGGGCAGGTCACGCTGCGGCTGAGCGACGGAGCCGAGGGCATCGTCTTCCAGGTGGAGGATCACGGCCCGGGTATCGCGGAGGCGGACCGGGCCCAGGCGCTGAAGCGGTTCGGCCGACTCGACACGGCGCGCACGACGCCGGGGGCGGGGCTGGGCATGGCGCTGATCGAGGCGGTGGCGCGGCTGCATGGCGGGCGATTCGAGCTGGGCGATAATGCACCCGGCCTGATCGCGCGGTTGATCATCCCCTAAATCCTCCCCGGCACGGGGAGGGGGACCAGCGAAGCTGGTGGAGGGGGCGTGCGGCAAAGGGCGTCCTGTGTGAGGCCCCCCTCCGTCAGGCCTTCGGCCTGCCACCTCCCCGTGCCGGGGAGGATTAGGGTTGCCCCTCCACTTCAGGGCTCTACATCCCCTCGTCATGGATTCGCTTTCCCTGTTCGGCCTAGCCGCCGTCTCCTTCACCCTGGTTTGCTACGCGATGGAATCGGGATCGCACTGGTGGACATTGGGCTTCGTGCTCGGTTGTATCGCGGGATCGGCCTATGGCTTTCTCCAGGGGGCTTGGCCGTTCGGGGTGGTCGAGATCGTCTGGGCGATCGTGTCCTTTCGCCGCTGGCTGACGCTCCGGCGGCTGCAATCGACCAAGTTTGCGGAACCGATCGCTTGACAGGGTGTTGCGCGGGCCGTAACTGACCGTCCTTCCAACACTCCCGCTGGACGACGTGCGATTTGCGTGCGTCGCTATCGTGCGTGGGGGAATCATCGCGTTGAGATGGAGCATGTGCGGCCATGCCATGCTCCGTGGAGCTAGGAGAACAAGTTTCATGGCACGTATTGCGGGTGTCAACCTCCCGACCAACAAGCGCGTATTGATCGCGCTGACCTATATCCACGGCATCGGTCCGGCCAAGGCGAAGCAGATCGCCGCCAAGCTGAACATCGCTGCCGATCGTCGCGTCCAGGACCTGTCGGATCAGGAAGTTCTCCAGATCCGTGAGACCATCGACGCCGATCACACGGTGGAAGGCGATCTCCGTCGCGAGACCGCGATGAACATCAAGCGCCTGATGGACCTGGCCTGCTATCGCGGCCTGCGTCACCGCAAGGGCCTGCCGGTCCGCGGCCAGCGCACGCACACCAACGCGCGCACCCGCAAGGGCAAGGCGAAGCCGATCGCGGGCAAGAAGAAGTAAGAATTTCGCCTGGAAGGCGAAATTCACTTCTTCTCCGCCGGAGGGCGGCGCGAGGCAGACTGCTTCCCGCTCTCCGCATCAGAGATACAGGTCAGGATAGAATTCAATGGCACGTGAACCGCAGCGCATTCGCCGTCGCGAGCGCAAGAACATCACCGCCGGCGTCGCCCATGTGAACGCCAGCTTCAACAACACCATGATCACCATCACCGACGCGCAGGGCAACGCCATTTCGTGGTCGTCGGCCGGCATGATGGGCTTCAAGGGTTCGCGCAAGTCGACCCCGTATGCGGCGCAGGTCGCAGCGGAAGACGCGGGCAAGAAGGCCGCCGAGCACGGCGTCCGCACCCTGGAAGTCGAAGTGAAGGGCCCGGGTTCGGGCCGCGAGTCGGCGCTGCGTGCGCTGCAGGCGGTCGGTTTCCAGATCTCCTCGATCCGCGACGTCACCTCGATCCCGCACAACGGCGTGCGGCCTTCCAAGCGTCGCCGCGTCTGATGCTTCCCATGGCCGGCTGACGAGTCGGCCATGCCTCTCTCCATGGCTGGAACCGTCCCCGTTCCGGCCCACAACTCAGGGGAACCACGTGTCTGTCAACGCAAAGAACTGGCAGGAACTGAAGAAGCCCAACGCGCTCGAGAAAAAGGGTGGCGATGGCAAGCGGAAGGCGACGTTCGTGGCCGAACCGCTGGAGCGTGGCTTCGGCCTGACGCTGGGCAACGCGCTTCGTCGCGTGCTCCTGTCGTCGCTCCAGGGCGCGGCGGTCACCTCGATCAAGATCGAGAACGTGCTGCACGAATTCTCGTCGCTGGCCGGTGTGCGTGAAGACGTCACCGACATCGTCCTGAACGTCAAGCAGCTCGCCATCCGCATGCAGGGCGAAGGCCCGAAGCGGCTTCAGCTCTCGGCGACCGGTCCTGCCACCGTCAAGGCCGGCGACATCGCCGTGTCGGGCGACATCGAGGTCATGAACAAGGACCTGGTGATCTGCCATCTCGACGAAGGCGCGACGTTCAACATGGAACTGACCGCGGACATCGGGAAGGGCTATGTCCCCGCCGCCGCGAACCGTCCGGCCGATGCGCCGATCGGTCTGATCCCCGTCGACGCGCTCTATTCGCCCGTTCGCCAGGTGTCGTACAAGGTCGACCCGACCCGCGTCGGTCAGGACCTGGACTATGACAAGCTGACGCTCTCGGTCGAAACCGATGGCACCGTCACCCCGGAAGACGCCGTGGCCTATGCCGCGCGCATCCTCCAGGACCAGCTGGCGCTGTTCGTGCACTTCGACGACTCGGCGCTCACCCGCGCGGCCCCTGTGGGCCAGGCGGCGATCCCCGCCGCCGGTGGCGAGCCGCAGAGCGACGCGCAGCAGATCAACCGTTACCTTCTCAAGAAGGTCGACGAGCTGGAACTGTCGGTGCGTTCGGCGAACTGCCTCAAGAACGACAACATCATCTATATCGGCGATCTGGTCGGCAAGACCGAAGCCGAGATGCTGCGCACTCCGAATTTCGGCCGCAAGTCGCTAAACGAGATCAAGGAAGTGCTGTCGTCCATGGGTCTGCGCCTGGGCATGGAAATCCCCGGCTGGCCGCCCGAGAATATCGAGGAAATGGCCAAGAAGCTGGAACAGGAGATCATGGGCTGAGCCGCACGCGGATAGCGATGCTATCCACGAGACGGCGAAAGTCCGGCCGGCGGGTCGCCCACGGGCGACCCGTTCGACGTGAGGATCGCGGCTTTGCCGTGATCCGGCCCGGCCACTCCGGCAGCTTTGCTGACCCGCTCCCCGGTAAATGCCGGTGAGCCATAAGACAGGCGAAGGTGACGGCCTCAACGGTCACCAGGTCTGGGGTACCGTCAAACGGCCCCTTAACGAACGAAGGAATATCCCATGCGTCATCGCGTCGGCGGCCGTAAGCTGCAGCGTACCTCGGCTCATCGTACCGCGCTTTTCCGCAACATGTCGGCCGCGCTCATCAAGCACGAGCAGATCACCACCACCGTCGCCAAGGCGAAGGAACTGCGTCCCTACGTCGAAAAGCTGGTGACCCTGGCGAAGAAGGGCGGTCTCTCGAACCGTCGTCTGGCCCATGCCCGCCTGCTCGACGACGCGCAGCTGGTGAAGCTGTTCGACGTTCTGGCGTCGCGCTATGCCGATCGTAACGGCGGCTACACCCGCATCATCAAGGCCGGCATCCGCGCGTCGGACGCCTCGCCGATGGCGATCATCGAGTTCGTCGACCGCGACGTCTCGGCGAAGGGCCAGGATTCGGGTCCGGTCATGAACGAGGAAGATTTCGACGAAGCCGCGTAATTTCGCGTTTCTCGAAGACCTTCGAGAGAAGGGCCGCTCCAGCGATGGGGCGGCCCTTTTTTCGTATGTGCCGCTCGCACCTGGCGCCCCCCTCCCGCAGGCGGGAGGGGGCTTGGGGGGGCAGGGTGTCTCACCGAGCTCATTGCATGCGGCTTGCCCTCCCCCATCCCCGGGCGTGCCCAGTACGGCTGTTCAGCTTTCCGAAAGCCCGTGTGGCTTCTTTTCTGCCGGACAGGGGGAGAGAAACATGGGCAAAGCCCGCATCGCATTGAGCCTCGCGACGATCGCGTCGCTGTCAGGCTGTTCCACGCCCGACAGGGACTGGAACAAGGGCATCGCCACGCCCAGCGCCACGCAGCTTCATTACCAACGCGAACAGGCCAAAACGAGCGCGGCTGGCGTAGCGGCGGTCGTCGCGGCCGCCATCGGGTTCCAGGCCGCCGGCTACGACCCGAACCGCCCCAGACCCGCCGATCCGCCCGCCGCCGATCCGCTTGCCCCGGTACGCGGGGGCGAAACGCCAACGGTTGTTCGGGCCGATATCGATCAGGAGGCGGGGACCCGTGCCTGTACGCTGGCAACCGAGCAGGAAGCGCGGCGACTTCACCCTCATGCTTTGCTCGAAGCCGTCGAGTCGGCCGATGCGCTCGGTGACGGACTGCTGGTCCGCGGGACAGTCCGAATCCGCGAGAAAAAGGCCGATCCCGGCGAACTGCGCGGTTTTCGCTGCCGGGTCGATGCGCAGGCGGTGCGGATGGTCGCGATCGACCCGATGGAAACGCGTCCGCCCCGGTAGCTTTTCGCAAAAGACATCGCTATCGGACCGCCATGGAGCACCCGGACAGCATCCTCATCGTCGATTTCGGCAGCCAGGTCACCCAGCTCATCGCGCGCCGCGTGCGCGAAGCGGGGGTCTATAGCGAGATCGTGCCTTTCCAATCGGCCGAAGCGGCGTTCGCGCGGATCAATCCCGCCGCCGTCATCCTTTCGGGTGGCCCCGCCTCGGTGGTGGACGAAAACTCCCCGCGCATTCCGCAGGCGATCGTCGACAGCGGCCTGCCGATGCTGGGCATCTGCTATGGCCAGCAGGCGCTGACCCAGCAGCTGGGCGGCAAGGTCGAGAAGGGCGACAGCGGCGAGTTCGGCGAGGCCTTCATTACCGTCGAGGGCGACTGCACCCTATTCGACGGCCTGTGGAAGACCGGCGAGCGGCATCAGGTGTGGATGAGCCATGGCGACAAGGTGACCGCGCTGGCACCCGGCTTCCAGGTCGTCGCGACCAGCCCCGGGGCGCCCTATGCGATCATCGCGAACGAGGAACGCCGCATCTACGCGATACAGTTCCACCCGGAGGTGGTGCACACGCCTGACGGCGCCAAGCTGATCGCCAATTTCGTCCGCCATGTTGCCGGACTCTCGGGCGACTGGACCATGGCTGAGTTCCGCGCCGCCAAGATCGCCGAAATCCGCGAGCAGGTGGGCACGGGCAAGGTCATTTGCGGCCTGTCCGGCGGGGTCGACTCGTCGGTCGCCGCACTTCTGATCCATGAGGCGATCGGCGACCAGCTAACCTGCGTGTTTGTCGACGGCGGCATCCTGCGCCAGGGCGAGGCCGAGCAGGTCGTCAGCCTGTTCCGCGGTCATTACAACATCCCGCTCGTCCATGTGGATGCGCAGGACCTGTTCATGGACGGTCTGGCGGGCGTCACCGACCCCGAGGCCAAGCGCAAGTTCATCGGCAAGACCTTCATCGACGTCTTCGAGGCCGAGGCCAAGAAGATCGGCGGGGCCGAGTTCCTGGCCCAGGGCACGCTCTACCCCGACGTGATCGAGAGCGTCAGCTTCACCGGTGGCCCGTCGGTGACGATCAAGAGCCACCACAATGTCGGCGGCCTGCCCGAACGCATGAACATGAAGCTGGTCGAGCCGCTTCGCGAGCTGTTCAAGGACGAGGTTCGCGTGCTCGGCCGTGAATTGGGCCTGCCCGACATATTCGTCGGCCGGCACCCGTTCCCCGGACCCGGCCTCGCCATCCGCATCCCCGGCGAGGTCACGCGCGAGCGTTGCGACATCCTGCGCAAGGCCGACGCCATCTATCTCGAGGAAATCCGTAAGGCGGGTCTGTACGACGCCATCTGGCAGGCCTTCGCGGTGCTGCTGCCGGTCCGTTCGGTCGGCGTGATGGGCGACGGCCGCACCTACGACTCGGTGCTGGCGCTGCGCGCGGTGACCTCGGTCGACGGCATGACCGCGCAGGCCTTCGACTTCCCCGGCGACTTCCTGCCGCGCGTGACCACCCGGATCATCAACGAGGTGAAGGGCATCAACCGCGTCGTCTACGACTATACCAGCAAGCCGCCCGGCACGATCGAGTGGGAATAATCAGGACGCGTGATCCTGGGGAGTAGGATCGCGGCTTCGTTATAAGCCATTCCCTCCCGGCAATCGCAGCCGAAAGGTCGTCGGCGATAGCGTTAGCAGGTCGAGTGTCCCGCCATGCCCGCGCGCTATCTGTCGCGCGAGGCTGAGGCCGATGCCGGTTCCCGCCGCCTTTGTCGTGGCGAAGGGTCGGAAGATCGCATGGGTCTGGTCGGGGGCGATGCCGGGGCCATCGTCGCTGATATCGATCAGGATCGCGCCGTCCTCGGTGCCCAGCGACAGGGTGACATGGCCGGTGGGGCCTGCCGCCTCGACCGCGTTCTGAAGAAGCGCCCAGATCGCCTGGTTAAGCTGGTCCCGGTCCAGCGCACTGCTCAGGCCCGGCGGTGTCGCGACGGTCAGCACCGCATCCGGCCAGCGGCTGGCGAAGAGTCGCCCGAGATCGTCAATCATCTCCGCCAGCGCGACCTGCTGTCGCAGCGGCGGGGGTAGGCGAGCAAGCGAGCGATAGGCTTCGATAAAGCGCTGCAATCCCTCGGCCCGGCGGGCAAGGGTGGTCAGGATTTCGGGTAACAGAGTCGGATCGCCGGCTTGCGGATCGGCGGCCGCGATTCCGCATTCGGCGAGCGAGACGATGGGGACCAAGCCGTTCAGCATCTCGTGCCCCAGCACCTGGATCATCTCGGCGCTGGCTCGGGCTTCGGCGGTACGCTCCTCGCTCTCGACATCGATCAGCGCGACGACCGCCTGCTGGCCAATATCGACCCGATCGGCGCGCCAGCTTCGCCCGGCATGGCGCAGATGCGAGGCGCTGCGGTCGAGAAGCGATAACGGCGCTGGCAGTACCCGGTCGTCGGTCGCGAACAGCCGCCGCGCGGCCCGGTTTAGCACCCGGGCGACCGTGCCATCGACCAGCAGCAAGGGTGTGGGCGAGGCGTCAAGCACCATCCGCTGCAACGTCGCCTCGCCATCCTCGGCCGTGACGGGCGCGGAATGCGGCACGACGCGGTGACGCGCCGTCAGCACGCTCAGCAGGACCAGCCACAAGATCGTCAGTAACGCGCCAGCCAGTGCCAGCCACAGGCCGTTCAGCCATGCGACACAAGCGACCGCTCCCGCCAGAGCGAGCGACAAACCGACCGCGACGGCGCTTCGTTCGGCCCTAGAGCCCATGCTGCGCCATGCGCCGATAGAGCGTGCCCCGGCTGATCCCCAGCGCATCCGCCGCGCGCGAGATGTTGTGGCGATGTTGCTTCAGCGCGGCTTCAATCATCAGCCGCTCGGCATCGTCCAGACGGAAGGCGGGGGAGGTGGCAGGCGTGCTGGGCGTTGCCGTCACCGGACGCACCGCCGCAACATCGATCACGCCGTCATCGGACAACAGGACCGCGCGTTCGATCGCCGCCGCCAGTCCGCGCACTTCGTCGGGCCAGTCGGTCGCGGTGATGATCGCTTCGGCCGCCGGGGTCAGCCGGACGGAGGTGCGGCCATAGGTCTCGCCTCCGATTTGGGCGAAGTGGCGGGCCAGCATCACCGCATCCTCGCGTCTTGCGGCCAGCGGCGGCACCGCGATCTCCAGCGTGCAGAGCCGCCGTCGCAGCGCGGGCGATAGGCCGTCCATGCTGTCGCCGACGCTGATGCAGCGCAGGCCGGGCAGCAGACGGTCGAGCAATCGCTCCTGCGCCACCGCGTCCAGCCGATCCGGGTGGCGGAGCAGGACCGTCCCTTGCGCGCCGTCGAGCGCGCGCCACCCCACGGTGTCGCGCAGGTCGATGCGGACGGGCTGTGTCGCGGCATCGCCGGAAGCGGCATGGACCGCCATTGCCACCATCGTCCGGCCCGCCCCCGAACGGCCGGTGACACCGATATTGGCGACGGTCGGCCCAACGCGTCGGATCATCGCGCGAACCTCTGCCATGGCGGGCGAATCGCCGAGCAGCGCGGTGCCTCCGCCATCATTGGCTGGACGGGACGCGGGCGGCGCGCCGGGGGCCGCCCGCTGGCCGATCACGGCGGCGCATTTGGCGAGCAAGTCGTCCTTGCGCCATGGCTTCATCAGAAAGTCGCGCGCGCCAGCCTGCATCGCAGCGACGGCGATACGAATGCCGCTATGCGCGGTGATGACGATGATGCGCGCCGCCGGATCGTCAGCCATGATCCGTGCAAGACACGCCAGCCCTTCTTCCCCGTTCGAGCGCCCTGCGGTGAAATTCATGTCGAGCAGGATCACGTCATAGCGCCGCCGGGCTAGCAGCGAATAGGCGGCACCCGGATTAGCGGCGAGGTCCAGCCGGTGTCCTGCCAGCCGAAACAGAATGTCGGTCGTCCGCGCGACGGTCGGATCATCCTCGATCAACAATATGTTCCAGCTGCTTGACAGATCCGGCGACTGTCCGTCGGCGGACATAATGTTCCACGCGCGCGCGCCCTCGTGAGGCTGATTGGAAGAAAGTTCTTCGATCATAAGGAGTTGGCAGTTCCGGGGTTGGACGGTGACAGTCCCTCCATGATGACCGAACAACCGATCCGCGCAAGTGCCGTCGCCGCTCCCTTGGTGATGATCCGGCTGGGAAAGATTCCACGCCGCTATGTCTTCGATCAGGTCGAGACGATGGCGCTCCATGATATCGACGGGCTCAATCGGGCATCGTCGCCAGCGCCCTGCGCGCATTATAATCCGGGGAAATCATGATGAACGGCCTTGCCCTGATGGCGCTTTATCGTTCGCTGACCCGCCACAAGCTGCATGCCGCGCTGAACATCGGCGGGCTGGCGGTGGGGATCGCGGTGTTTCTGGTCCTGGGCCTCTATGTCCGTTTCGAGACGAGCTTCGAGCGCTGGCTGCCGCATCATGACGAAATCTACGCGGTCCAGACCGAGCTGCATCTGCCGGGCAGCCCATTCAACGGTGCCTATCCGGTGACCATGCCCGGCCTGTTCGAGCAGATGCGGCAGGACTTTCCCGGGCTGGTCGGCACTCGCGTTCGCGGCGGCAAGCAGGGCGGCAGCGTCATCCGCGAGAACGACGCGATCGGTGCGGACGTGGCACAGGTCGATCCGAGCTTCTTCGACGTGTTCGATATCCCGATGGTCCGCGGTGACGGGCGGCGCGCCTTGGCCGATCCGTCGGTGGCGCTGCTGAGCCGGAGCGAGGCGCAGCGGCTGTTCGGTGATTCCGATCCCATCGGCCGGAGTATCACCATCGCGGTCGATTCGCCGCAGCCTTACCGCATCGCGGGCATTTTCGAGGACTTGCCAAAGACCACCGATCTTCAGGCGACGATCCTGATTCCCATGCCCTTGAAGCCGCCGCCTGCAGTGCAATGGTCCTGGTATAAATGGGGGATGGTCGACGGCGCGACCTATCTGCGCCTGCCCGATGCAATGGCGGCACGGGCGTTCGAGCGGAAGATGCCCGCATTCGTCCGACGGCACGCCGGGCAGGATTTGGGGGCGGAGCCGACCAAAATCCTCTCACTCTCGCTGCTGCCGATTACGAGCCTGCATCTGCATCCGACGACGGGCGGGGCGGAGAGCAACGGACGCGAGTTGACCATCGTAACGCTGGGGATGGTCGGTATCCTGACCCTGCTGATCGCGATCATCAACTATGTGAACCTGGCGACCGCCCAATCGGGTTTGCGCGCTCGCGAAGTCGCAATGCGCAAGGTGTTGGGCGCGAACCGGGCGATGCTGATCCGCCAGTTTCTAGGCGAGGCGGCGGCGATGGCAACGGTCGCCAGCCTGCTGGGCATGATCCTGGCCGAGGTCAGCCTGCCCGTCGTCAATGCGGCGGGAGGCCTGTCGTTACGCTTTCCCTATGGTCTGGCACTGCCGATGCTGCTCGTACTGGTGCTGGTCATCGCGCTGGCGGCGGGCTTCTATCCAGCGGTGCTCCTGTCGCGCTTTCCGGCCGCTGCCGTGCTGGCCTCGGCCAGGGCACCGGGGGGCGGGCGCAGCGGGACGCGTGCGCGCGAGGCTCTGGTCGTTATCCAGTTCGGGCTGGCTATCGCCTTCCTGATCGGGACGGTGGTGCTGGTCGCGCAAACCGCCCATGTCCGGCGGTCCGATCTGGGTTTCCGGCGCGACGGGTTGCTGATCGTGCCTTCGCTGGCCGATAAGCGCATCTTTCCCGATCAGGCGCGCCCGATCCTGGCGGCGTTGCGGCGCCTGCCCGGTGTGGTGTCCGTTGGGGCGAGCAGTTCGGCGCCTGGAATGAACAATGCCAGCCTGGACGTGATCGAGCGGCCTGGTCATCCCAGTGTGACGATCGGTAATATCGGGGTCGGGCCTGATTTCTTCCGCAGCTATGCGCCCCGCCTCCTCGCTGGGCGCGTCTTTGACGATGCGCACCGCACCGATGATTCCAGCGACTGGACCCGGTGGAAATATGGGCGCAACGTCATCCTCAATCGCAAGGCGGTGTCGCAACTGGGTTTCCGCACGCCGCAGGAGGCGATCGGCAAGACAGTGGGGCAGGGCAATCCCCGCACGATCATCGGGGTGATAGACCAGCTGCGTTTCGTCTCGCCGCGGACCATCGAGACGGCGACGGCGTATCAATATGTCCGCGACGTGCCGTTCCCGGCGATCGCCGCTATCCGTTACACGGGCGATACCGCTGCGATGCTGGCTCAGGTGCGGGCGACATGGCAGCGCTTGTCGCCGCAGGTGCCATTGGTCGTCGATACAGCGGACCAGCGGTTGTCGGATTTCTACAAGGCGGATGGACAGGCAACGCGGCTGTTCGGGATTGGCGCGGGACTGGCGGTGCTGATCGGGTGCGTAGGCCTCTGGGGGCTCGCTTCGTTCAACACGGCGCGGCGGGTGAGGGAAATCGGCATCCGCAAAACGCTGGGCGCGTCGTCGGCGGATATCGTCAAGCTGCTCGTCGGCCAGTTTCTGCGGCCGGTGCTGATCGCCAATATCATCGCCTGGCCACTCGCTTATGTCGCGATGCAGACTTGGTTGGCGGGGTTCGAGGATCGGATCACCCTGTCGCCGCTTTATTTCGTCGGTGCCAGCCTGCTCGCCACCGCCATCGCGGTGCTGACCGTGCTGGGTCAGGCTCTGCGGGCGAGCCGAGCCGCGCCCGCCTGGGCCTTGCGGCATGACTAGCGGCTAGGCTCACCCGTCCGCACGCACCAGCTTGATATCGCGGTCCGCCGCCCAGCCATGCACGTCCTCGCGGCGGAGCGCGGTTGCCATCAGTTCGGGGAACTGGTCCGGCGTGCAGGCAAAGACGGGGATGCCGAGCGCTGCCACCTGTGCCGCGAGTTGCGGGTCGTAGGATGGACGACCGCTGTCGGTCAGCGCTAGCAGCACGACGATGTTGACCCCCGACACCGCCAGTCGCGCCAGCCGGTCGACCAGTGCCCGCTCGTCGCCGCCCTCGTACAGGTCGGTGATGAGCACCAGATGAGCCTTGCCCGGCCGCTCGATCCGGTCCTCGCAATAGGCGACCGCCTGATCAATGTCGGTGCCGCCGCCCAGCTGGATGCCGAACAGCACCTCGACCGGGTCCGCCAGCTCCTCGGTCAGGTCAACGATCGCGGTGTCGAAACAGACCAGCTTGGTCGAAACGACGGGCAGCGAAGCCATGACGGCGGCAAAGATCGAGGCGTAGACGACCGAGCTCGCCATCGATCCCGACTGGTCGACGCACAGGATCACCTCGTCCAGATCGACGAGGCGGCGCTGCTGGCGCAGGAAGCCGATCAGCCGTTCGGGGACGATGCTGCGGTGCGCGGGCTGGTAATGGGCGAGGTTCGCGCGGATCGTGCGGGGCCAGTCGATATCGGCGAAGCGCGGGCGGCTGGTCCGTCGCGAGCGGTCGAGCGCCCCACGGATCGCATCCGCCGTCCGCGCCTCCAGCCGCGCCATCAGCTCGGCGACGACCTTGGCGATGACGGCCTGCGCGGTGTCCTTGGTCTTCTCCGGCATCACGCCGCGCAGCGCGACCAGATCGGCGACCAGGTTCACATCCGCCTCGACCGTCGCCAGGAATTCGGGCTCCAGTAGCATCTGGCGCAGCCCCTTGCGCTCGAAGGCGTCCTTCTGAATCACCTGCACCACGGGCGCGGGGAAGAAATCGCGGATATCGCCTAGCCATTTCGCGACGCGCGGTGCGGACTGGCCCAGCCCGCCCCGGCCCTTCTTCTCCGGCTCGCCATCGCCGTAAAGCGCGGACAGCGCCTTGCCCATGCGGCGGTCGCTCTCGGACAGTGGGGCCGTGCCCTCTCCGTCATCGACGCCCAGGGCAAGCGTCCAGCGGCGTTCGCGTTCGTCGTGGCTCATGGCGTGGCTCCCGTCATCAGCGCGAGTACGCGCGCTTCATGCGCTGGCCAGAGCGCGGCGGCACCGGGCAGCGACACATAGCCGCGCGCACCCGTGTCGATGCGGCCCAGGGTGGCGTCCATCAACCGGCGCCGCTCGCTGCGGTCGAGGGCCGAGAAGACGCGTCGGAACAGCGGCAGGCTGGCGACAAAACTGTCCTCGTCCAGCGACGAAAGCCAGCCATCAACCGCATCGCGCAAGGGGTGGTCGTGGATCAGCCGCTCGCCGACCCCTTCCAGAAATCCCTCGAAAAAGCCCGCCGCTTCCGCGATCGGCGTGCCGGGCGACAGCATCCGGGCGAGCAGCGTGGCGGCATCCTGGGCCGCGAGTTTCTCCGCCTCGTAGAGCAGCCGTGCGGCGGTGCCCGCCACCAGTCGCGTCACCTGATCATCCTCGAACAGCTTGCCCAGCGCCTCGTGCCAGGTCGCGACGATCTCGGAGTCGAGCTGTGCCAACTGGATTGCGCCGTCCGCCGCCAGGATCGCCGCGCGCAGGTCGCCCGCCGCTTCGGCATCCAGCTGGCGCGCGGCATAGGGGAAGGTCAGCGCCGCCTGCACCACGATGCGCGGCATCAGGTCGCCGAGATGCCGGGTGGTGCCGCTGCGGGCCTCGCCATAGCGCAGGATATCGGCCATCGGCGGCAATGCGGTGAGAAGGGTCAGGCCATCGCTGGTCAATGCCGCGCGCCGTTCCAGCAACGCGATGCCCGTTTCGGTCGCTTGGGGGAGATCGGCGATCATCGCGCTGCGCACCAGTCCGGCCAGCTCGCCCAGATCGGGCTCCGCGGCCATCGCCTCGCCCAACCGTCCGGCGGCGGCGTCGGCGATGGTCGAGCCGTGGACGAGATTTTCGACCAGCCGGACCGCATATTCCGGCTCCCAGAACACTATCCAGTTCTCGCGGAAGGTGCCGCGACTGCGCCCGGCATCGCTCAATTCGCCCCAGGGCACATCCAGCGCATTCAGCCGGTGGAGCAGGGTCGAGCGCGCCAAGCCGCTCTCGCTGCGCAGGTCGAGCGTCAGGTTGCGCTCCAGCGCCTCGGGCTTCAATCGCGTCGCCTTTTGCTGGCGTTGCAGATCCTCCAGCAGCGGTGCGAGCGGCGTGTCGGCGGGGATGACCCCGACCGCCGATCCGACCAGCAGCTCGGCCGCGATATCGTCCCACCGCGCCCGCTCGCCATGGCACAGGCAGGCGATGGCCGCCTCGCGCAGTTCCTCGAAGCCGGGGTGCGGGCGGTCGCGCAATGCGGCCAGCGCATGGCCCAGCCGCCGCGCCTCGATCACCGAGGCGGTGGAGATGGCATGGCCGCGCTCGCGCATGACCTGGGCGATCCGGGCGAGCCATACCGCATCGCCGTCCGGGTGATGGCGCGTGTCCCACAGATGCGCGCACCAGCCGGGTGCGACGACGCCCGCGCCGTAACCGCTCGCCCGCGCCAGGCGCGGTGCGGTCCAGGGGGCCCAGGTCGCCTTGATCTTCGCCTTGGGCCGCCTCTTCAGCAGCGCGCGGTCGGCTGCGAGGCTCGTGCTGACGGCCAGCGCGGGCACATGCCACGCGCCGCACACCACCGCGACCGGCCCCTCGCTCTCCTTCGCCGCACGGGCGATCTCGATCCGCATATGCGCTTCCCGCGCCGCCTCGCGCGCGGACAGCGGCCCGGCCTCGGCGCGCAAGGCGGTCATCGCCTCGGCAACCGCCGCGAACACGGAGATGGAGGCGGGGTTCTCTTCAATGACGTCGGCCCACCAGCTTTCGCCATCGTCATAGCCCGCCGCCGTCGCCAGCACGCCGATCGGATCACGCGCGATCGGGTCTTCGTCGATGTGGCGTTCCGCCTCATCCTCGCCCAGCCGGTCGCTGGCGGGCAGATCGATGAAGCGCAGCGCGGCTCCGTGCGCCATCGCCCAGCGCGCGGCCTGATATTCGGGCGAATAGTCGGCAAAGGGAAAGAAGCTGGCGCGGGCGGGATCGTCCTCGGCATAGGTCAGCAGCGCGACCGGCGTCGCCATCGCCGGATCGGCGAGCATCGGCAGCAGGCGCGACGCATCCGCCGGTCCCTCGATCAGCACCGTGGCGGGGCGGAGCGCATCCAGCGCCTCCACCAGCCGCCGTGCCGAGCCGGGGCCGTGATGGCGGATACCGAAGAGCGAGACCTCTGCCGCCATCGCGTCAGATCAGCTCGCTCAGCGAGGCATAATAGCCTTCATAGCCGCGCCGCTTCTTCAGCACCGTCTCCAGATATTCGCCCAGCACCGCCTTGTCCTGCACCGGGTCCTTCACCACCGCGCCGATCATGTTGGCGGCCAGCATCGCGGGCGTCAGCTGGCCGTCGTTGAAGAACGTCGCCTGGCTGATCCCGCCGACCATCACGCCGATCGCCTCGGCGGTGGACAGGCCGCCCGAGGGCGATTTGAGCGCGACCTTGCCGTCCTCGGTCGAACCCGACCGCAGTTCGCGGAAGATGGCGACGACGCGCGCCACTTCGTCGGCGACATTCTTGGGGGCGGGCAGGTCCAGACTGTGGGCCATTTCGCCGACCCGCTTGACGATGATCGCCACCTCTTCGTCGGCGCTGTCGGGCAGGGGGAGGACGACGACGTTGAAACGCCGCTTCAGCGCCGAGCTCAGTTCGTTGACGCCCTTGTCGCGGTTGTTGGCGGTGGCGATGACGTTGAACCCGCGCTGCGCATAGACCGCGTCGTTCAGCTCGGGGATCGGCATCATCTTTTCGGACAGGACGGTGATCAGCGTGTCCTGCACATCCGAGCCCATGCGGGTGAGCTCCTCCATGCGGCACAGCTTGCCCGTCTCCATCGCGCGCATCAGCGGGGTCGGGACCAGCGCCGCGCGGCTCGGCCCATGCGCCAGCAGCTGGGCATAGTTCCAGCCATAGCGGACCTGGTTCTCGTCGGTCCCGGCGGTGCACTGGATCACCATGGTCGAATCGCCGGTGATCGCGGCGGCGAGATGCTCCGACACCCAGGACTTGGCCGTCCCCGGCACGCCGAGCAGCAGGAGCGCGCGGTCGGTGGCCAGCGTCGCGACCGCCGTCTCGATCAGCCGCCGGTCGCCGACATATTTGGGGCTGATCGCGGTGCCGTCTGGGGCCGTCCCGCCCATCAGATAGGTCACGACGCGCCTGGGCGACAGCGCCCAGCCGGGTGGACGCCGATCGGCATCGTCCACCGCCAGCGCGGCCAACTCGGCGGCATAGGTCGCCTCGGCAGGAAGGCGCAGCGTCTCGCTCATGGGGTCTGTCTCCTGTTGTCGAGCGCGGCGTTCAGCCGCAGCATGTCGAGGCGCGAATCGGAGGCGATCAGCCCCACCGCCACCAGTTGGTCCAAGGCTTGCCCCGCCGCCTCGCGCGAGGCGAGCAGGCCGAGCGCCAGCAATTCGTCGGCCTGATCGCCTCCGCCCTCCACCGCGTCCAGCAGCGCGGTCCCCGCGGGCATCAGGATCGCATCGTCGATGTCGCCGTCGCCGCCTGCAATGGCGCGCACCATGTCGAAGGTCGCGCCGTTCGCGCGGATCAGCCGTTCGGCGGCGACATGGCGCTGGCCAATGGTCAGGCGCGGCAGCAGCATCTCCAGCGCATCGCTGTCGATCGTCTTTGCCAGGGTCAGCGCGTCGGTGGTGGCGGCCACGACCGGATCGTTGGCCGAGCGTGCCACCATCTGCGCGAACCCCTGGTCGAGCAGCGCATCGCCGCCCCATGGCCAGATTGCGACCAGTTCCGCGCCTTCCAGTCCCAGCGCTGTGGCGAAACCGTCGAACGATACCGTGTTGAACAGGTCGGTGCGGCGGTTGCGATAGACGATGTTCTTCGGGGGCAGCGGTTCGATCACCCGAGTCCGCCGCAACAGCCCCTTGGTCTGGACCGCGAAGAACGCCGCCAGCTTCGCCGCATCCTCGTCGTCCTGATGGGGGGGCCGGCCATCCAGCCCCTCGATGAACGCCGCGGCGAGTGCCCGGACGCGCGGTGCCCGGTCGCCGGATGCCAATTGTTCGAGCAGCGGCCGATCATTCTCGGACAGGCCCAGCACCAGCGTCTGGAGCAGCCTGGCGCGATGGTCGGCGGGCTCGCCCGCGATCTTCTGGAGCAGCAGCGCGCTGGCCGCGGCGGCATCATGCCCCCGCAAGTCCATGAGCGCGGCCAGCCGCGCGGCGGGGCCGAATTCATCCCATGTCTCGGCCGTCAACTCCTCCGCCCCGGCCGAAGCGGCGGCGGTCGCCGCCCAGTCCTGCCACGGCGCATAGACAGGGGGCACGTCGTCACCGGGGCGCGGCATCCAGTCGCCCGGATGCAAGGTCCAGCCGCGCCGGTCGAGAAAGTCGAGCAGATCGCGCCGTGCCCCCGGCTCGCGGAGCGACTGGAGCAGGCGGCGCGCGCCGGGGCGGAATATGGCGGGCAGCGGCGGATAGGCCAGCACCGGGATATCCCCCGGCGGTTGCAGGTCGCCCGCCGGTTCGTTGATCGCCAGCACGCCCAGATACTGGCCGGAAAGCGCGAGCAGTCGCAGTTCGGCCTCGTTCGGTTTGCCCCCCAGTGCCTCGCGCCAGACGGGCGGGGCCTGACGCACCGCGCTGCCGCCCATGGTCCAGCGGGTGAGCACCGGGCCGATCGCATCCAGGATCGCGTCAGCCATGGCCGATCCGACCCCATGGACTTTGCGCCGCGAGTATCTCCAGCCGGTGCCCCGACCAGAGCGCGGCGCTGCACGTCAGGTCGGTGCCGGTGAGCAGCCCTTCCGCTTCACCGGCCAGCGGCAAGGGTATGTTGCCCTCACGCTGGCACCACCAGGGCGCGCCCGTCCGGTCGAAGCCGATACGGCCCGGCGGCAGCAAGACCGGTCGCTCCGCCGCCCAGGGCTCGGCGAGGAAGGGGGCGGTCAACGCCTCCTCCAGCGGCGCGTCCGGCCGGGGCCAGTCGAGCGGCGGTCCGTCGATCACGCCCGCCTCACGCCCGATCAGCACGGCGCGCAAGGGGTTGCGGGCAGGATAGAAGAGGATGTCGCCGATGAACTGTTCGCCCGGCACGAAGGCCGATCCGCGCCGCCCTGCACTCGCCGGGAAGAAGTCGAGCAGCATCGCGAAGCGCGGGCCGTCCTTCAGGTTGAGCAGCCAGGTCGTCTGGGAGATCAGGCCGTCGCGTCGTGTCCGCACCTGCTCGGCCAGCACTTCCCAGGCGGCGGTGACCCGCATCGCCGTCGGATCGT
This sequence comes from Sphingomonas sanguinis, assembly GCF_001476905.1. Taxonomy (GTDB): domain Bacteria; phylum Pseudomonadota; class Alphaproteobacteria; order Sphingomonadales; family Sphingomonadaceae; genus Sphingomonas; species Sphingomonas sanguinis_B. The sequence goes on along the minus strand of NZ_LDTE01000064.1, from coordinate 30,017 downwards.
CGAGCAAGGCTTCGCGCTTTTCGGCCGACGCCACCGCGCGGCGCAGTTCGGGATCGCGCGGGTCGGCGCGAAAGGCGCGGGCCAGCATTACGAGCCGCGCCAGCTCCACCGTCGCGCCGCGCACCCGGTCGCCGGGCGGCAGCGCTAGCAGGCGGGCGGGGAGTTCGTCGACATGGCCCGCCAGCGCCGCCGCCTTGCCGTCGACCAGCCGCGCCCCGATCCTGCGGCACCGCGCGGTCGCATCCTCGACGAACCCACCAAGCCCCAGTCGGAGCTGATCGCCGACCCATTGCTCCAGCGCCTCCAGCGCACCGAGGATCGCCCGCTCGGTCTCCTCGGCGCGTTTCGCGTTCGCCGCATCGCGCCGCGCGGCCGCCTTGGGATCGGGGGCGGGGTCCGGCTCGACGCTCCGGGTCGTGGTCAGGGTCCTGGGTATGCCACTGGCGGCGGCGACCGGCTTGGGCGCGCTACCGGTCGAGCGCCGGCGCCCGAGCCAGTCGATCACCCATTCGGGCGTGTCGGCGGCGGGGAAGGGCAGGATCGCCTCCGCATGGAGCCACAGCAGCGCCAGCGCATGTTTGCACGGGAATTTGCGCGAGGGGCAGGTGCATTTGCTGCCCATGTCGCGCAGGTCGGCGGCGACCCGATAGGGATTGGCTCCGGACCCGGTGCATTCGCCCCAAATCAACGCGCCGTCATGGCTGCTTCCCAGGCTCGACCATTTTCCGGGCTTCGCCAGCCCCGCCGCAGCCTTCAGCGAGGATTGATCGGTGGCGAGCTGTTCCACCGCCGTCAAATCGATCCCCATGCCGTCCTCGAACCGTTGCTTGTGTCGGGATGATAGAGACGGATTGTGAAATCTCAACTCGCTTTGGGGGGCGGGGCGGGGGATTGGTAGTCATGGACCACTCTCGGCCATAACCGCCGCGATGAGACGGCGTCTGCCAGGCTCGCTTGTTGTGCGTCCGTTCGTGGCAATGGTCCGAACTACGGCGTCGCAACTTTGTTTTTTCTGTAAAACAATAGGCTGCCGATGGCGAGCTTGACGTTAAAGTCCCAGCCATTTTCGTGCCCCCCACTATCCCGCCGCCGGTGTCACGTCACAGTCGCGATGTCACGGAGCATCGCCGCAATCGGGACGCCCCTTGGCCGGCGTTACGGCTTTTCCGACCTGCCTTGTCCTATCGCATGTCGGAAGGTCGCGCGGGGTATCGTTCGTTATGGAGGGACGGCGCGCGCGAGGGGTATGGGGAGCGATGCGCATGACGCCGGGATTGCGATGGATGGCGCTGGTGTCGGTGCTGGTCGGTACGGCGTCGTTGCACGCCAGTCCCGCCTTCGCCTCCGCGCTGGATGGCTGTCGGAGCCACACGACACTGGCACCGTGGGGGCGCTATCCGTTGCGACGCTGGACGCCGATCCGGCTTGTCCGCCAGCCCGCGACCATCGACGATGATGGCGGCAATCGCGAGGGGCTGGCGATCGGCACGCCGTTTCGTGCGCGCATGGTGCAGGCCTATGGCGTGGATGATGGGGACGCACGGCAAATCGTCGAGATGGTAACGGCGGCCGGTTGTTACCGCGCGTTTCGGGCGGATTCCTTTGCGGCCGCCGATCGCGCCTTCGTCAGCGCGGAACAGGCGCGGCACCCCTACGCCGCCGACCCCAATCTATATGCGACCGTGCCTGATTCCGCCCAGGTCCAACCCGGCGACCGGGAGAACGGCAGGATCGGCGCCTATGAGACGCAGCATTTCGTCTTCTGGTACGGCACCAATCCCCAGGGCGAAAGCTATGCCTGGGTAAGGGCGAGCGGGCAGGACTGGCCCACATTTCTGAAGCGCGCCGGTGACTGGGCCGAATGGGTATGGCGGATGAGCCGCGACCTGACCGGCGCGCCCATGCCCTATGCCGACAGCCCTGCGGGCGAGCGGCGGCGCATCGCCATTTATCTCTATGGTACGGGCCGCCCGCATGTCGATGGCGGCGACCTGACCGTGCATGGCGCCAATGCCTCGCCCAGCGTCTGGATCAGCGCGCAGGACATGGCGTTCGGGTCGAAGACCTTCGCGCACGAATTCGGCCATGTGATCCAATTCTATTCGGGCGGCTTTCGCGGCGGCACGACCGCCGGGCCGGTCTGGGAAAGCGTCGCAAACTGGCTGGGTCATCTGCTGGTGCCGGGCAAGACGACCTGGATTTCGCATTACGGGAACCACCTGTACCTCGGCCCGGTCTGGCCGGTGGCGCGCTATGGCGCCTATCCGTTCATCGACATGCTGTTCGAGGACGCGCGGACGCGGCCGTTGGTTTGGGGGGCGTGGCGCCACGATCGGCGCTTGCCCACCGGCGACGGGGCGGAGGATTTCCTGCCGGCGGTCGTGCGGCTGGGGCAGGTGTCGGGTGCGTACTCCCAGGGGATGCGATCGTTCGCCGATGACATGGGCTGGTATGGCGCGCGCCTCGTGACGCTGGATTTCCTGAATCAGCGGGCCATGCTCGATGCCGCCGGGGTCATGCGGTTCCTGTTCGGCGGCACCCGCTGGGCCTCGCTGCTGCCGGGGGATCGGCCCGGTCGCTACGTGCCCCAGCCCGGCCTGCTGCTGCATCAGTTCGGCAGCGACCTGATCCCGTTGACGGTGACCGGAGCGGACGCCCGCGTCTCGGTCCGGCTGACCGGCGGTACGACCGACAAGGACGCGGCCTGGCGCTTCGCCCTTGTCGCGGTGCGTGGCGGGACCGAGCCGACCTATTCCCCGCTCGGCGCGGTCGAGGGGCGAGGCAGCGCGGTCATCACCTATCGCGTGCCCCGCGATGCGCGCCTCTTTCTGGCGGTGACGGCAACGCCCGGCGTCTACGAACCCATCCCCGGCGGCGACCAGGTCAAGCCGACGGCGGGCGCGCGCTTTCCCTACGTCCTGGATATCACGGGTGCGACCCTGCGATTGAAGGGCGATGTCGACTGCGCGATGCCGCAGATGATCGTTTCGGGGCAGCCCCGCGACTGCTGACGGGTGCTTCGTTCGCCGTCGGGTGGGCGGTGTCGCTACATGTCACGCTGTCGTCCGTCACGACGGCTTCGACGTCGCGTCGCTGTCCCGTCGCATCCTCGACCCGCGAGGTGACGCGGACATGGTTGGGCGTCTGCAACGGCGCGGTGAACAGCGAGAAGCTGGGGGCGAAGGTCGTCAGCGTCTGCGCCGTGCGGCCGTTGTCGGGCCCATCGCCGCTGATCGTGCGCTCGCTAGCCTGCGCGATCTGCGTGCCGTTTTCCACTCCATAGAGCGGCGGCTGGATGCCGATGTCGATGGCCAGCGTGTCGCGTTCGGCGATGCGGCGCCGCGATGGCGTCGTGCCGTGCGTCGTGACGGTCATCGTCTGGCGCGCCACATAGCGCTTGCTCGACACGCCGGTGTCGCGGGTGTTGGTCAGCCGCTGGTCGAGGTCATAGGCGACGCGGGTGACCACGCGACCGTGAGGGGTGTCGACATAGCCCTCGACACGGTCGGCGCGCGTGGCGATCGTCTGCACCGTGCCGATCGCGCCCGGCCCTCGTGGCGCGCGAAGCTGTCGCGTGACGATGCGCGCGGGGGCGAGCGTGTTGGCGGTCAGCGCCCCGGTCACCACCGGACGGGTGGGATCGACCGTTCCGATCAGCGTGCCCGACACGCGGAAGAATGTGCCGGCGGTCGGCATCGCAAGCGCGATCACATGCGGCTGGCCGTCGTTGAGCAGCGCGACGAACGGCGTGAGGTCGACCCGGGCGGGCGGCAGGTTCAGCGCGCGCAGGGCGGGCACGCGTCGCCACAGGCCGGGATTGATGCCGCCGGTGAAGATGTCGGGCTGGACCGAGCGGACGCCCGCCAGCCGTCCGTCGATCCGTACCTCCACCTCGCGATACGGTGCGTCGCAGGGCGGCGGCCCGAAGATGTTGCGCTGGGCGAGATTGCCGGGCGCGCAATCGTACCAGAATTCCTCGCGCTCCTGCCCGATAGCGAACAGGTCGATGGCCAGGCTCGTCAGGTTGCGCGGGAAACGGATCGTGCGTGACACCATCGGCTTTTGCGGGTCGAGCCGCGCCAGTCCCGCTGTCACCGGCAGGACCACGCCGTCCGGCCGGGGCGCTTCCCCGGCGTAGAAGACCAGACGGGCGCCCCAATGGACATGCGCGTCATGGTCCTTGTCGAGATAGTTGACCAAGGTCGCCCGGCCGTCGGTCGCCGTGCGGAGCAGCGCGGCATAATCGGTCACGTCGCGGGCGACCTGCCAATACGGGGCATAGGTATCGCCGGGCTCCATCGTCGTGCCGAGGAAGAGGGTGGCACCGCCCAGCGTCAGGTCGGCGGAGCGATCGAATTGCGTACCCGTGGAGACGTCGAAGTCCGCCTCCAGCACCACCTTGCGCCACGGGCCGGGACAGTCGGCGGGCGGGCGGTAGGCCAGTGGCAAGGGTTCGTCGCCCTGGAACTCGCGCCGGTCAAACAGGGTGACGGTGCAGGATGGACCGCTGGGGCGGGGCAGCGGCGGGCTCAGGTCGACAACGGCGTTGCCGATCGGCCGTGGCGCGGTCTGGCCAAAGGCGGATGCGCCGATGCTGGCCGATAGCCCGGCGGCGAACAGCGTCCGCCCCATGATGCCGCAAAGGCGGAAGCGCGGCATATGATTGATGTCCATGGCCTGTCCCATGCCAAAAGAGGAGCGCGTCCGCGCCGATGGCCGCCCGGGGCGAGGCAGGATCGGCCCCGCCCCGGTGCGCCTCAATGCTTGGCCAGCACCTGGGCCGGGGTCACCACCTCGACCGGCAGGCCCAGTCCTTCCAACTGCGGGCGGATCGTCTTGGCATCGCCCACGACGGTCCAGACCCATTTGGCAGGTTGCAGATACTGCCGCATCGCGGCGTTCGCGTCCCGCAGCGCCACCGCGCGGATGCGCGCGTCGAAGGTGCTGAAGAAGTCGTCCGGCCAGCCGTTGCGCTGGAGCATGGCGGCAGCGGCCATCACCTGCCCGCCGAAGCGGAACGAGGCGACATTCTTGCGCAGCGTGTTGGCGACGGCCTCGTCGAACTCCTCCTGCGTGATCGGCCGGTCGGTGACGATCGCGTTCAGCTCCTTCTGCACTTCCTTGATCGCGGGGCCGACCTTGTCCGGCTGCAGCTGCACCTCGACCTGATAGCTCGACCCCAGGTCGTTGACGTCGAAATTGCCCGACGCGCCATAGGTCCAGTGCTTGTCCTCGCGCAAATTCATGTTGATGCGCGAGGTGAACTCGCCGCCCAGCGCGATGTTGGCGAGACGCGGTGCGACGCCCTCATAACTGCGCGGCATGTCGACCAGTTGCCCGCCCCCCAGGAACGCCTGGACCTGGCCGGGCATGTCGACCAGCACGATCTTAGGCGGTCCGGTGACGAGCGCCGGACGCGGATCGAGCGCGACCGGGGCGGGGCCGCGCCCCTGCACGCTCCAATGGCCCAGCGTCGCGTTCAGCTTCGGCAGGAGCGTGGCGAGCGGCTCGTTCGAGACGATGACCAGCTTGGCCTCTTCGGGGCGAATCCAGCGACGGAAGGCCGCCTCCAGATCGGGGCGGGTGATGGCGTCGACCTCGGCCACGCTGGGCACCTGCGATGCCTTGGCGAGCAGCGTCCCGGGCGCGAGCGCTTGCGTGAAGGCCGTGCCCAACAAAGTGCCGGGGCTGGTCGGCGCGGCCGTGACGCGCGACAATTCCTGCCGCCGATATTCCTCCAGCCGATCCTGCGGAAAGTCGGGGCGGGTCAGCATCAGCATCATCGTGTCGAGCGTCGTGTCCAGGCTGGCGCTGGGCGCCGCGAACGAGACGCCGGAATCGGTGTTCTGCGCGCTGCCGTAGATCGCCGCGCCGGTCCGTTCGCGCAGCTGCTTGAACCAATGGTCGTCATGGCCACCCGCGCCTTCGTCCAGCATCTGGAACATCGCGCGGATCGTGCCGGGCTTGCCGGCGGGATCGTCGACGCTGCCCACGTCGAACGACAGTTCGGCGGTGGTGAAGGGGACGGCGTCGTGCTGGACGTAGAGGACGGGAATACCGTTCGCCAATTTGGCGTGCTGCACCGGCGGGAAGCGGGCGGCCTGGGGCTCGCCGACGCCGGGGATGGGGCCGCGCGTGCCGCTTTGCGGGGCGACGACGGCGGTCTTGGGTGCATCGGGCACCTCGGCCCCTGCGACGCTTTCGTCGCCCGCCGCGGTCATGCGCGGTCCCGGTACGATCATGCCGCGATAGCCCGGACGGCCCAGCCACTTGCGCGCATCGGCCATGACCTTTGCCGGGGTCAGGGCGAGATACGCCATCAGGTCGTCCTTATATTTGGCGGGCGAGCCGAGCACCGAATTGGCCTGCATCAACAGGCCGCCGCGCGCCTCGATCGTCTCGTTGTTGCGGACCGCCGGGATGATCCGCGTCGCCTTGTAGCGCTCCAGCGCATCGGCGGACGGCGTGCTGCGCAGGAAGGCGGCGATCGCGTCGTCCAGCGCCTTTGCCGCGACGTTCGGATCGACACCCTTCCGGACCGAGCCATAAATGGTGAATTCGCCGACGCCGCGGTAGGTCGTGTTGTCGGCGCTGAGATTGTTGAACAGCTTGTCCTGGCGCACGAGCTTGTCGAACAGCGGCGCGCCGTCGATGCCGGTCATCAGGCCCGATACCGCGTCGAGCGAAAAGTTTGCCTGGTCGCGCCCGCCGGGCACGGGCCAGGTCCGGGCGATCTGCGCCGTCGAGACGGGGCCGGTGAACGACTGGTTGATCGGCGCGGTCAGGACCGGCGGCTCGGCGGCGGGCGCGGTGATCGCGCGCCCGCGCGGGATGTCGCCGAAATAGCGCATCGCCTTTGCCTTGGCGGTCGCGAGATCGATGTCGCCCGCCAGCAGGAGTGTGGCGTTGTTCGGACCGTAATAATCCTTGAACCACTGATGCACGTCGGCGAGCGACGCCGCATTCAGATCCTTCATCGATCCGATGACGCTGTGACCATAGGGGTGCGAGGCGGGATAGATCGCGCTGCGGCGACTGTAGCCCAGGATGCTGGCGGGGTTGTTGTCGTTGTTGCGCTTTTCGTTCTGGACGACACCGCGCTGCTCGTCGAGCACGCCCTGGGTGATCGCACCGAGCAGATGCCCCATCCGGTCGCTTTCCACGAACAGCACGCGGTCCAGGCTGCCGGTCGGCACCGCCTCGTGATAGTTGGTGAAATCATAGCCGGTGCTGCCGTTGACGCCGATCGACCCGGCGTCGCGCAGATATTTGAAATAGTCGCCCGGCGCATTCTCGCTGCCGTTGAACATCAGATGTTCGAACAGATGGGCAAAGCCGCTGCGCCCCGCGGGCTCGAAGGTGGAGCCGACGGCATAATTGATGCTGGTATAGACGATCGGCACGCTGTGATCGGTGAGGACGATGACCGTCAGTCCGTTGGGCAGCGTGAACGTCTGATAGGGAATGGTGAAGTCGCGGACCAGCTTGACGAGTTCCGCCGGGGCGGTGTCCGATCGAGATGCCGTGGTCGTTGCGGCATTCGCGGGGCGTCCGGCCAATGCCGGGACGGGGGCCAGGATCAGTGCCGTACCGGCCATCAACATCATACGCAGGCTCATCGACTTATCCTTGATCGGTTGGGGAGGCGCTGGTCGAGCGACGGTTCGGCAACGTGACACGGGTGTGGAACCGTCGTGGAGCAGGACAATCGGGGGTGGGAAAACCGTAATGGCGAGGACCGTGTCTGGGGCGGCGTCCGGCCGCGCTACGCCTGTCGACGGTCCGCCGCATCCCGTCGTTTCGACGGGATGCGGCGGCCGGGTCAGAACGACTTGCTGACCCCCAGATAGAAGTTGCGCAGCCGCGGATCGCCGTACGCGCTATAATAGAGCGGGAACTGCGACACATCGAGCGGCGGCATTTTGTTGAAGATGTTGTTGATGCCGAAGCGCACCGTCATCTTCTGCGGCAGGCGGTAGCTGATGTTCATATCGTGATACATCTGGCTGGCGACCTTCGCCGACCCCTGCGCGGCCACGAAGCTGCGATCCAGCGTCAGGTAATAGCTGCTGAGGTAGCGCGTCTGCCAGCCGAGGCTGAGCTCGTTCTTCGTCCACTGCAGCGACCCGCTGCCCCGGAAGCGCAGTGAACCGGATGCGCCAGCACCCGCCGCGAAACCGGCCGTGACGACGCCGGCATAATTCTGGGCGGGCGCGTCGGCAAACGGTTGGATCACCAATTGATCGACATAGGTCGCACGGCCGACGGCCGACAGCTGACCGCCGAACAGGTTCGTGTCGTAGTTGAGCGTGAAGTCATAGGCCGAGGTGACCAGCGACTTCAGGTTGATCAGCGATACGTCCAGCGCAGTGATCGGCCCGACCGCAAAGCCCCCCGAGGCCGGACCGCGCGTGACGCGGTCGGGGTTGGAGGCAATGAACTGGTTGAACTGCGACTGCGTGCCGCCGAAGAACGAGGCGAGCAGCAGCACCGGATCGAAATACATGTCCCGCTTGTGAATGCGCGTCCAATCGACCGAGAAGCGCAGGCCGTCGATGAAATGCGGCTTCAGGATCAGGCCGGCCGTCCACGTCTTCGACGATTCCGGCCGGACATCCGGGTTGCCGCCGGAGAAGCCCGAGATCACGCCAAGGCCGAACATCTGCATGCCGATCAACTCGTTGCCGCGCTGTGGATCGCGCATCTGGAGAGTGATCTGCGGGCGCGGAAGCTTGACGAGCTGGCTGAGCTGCGGCGGCAGATAGCCGGTCGTGTACGAGCCGCGCAGCGTGACGCCATCGATCGGCGACCAGAGCAGGCTGATGCTGGGATCGGTGTGCGCATTGGTGGTCGTCGACCGCGGGATGACGGTTCCCGCCGGCGGGCAGTTGCCGAAATAGTCATACTGCCCCGCCACGAGCGGCGTCATGCAGGACACCGGGTCGGACGTGTCGGTGCCGTCGCCCTTGTATGATTCATGCCTGGCCGACAGCCGCAATTCCAGCAGCCGGATCAGCGGCAGTTGATGCTGGTCGCCCAGGATCGGAAACACGATTTCGCCATAGACCGACTTGGTCGTCTGGTGCGCGGTAGGCGTGAAGGTGGTGACCGCGCCATCGTCGGTCAGCAGCGTGAGAAGGCGCGAATCCAGCCTCTGGGTGTTGATCTCGGCGTTGACGGTCAATTGCGGTTTGCCGCCCGGCAGCGAGAACGGCAGCGGCCCGGCGAGGCGTAGCGAGGGCGCGACGTTGCTCGATTTGCCGTCCTGCTGGCGCTGATAATAAGGCGTCTTGTCGTAGGTGAAGGGAATCGGATAGGTCGAGGTATCGACCAGCGCGTTCAGAACCCCGGACTGGAGATCGCCGGAAGCGAAGACGCTGATCGACGGCGGGCTGTTCGCGACCGAATAATTGGATTTGGAATAGGCGACTTCGGCGACCGCCTGCCAGTCCGCCGGCAGCCGGATGATGGCACCGCCCAGCGTGCGCAGCGTCGACGACACCTGCTTGATCGGGGCATCATAGGCGGGATTGGCCGGAAACGCGATCGCGAGATCCTGCGTGAACGGATTGCCGATGGCCGACGCGTTCAGGAAGACCGAGTTGAGCGTGTTGGAAAAAGTGTTGGTCGCCGACGAATGCGACATGCCGATTTCGGCATAGGCGGTCAGCCAGTTGTTGAACGTGCGCCGTGCCGCGATCGAACCGCTATATTGGTTCACCGGATAGAGCAGCGGCGCGCGGGCACCGGTGCCGGCGGCGGTATTGGCCTGGTCGAGGTTGAAGGTACCGAGCGACGACAGCAGCGGAGCCAACCCGGCGTTCGTGATCCCCGCATAGCCCTTGGGAATGGTCCCCAGACTGCTCGACAGCGTCTGGCCGCCATATTCGGGCTTCAGCTGGAGCGGCGTGCCGTCCTGTGTCTTGAAGTTGACCAGCGAACCCTGTGGCGGATTGGTGAAGCCGCCGTAAAACGAGCCGGGGTCGTTGGCGAGGATGTCGTTCAGCCCGCGGCGGCGCAGGTTGTCGCGGTCGCCGTAACGCAGCGCCAACTGCCTGGTCCAATTGCCGGTAAAGGTCAGGCGCGTGCGCCCGCCTTCCAGCGGCAGGCCGCCGGTAAGATCGATCGAGCCGCGACCCTGTTTGAAATCGCTGGTGTTATCATAATTCGCCGACAGTTCGGCGCCCTTGAAGTCACGGCGCAGCACGATGTTGATGACGCCGCCCGACGCGCCGCTACCGTAGATGCCAGAGGCCGACGAGGCGAGAACCTCGATCCGCTCCACCGCAGCGATCGGGATGCCGGTGATCGACGGCTGGGAGATATCGCCATTGCCCAGGTTGATGCCGGGCTGGCGCCGACCGTCGACCAGGATCAGCGTGTCGCGCAGGCCGATGCCGCGCAGGTTGATCGCGCTGACGCCGATCGGGCGGCGGGGATCGGCTGCGGTGTTGCCGCCGATCGCCTGATCGCCGACGGTGGGCGAGGTGTTGACGTTCAACTGGTTGCGCAGGAACGCTTCGAGGTTGGGCGCGCCGCTGCGCTCGATCTCCTTGCGACCGAGCACGATGAACGGCTGGCTGTCGTCCTGCGTGCGTTCGATGCCGGTGTTGAGCGACCAGTTGACCCTGCCCGTGACGAGGATATCAGGCGTGGCGCTCGTGTCGACCTCGTCGCCGGCCAAAGGGCGGATGGCAACCGCACCATCCTCCGTCGTGACGATCTTCAGACCGGTGTCGATCAGCAGGCCTTGCAACGCCAGCAACGGGGCATAGTCGCCATGGATGCCGTTCGTCCGCTTGCGGCCGACATCGTCCATCCGATACACGATCTGGAGTTTGGTGACCTTGCTCCAGGCTTGCAGGGCCGCCGCCAAGCTCCCGGCCGGAATATCGAACCGCTGGGCGGCCCGTACGCCCTGCGTGGTCTGCGCCGCGACATGGCCTGGCACAAAGGCCGTCAGCATGCTCGCCCCCAACGCGATCGCCACACCCCTTCTCTTCATCTGATGCCCCCTTGCTGCGGTCGCTCCCATCACGCCGCTCGGCAAGATTGTCATTCGAGCGCCACGAACCCGTAACATCGGATTTCAAAAAAGTTTACGATCGTGGAACTTTTCGCCAAAAGCGGTCGAAGAGGGGCTTGTCGCGTTTTTCCGTTAGGGTTTTGACGCGGCCGATTGTCATGACGGCCGAACCCCTTTGACGAAGGAGTGTCTCGGGCGGACGATGGTAGACGACAGGCAGTTGGAGCGATGGTTTTGCGAGGAGGTGCTTCCCCTGGAAGCGTCGCTGACCCGCTATCTGCGTCGTAACTGGCGGACGGCCGAGCAGATCATGGATATCCGGCAGGACATATACGAGGCGGCGCTGACGGGCGGGCGGCAGGAATTGCCGACGAACACCCCAGGCTATGTCTTCACGATCGCGCGCAATATCCTGGTCAACCGGGCGAAGCGCGAACGGATCGTGCAGTTCGAACATTATGCCGACATGGAAAGCGTCGATCAGGGCGTGGATCTGTCCGCAACCGACCGCCATCTGGATGCGCGCGACGCGCTGCGCCGGGCGCAGGAGGGGATCGAGCGGCTGCCTCCGCGTTGCCGCGAGGTCGTGCGCCTGCGCAAGATCGAAGGCTTGTCGACCCGCGAGGCGGCGGCGCGCATGGGCGTCGGCATCGATACGATCGAACGCCAGCTGGTGCTCGGTATCCGCGCGATGGCCGATGCGATGCTGGGCGGTGCGGGCAAGATCCGTCGCGGCGGCGCGGCCGGCACCGGCAAGGCGCGCCGCCAATGAACCGCGCGACGATGATCGAAGAAACCGCCGCGCGCTGGATCGTCCGCCAGGAAAGCGGGGAATGGTCCGCCGAGGACGCCGCCGCGCTGACCGCGTGGCTGGACGAGCAGATGGCGCACAAGGCCGCGTTCTGGCGTCTGCGCCACGGCTGGGCGGCGGCGGATCGCGTCGGGGCTTTGGGGTTCCAGACTGCCGCCCCGCGGTCGCGCGCGCGGCGCGGCTGGCAGGCGGTGCTCCGGGCCCGCCCCCGTGCGACCGGGGCGGTCGCCGCCGCGCTTGCGGTGACGATGGGGATCGGCACGATGGTGCTGCAATCGCCGACGGGCTTCGATGCCGGACGTTTTGTGCGCGGCAAGGCATCGCCTTCGGCGTCCCCGCCGGTGCGGGTGCAGACGCCGGTCGGCATCCGCCACACGATCGCGCTGCGCGATGGCAGCCGGGTGGAACTGAACACCGCGACCATTGTGCGCACGGCGGCCAGCGATCTGGGGCGCGAGGTCTGGCTGGATAAGGGGGAGGCCTATTTCGACATCGTTCACCGTCCCGACCATCCCTTCGTCGTGCATGCGGGGCCACGGACGGTGACCGTTCTCGGCACGCGCTTCACCGTTCGCCGCGATGGGGAAAAAGTGACCGTGGCGGTGCTGTCGGGCCGTGTGCGGATCGAGGACTCGACGTCCGACGCGGGTACGCGCTCCGCCGTCATCGGCCAAGGTGACATCGCTTACGCCCAATCGCACGGCACGCTGGTCGCGCTGGCCGCACCAGCGCGGGTCGAAGCGATGACTGGGTGGCGTGACGGCGTGCTGGTGTTCGACAATCAGCGTTTGGGGGACGCGGTGGCGGACTTCAATCGCTATACCAATCGCCCGATCCGCATCGCCGATCCTTCCACCGCCGACATCCGAATCGGCGGGACGTTCCAAATCGACAACAGTGCGGGATTTCTCGCTCTTCTCCACTCCGCTTACGGGCTGAAGGTGCGATCGGAGGCGAACGGCATCGTTGTCGAGCCCTGACCGGGAGACCGGAGGAGACAGGTCGCCACCATCGAGCACCGCTTTGGACGCGTGAACCGCGTGGCCGGGTTGATCGAGTGGCTCACCGACAAGGAAATGGCGCGCCCGGAGGGATTCGAACCCCCGACCGAGGAGGTAGAAGCTCCTTGCTCTATCCAACTGAGCTACGGACGCGCGGATGGCGGTGTCCCTAGCGTGGTTTGCGTGAGTTGGGAATGGCGATAAATGTCGCCGCTCACGGTGAAGGGGATTGCTATGAGCGTGGAACGGGTGGTGGCGGACCGCGACATGGAACGCGGTGCGTTTCGCTGGTTCGACTTCGTCATGGCGGCGTTCGTGACCATCCTGTTGCTGTCCAACGTCATCGGCGCGGGCAAGGTGGCGGTCATCGACCTGCCGCTGGTCGGTCAGTGGCCTTTCGGCGCAGGCATCCTGTTCTTTCCGCTCAGCTATGTCATCGGCGACGTGCTGACCGAGGTCTATGGCTACGCCCGCGCGCGGCGGGTGATCTGGGCGGGGACGGCGGCGGTGCTGTTCATGGCGTTCATGAGCTTTGTCGTCGTGGCGCTGCCTCCGGCACCGACCTGGACCAACCAAGCCGCCTATGAGGTGATCTTCGGCCAGGTGCCGCGCATCGTGCTGGCCAGCGTCTGCGCCTTCTGGGCCGGGGAGTTCGCCAATGCCTATGTGATGGCGCGGATGAAGGTCTGGACGGGCGGACGGCATCTGTGGTCACGTACCATCGGCTCGACGCTGGTGGGGCAGGGGGTGGACAGCCTGATCTTCTATCCGCTCGCCTTCTGGGGCGCGGTCGGTTGGACGCCGCATCTGGTGGTCGTGGTGCTGTTCACGCAGTGGGCGCTGAAGGTCGGCTGGGAGGTGTTGCTGACCCCGGTGACCTATCTGATCGTCGGCTGGCTGAAACGCGCCGAGGGGGTGGACGTGTTCGACGAGGGCACCAACTTCACGCCGTTCCGGGCGCGGGTCTGAGTTCACGCGAAGCCGCGATGGCGCGAAGAGGTTGAGACTGGGTTCGCGCAGAGGCGCAGAGAGCGCAGAGGTATCGTTCCGGCGGCAGCCGGCCTATGTCTTACAACGCGCCGCAGCAGAAGGGGTAAGGTTTACGCGAGGCCAGACACCTCCGCGTTCTCCGCGCCTCCGCGCGAACCACCATCTTCTTTGCGTCTTCGCGGCTTCGCGCAAATAAAAAAAGGGAAGCGAGTCGCCTCGCTTCCCCTCTTGAATGTCATTCCTCGGTCTTAGCCTTCGCTCAGGCTAAACGGGAAGGGTTACGCCCCCACCATCTCCAGCAGGCCCTCGAACAAGCGGCGGCCATGGTCGCCGCCGTGCGCGGCTTCGATGCGGCGCTCGGGATGGGGCATCATGCCCAGCACGTTGCGCTTCTCGTTCAGCACGCCCGCGATATTGCGGGCCGAGCCGTTGACGTCCTCGGCATAGCGGAAGGCCACGCGGCCTTCGCCTTCCAGTCGGTCGAGCGTGTCGGCGTCGGCGAAGTAGTTGCCGTCATGATGCGCGACCGGAATGCGGATCGTCTCGCCCTGTTCGTACAGGCGGGTGAAGGCGCTGTCGGTGTTCGCCACCTCCAGGTTCACGTCGCGGCACACGAAGTTGAGCGAGCGGTTGCGCATCAGCGCGCCGGGCAGCAGGCCGGTCTCGGCCAGCACCTGGAAGCCGTTGCACACGCCGAACACCGGCGTACCCTTGTTGGCCGAGTCCACCACCGCGCGCATGATCGGCGACCGCGCTGCGATCGCGCCGCAGCGGAGGTAGTCGCCGTACGAGAAGCCGCCCGGCACGCCGATCAGTCCCAGCCCCTCGGGCAGTTCGCTGTCGCCGTGCCAGACCATGGCCGGCTTGACGCCCGTCACCGCCTCCAGCGCGACGGCGAGGTCGCGGTCGCAGTTCGAGCCCGGAAAGACGATGACTGCGGTCTTCATCAGGCGCGCTCCACCCGGTAGTTCTCGATGACGGTGTTCGCGAGCAGCTGGCGGCACATCTCGTCGATCTGCGCGTCGGTGGTCGCGTCGGCGACTTCCAGCTCGATTAGCTTGCCTGCGCGCACGTCATTGACGCCGGCAAAGCCCAGGCTTTCCAGCGCATGGTGGATCGCCTTGCCCTGCGGGTCGAGCACGCCGGGCTTCAGGGTGACGAAAATCTTCAGCTTCATTACTTGCCCCGGCTCTTGCGGTGTTCTTCGAGGTCGAGGACGGCGGTGTCGCCCCCCTCGGGCAGCAGGCCCAGACGGCGCGCCACTTCCTGATAGGCCTCGACCTCGCCGCCGAGATCCCGGCGGAAGCGGTCCTTGTCCAGCTTCTCGTTGGTGGTCATGTCCCACAGGCGGCAGCCATCGGGGCTGATCTCGTCGGCCAGGATGATGCGACCGAAGTCGTTGTCCCAGATGCGGCCGAATTCCAGCTTGAAGTCGACCAGACGGATGCCGATTGCGGCGAACATGCCCGACAGGAAGTCGTTCACGCGGATCGCCAGGTCGGCGATGTCGTGCATCTCTTCCTGGCTGGCCCAGCCGAAGCAGGCGATATGCTCGTCGGTGACCATCGGGTCGCCCAGCGCATCGTCCTTGTAATAATATTCGATGATCGTGCGGGGCAGCTTCACGCCTTCTTCGATGCCCAGACGCTTGGACAGCGAACCCGCCGCGACGTTGCGCACCACGACCTCGATCGGTACGATCTCGACCTGGCGGATCAGCTGCTCGCGCATGTTCAGGCGGCGGATGAAGTGGGTCGGCACGCCGATATGGTCGAGCATGGTGAAGACATGCTCGGAGATACGGTTGTTCAGCACGCCCTTGCCGTTGATCGTGCCCTTCTTCTGGGCATTGAACGCGGTGGCGTCGTCCTTGAAATACTGGATCAGCGTGCCGGGCTCGGGGCCCTCGTACAGGATCTTGGCCTTGCCTTCGTAGATTTGGCGGCGGCGAGCCATGCGGCGGTCCCCTGAAATGAGTACAGCCCCGGCGCCCCCATGCTGAGGCCCGAGGCGGGATGGCGGGGCCTATAATGGAAGGGGCGCGGCGGCGCAATGGAGGAGGGGGCTTCGTTGTCACAGGATGGCGCAAGCGATGCGCCAGGATTACGTCGGCGTCATCTGAAGTCCATGATGAAGGCAGGCTAGAAGATAGATTAAAAGAATGTAAGGTTCAAAGTACAGGAAACCGATCGTCCAAGTCACGGGTTCTGTCGATGCTTGCAAAGGAGGTAGTCATGAACAAGCTGATGATCGGTATTGTTGGTGGGGCCCTGATGGTGACGGCGGGAACTGCCATGGCGCGGCCGCTTCATGTCGCGCAGCAGCCGCAGATCTGGGAACAGGCGCGTGTTCCGCTCGCCAATGGCATGGAGGCCATCGCGGTGGTCAAGAATGGCGCCAAGGAGCGCACGGTCGCCTGCCGCGACACCGCGGACGTGCTGGCGACCTTCCGCCCCGAAGTCGTGGCGTTCCAGCCGGTCCGCGGACCGCATGGCAAGGTGAAGACCGACGAGGATGTCGCCGGGGTCGAAACCTTCACTCCGGTTGCCTTCCAGAACTGCACCGTCGCCGCAGGCGATCACTTCCAGCAGGACGTGACCCAGGCGCAGGCGGGTCAGGCCTAAAGCCCACCGGCATCGCCGAGAACGAAGCGGGCGCGACTCTCCCATCGCGCCCGCTTTGTCGTGGGCGGAGCGACCGGTCGACGAGTTCCATCCGCCCGCATGACTGCCTTGTTCCCTATTTGATCTGTGCGATTGCCCCTCGGGCGCGGGCTTGCTAGAAGCTCGGCTTCCATGGCGATCGATCTCCGCGACAATCCTCCCGTCGGCATATTGGATGCCCCCTTCGACAGTGCGCTGTCGGAGCGGTATCTGGTCTATGCGCTGTCCACGATCACCGCGCGCTCGCTGCCCGATGTGCGTGACGGGCTGAAGCCTGTTCACCGGCGTCTTCTTTGGGCGATGCGGCTGCTGAAGCTCGATCCGGCCTCGGGCTATAAGAAGTGCGCGCGCGTCGTCGGCGACGTGATCGGTAAATACCATCCGCATGGCGATCAGTCGGTCTATGACGCGATGGTCCGCCTGGCGCAGGATTTCGCGTTGCGGTATCCGCTGGTCGACGGGCAGGGCAATTTCGGCAATATCGACGGCGATAACGCCGCCGCTTACCGTTATACCGAGGCACGGCTGACCCAGGTCGCGATCGACCTGATGGACGGCCTGGACGAAGACGCCGTCGCCTATCGCCCGACCTATAATGGCGAAGAACAGGAGCCGGAGCTGTTTCCCGGCCTGTTCCCGAACCTGCTGGCGAACGGCGCGAGCGGCATCGCGGTCGGCATGGCGACTAGCATCCCGCCGCACAATGCCGCCGAGCTGCTGGAGGCCGCGATCCTGCTGGTCGATCAGCCGGATGCGGACGACGATGCGATCCTGGCGCTGGTCAAGGGACCAGACTTTCCGACCGGCGGCATGGTCGTCGATGCGCCCGCCATCCTGCGTGAAAGCTATACGACGGGGCGGGGCGGCTTCCGCGTTCGCGCCCGCTGGGAGATCGAGCGTGAGAAGGGCGGCGGCTGGCAGATCGTCGTCAGCGAGATTCCCTACGGCGTCGCCAAGGGCAAGCTGATCGAACAGATCGCCACGCTCATCAACGACAAGAAGTTGCCGATCCTGGCCGATGTGCGTGACGAATCGGATGCGCAGGTCCGCATCGTCCTCGAACCGCGCGCGCGCACCGTCGATCCGCAGGTGCTGATGGACGGCCTGTTCCGCTTCTCCGACCTGGAGACGCGGGTCAGCCTGAACCTCAACGTGCTCGACAAGGATCGCACCCCGCGCGTCATGTCCTTGCGCGAGGCGCTGGCCGCCTGGGTCGATCATCAGTTCGTCGTGCTGCGTCGACGCTCCGAGCACCGGCTGAGCAAGATCGCCGACCGCATCGAGCTGCTCGACGGCTATCTGGTCGCTTATCTCAACCTCGACCGGGTGATCGAGATCATCCGCACCGAGGACGAACCCAAGGCGGTCATGATCGAGGAGTTTCGCCTGACCGACCGTCAGGCCGAGGCGATCCTGAACATGCGCCTGCGGTCCTTGCGGCGGCTGGAGGAGTTCGAGATTCGCGGCGAGCGCGACAAGCTCGACAAGGAACGCGAGCAGTTGACGCTATTGCTCGGCTCCGAGCAGCGCCAGCGGACGCGGATGAAGAAGGACCTAGCGAAGATTCGCGACCGTTATGGTCCCGAAACCGCTTTGGGCGCGCGTCGCACCGCGATCGAGGAAGCCGCCCCGACCCGCGATATCCCGCTGGAGGCGATGATCGAGCGCGAGCCGATCACCGTCATCCTGTCGCAGCGCGGCTGGATTCGCGCGATGAAGGGGCATGTCGACCTCGCTTCGGCCGACACCGCGAAGTTCAAGGAGGGCGACGGCCCGGCCTTCGCCTTCCATGCCCAGACGACCGACAAGCTGCTGCTGGCGGCGGCGAACGGGCGGTTCTTCACGCTGGCGGCGGACAAGCTGCCCGGCGGACGCGGCTTTGGCGAGCCGGTGCGGGCGATGATCGATCTGGACGGATCGATCGGTATCGTCGGGTTCCTGCCCGCCTCGCGGAGCCCCAAGCTGCTGGTCGCCGCCTCGGACGGGCGCGGTTTCATCGTGCCTGCCGCCGATACCATTGCCGAGACTCGCAAGGGCAAGACGGTGCTGACGCCGCGCGCAGGCGCGACGTTGAAGGTCGTGCGGCCGGTCGGTGTCGAGCATGACTATGTCGCGGCGATCGGGGACAATCGCAAGCTGCTGGTCTTCCCGCTGACCGAGTTCGTCGAGCTGTCGCGTGGGACGGGCGTCCAGTTGCAGCGTTATCGCGACGGTGGCCTGTCGGACGCGACGACGTTCGCGTTCAAGGACGGGCTCAGCTGGCCGATGGGCGGCGATACCGGGCGGGTGCGGACGGAGACCGATCTGTCGGCCTGGCGTACCGCACGCGGCGCGGCGGGACGGATGCCGCCCACCGGCTTCCCGCGCGACAACCGTTTCGACTGAGCGGTCGGCCCCGTTGCGGAACGGGGCGGGGGTATCGCGCGGCCGATTGGAACCATTTGCGATCGAACTCCCTGGGCGACTTTGCGTCGGAATTTAGGCGGTTTTAACGTTCGCCCGCTAGGCCATCCAAAGATGGCTTCGATTGCGTATCCGGCGAAACGCTCCACGACACGGCACGTCGGGTCGATGACGTCGTGCGCCATCGGTATCATGGCCATTCCCGCTGCCGAGATTTCGGCGGCCGGGGGCAAGATCGACATCGTGGCCGCCAATGACGCGTTCCGACGCGCCTGCCTGCACGATGGACTGACCCAGGCGATGCTGCTGGCCGAGTTGATCGACCGAGTCGAGCCGTTCCTGGCGTCGGACCGCCAGTCGATCGAATTCCCGATGCAGCTGGGCGATGTGATCGACGCCCGCTATTTCCAGGCCACGCTGACCCGCTCGGCGGAAGACCAGTCCGATGCCTGCGTCCTGATGCTGGTCGACCAAACCGCGCAGCACCACACCGAGCGCAGCCTGCGTCGGGAGATGACGACCGACAGCCTGACCGGCCTGCCCAACCGGCAAGGTTTCGGCGACCTGATCGAGGCGGTGATGGCCACCGGTCAGCGCCATGCGGTGCTGGTGATCGACATCAACCGGTTCGGCCGGTTGAACGCCTGCATGGGCTCGCTGGTCGGCGACGAGCTGCTCATCACGGTCGCGCGTCGCTTGAGAGGGGCGCTGCGGTCGCGCGACTCGATCGGGCGGATCGGGGGCAACGAGTTCGGCATCCTGATGATGATCGACGGCAGCGAGGACGAGGCGCATGTCCTGGCCGACCGTATCGATCGCGCGCTTCGTGCGCCGTTCCGGCTGACCGATTATGAAGTGAATGTCGAAGGATCGGTGGGCATCGCCTTCAACGAGGGCCCTGACGACGATGCAGAGGAACTGATCCGGCACGCCCAGTTCGCGGTAAAGCACGCCAAGGCGGCGGGCCGCACGCAAATCTATCACCCCCAGGCCTTCACCATCGCTCGCGCCCAGTTCGCGATGGAAACCGCGCTTCGCCGCGCCATTGAGCAGGACGAACTGCATCTGGCCTATCAGCCGATCTGCGACCTGTCCTCCGGCAAGACGGTGTCGTTCGAGGCGCTCGCGCGGTGGTGCGACGCCGATGGCAGGCATCACTCGCCCGCCGATTTCATCCCGGTCGCCGAGGAATCGGGGCTGATCATGCCGCTCGGCCGCTGGGCGGTCACCAAGGCGCTGGGGCAGCTGGCGGCGTGGGACCGCGCCGCCGGTGGCGACTGCGGCGTGCGCATGTCGGTCAACGTCTCAGCGATCCAACTGCAGCGCGACGACATTCCGACGATGATCCGGGACGCGCTGGCCGATACGGGCATTGCGGGCGAGCGGCTGACGCTGGAGCTGACCGAAAGCGCGATTGTCGGCGACCCCGACCGGGTGACCGCGATCCTGGAGGCGTTGAAGGCGCTGGGCACCACGATCGCGATGGACGATTTCGGCACCGGCTATTCCAGCCTGGCCTATCTTCAGAAGCTGCCGATCGATGTGCTCAAGATCGACCGCAGCTTCGTCTCGGGTATGTTGGCGGACCGCGACAAGATCGCGATCGTCCGCGCGATCCTGGGCCTCGCCCAGGCGCTGGGCATGAAGACCACCGCCGAGGGGATCGAGGCGGTCGAGCTGGGCCAGACGCTGGCGGCGCTAGGCTGTACCTATGGGCAAGGCTATTATTATTCGCGGCCGCTCGAACCCGATGCCGCCTGGGCGCTGATCGCGCGTTAGGCCTGAGCCACCGCCGCGTCGGCCAGTTCGCCGACCCGCGCCGCATCGGGAAAGCCTTCCGCGATCCACTGCGTCTCGACCTGACGGAGCAGCCGCGCGACCTCTGGCCCCTTGCTGATCCCGCGCTCGACCAAGGCTCCGCCGGTCAGCGGCAGGGCAGGGGGCGTCCAGTCACGAAGCGGTTCGATCGACTCGCCCGCCAACAACAACCGGTCGACCGCGCCGACCATCCCCGTGCGATAGGCGAGCGCGCGGGGCCCCTCGTCACCCGGTCCTGCGGTGGCTGCGATCAGTCGCTTGCGATCCGTGTTGGACAGCTTCAGCCGGGCGCCCACCGGCTCGGCGGCCTGGGGCGGTAGCAGCGCGGCGAGTCGCCGGATCGCATCTGGGGCGACCCCTGCGGCCTCTTCTCGCTCGGCCAGCGCGGTCAGCCGGGCGACGCCTTCGGCATCGATCTCGGGAATGACGGCGCGGAAGATACCCTGCTCGACCATCAGTGCGACGACCGGCACCGCGCGCGCCGCGACCAGCAGTTTGAGCAGTTCGGCGGCGATCCGCTCGCGCGACAGGGCCATCAGATCGTTGGCACGCGCGGCGCAGGCGGCCAGCCCGGCCTCGTCCACGGCATCGCCGAACCGCGCATGAAAGCGGAAGAAGCGCAGGATGCGCAGATGATCTTCGGCAATGCGCTGCAACGGATCGCCGATGAAGCGGACGCGCCCCGCCTTCAGGTCGTCCAGCCCACCGAAATAGTCGAAGATCCGCCCCGTCGCCGGATCGGCGTAGAGCGCGTTCATCGTGAAGTCGCGCCGGCCTGCATCCTCGCGCCAGTCGTCGGTGAAGGCGACGACGGCATGGCGGCCATCGGTCGACACGTCGCGGCGCAGCGTCGTTACCTCGACCGGCCCGTCGGGCAGGACGGCCGTAATCGTGCCGTGCGCGATACCGGTGGGCACGGGCTTGAACCCGCTGTCGCGCACGCGGTCGATCACGGTTGCGGGAGAGAGCGGCGTCGCCAGGTCGATATCGGCGACGGGAATGCCCAACAGGCTGTCGCGCACCGCGCCCCCGACGAAGCGCGCCTCCAGCCGCTCGGCCAGCGCGACCAGCTCGGGACGGTCGGCCCAAGGCGTCTCGCTTGGGCTCATGCCGTCCATTGCAGTCGCCGCGACAGGTTGACGATCATCGCGGCAGTCGCGCCCCAGATGCGCCGGTCGTTCCATATTATCTCATAGAAATGGCGGGTCTGGCCGCGCCACGGCGCGCTGACCCGGTGGTGATGGGCAGGATCGAGCAGGAAGGACAGAGGCACCTCGAACAGCGCGGCCACTTCCGCCTCGGCGGGTGTCAGGATCAGGTCGGGCGGAATGACGCCCAGCACCGGCGTCACCTCGAACCCCGTGACGGTGCGATAGCGGTCGGCCAGCCCGACCACGGTCACCGCGCGGGGCGACAGGCCGATCTCCTCCTCCGCTTCGCGCAGCGCGGTCGCGACCAGATCGACGTCACCCGGATCGGCGCGCCCGCCGGGAAAGGCGACCTGGCCCGCATGATTGCGCAGGCTCTCGGTCCGCTGGGTCAGGACGACACCCGGCTCGGCCCGCTCGGTCACCGGGACCAGCACGGCGGCGGCGGTGGGCGGCGCGCTCAAATCATGCGGCTCGACGCCGTCGCCGGTCAGCAAGTCCTGAGCCGGGATACGCGCCATCGCCTGAGCCAGCCTTTCGGCCAGCGTCATGCGGGCGTCGCCGGGGTCAAGGGAAAGAAGGCACCCTGGCTCCACAGGCCGGGTTGCGCCTCGTCCTCGGCCAGCGCCAACTCGGCCAGCTCATAATAGACCGGCCGCGCGATCAGCGCCTCCAGCCCGTCCCGCACATGAAGATAGGGTCGGGGGCCATCCTCACCCTCGACGAAGCGTAAAGGATGGTCGGGCCCGGCGGCGACCAGATCGCCGGTGTTGAGCTGGAACACCAGTCGCGCGTCACGGCCTTTGCCCTCGGCCTTCAGCGTGGTGGCGACGAAGGGCGCGTCCTCGACCGTGATGTCGAGCTTTTCGACCGGCGTGACCAGGACATGGCGGCCATCGGGCTCTCGGCGCAGGATGGTGGAGAACAGCCGGACCATCGCCGGGCGGGTGATCGGGCTGCCCTGGTGAAACCAGGTGCCGTCGCGGGCGATCCGCATCTCGCTGTCACCGCAATGGGTCGGGTTCCACTGCGCGACGGGGGGCAGCTTCTGCGCCTCCATCGCCTGGACGATTTCGGCCAGGCTGAGCGCGGACAGGTCGGGGGGCGGTGCCATCGGCATGATGCGGTCGAGGTAGGGACGCAAAGGCTCCAGGTAAAGCCCGGCGCTCAACCCGCCGCCGGATCGGGGCCGAGTATCCCGGCCAGCGCAGGCACATCGGGCCCACGCGCCAGCAGGCGGTGCCGCTCGACCGGGCCGGGCAGGCGCCAGTTGGCAGTCCGCTCGGCGGTGAAGCCGAAGAAGCGGCCATAATATTCCGGGTCGCCGATCAGCATCATCGCGCGGTCCAGCCCTTGCGCGGCGGCGACGTCCAGCATGTGGCCGAGCAGTTCGCGCCCGATGCCGCCCTGCTGATGATCGGGCTCGACCGCGACCGGCCCCACCATCACCATGGGATGCGCGGTGCCCCGGTCGTCGGTCAGTGCGACCGGCCAGCACTGGATCGACCCGATCAGCGTATCGCCCTCCATCGCGGCGAAGCACAAGGTGGCGATCGGCTGGACGCTGCCCCGCACCTTATAGGCGGTGCGCGCCTGCCGCCCCGGCGGGAAGGCACGGTCGAGCAGCGCCTCGACCGCATCGGGGGCGACCGCGTCGAGCGGGGCGAGGGCGGTCTTCACGGTCAAGGGCCAGGGGTCCGGTGACGGGAGGGGGACGCGCGCCCTTAGCGCGACGGGGCGGCGATGCAAGCCTTGCGTGGGCCCGGACCCTTCCCTTGCCCGCTCGCTCTGCTAGAGGCGCTGGCATGGAAGACCGTCTCCAACTCGAAGTCCACGACCTCGAAGTCCAGGTGCTGACCGGCATCTATTCCGAGGAAACCCATCTGCCGCAGCCGCTGCGCATCTCGCTGACGGTCGATCTTGACTGTCCGGCGCGCTACACGCCCGACAGCCCGCTGACCGAGTCGAAGAATTATCTCGACCTGAAACACGCCGCGACCCACTTGCCCGAAGGCGTGCATTTCACGCTGATCGAGGGGGTTGCGGACCATATCTGCGACACGCTCTTCCTGCAGGACAAGCGGGTGACGCGGGTGCAGGTGAAGATCGTGAAGCTGGCCATCGCCGAAGATGGCGAGGCGATCGGCATCACCCTGGTCCGGCACCGGCGCTGAGCGGCATGACCGCGCGGCGACTCGATCTGGCGCCCGACGCCGATATCGTCCGCACGGTCGCTGCGCATCCCGGCGTCGATCTGGTGCTGGTGATTCAGCCGGGCCGCGATTCGATCGCCCAGGCGATGGTCGAGGCGGCGGTCGCGCCGCTGGCGGTGGCGGCGGCGCCATCGGCACGCATCAACGCCGTGCTGGTCGGTGAGGGGGCGGGGGAGGCGGCGGTCGCGGCGGCGGCCGCCTATCTTGCCGCCGCCCATGCCGTCACCGGTCAGTTGCTGGGCGTCGGCACCTGACGCTCGCGTCCGCAGGGGCCCAGCTTCTGCAGCACGAAGCGATAATCGTCGCGCGCCGCCTGCGCATCCTCGGGCGACAGCGAGGCGGTGCTGCGATCGGGCAGCGATTCCGGCAGCGCACAGGCCAGCCGATACCAGAGCAACGTATCGCGCGCCGGCGGCGCGGCCGATTCGTCGACGATCTCGCTCAGCGCCACCGCATAGCGACGCTCTTCGCCCGGACGGCGAAGCACCGATAGGGAAACGGGGCGATTGTTCGCGGTGGTCAGGAAAATCTGCGTCTCGCCCTCGCCGGGCAGGGTGCCCGGCACGTAAAAGGCGTTGCCGACGCCGGTGATGACCGGCGGCGCGTCCGCCGACAGGGCGTCGCGGGTGATGGTACGGCTGCGCTGTTCCGTGTCGGGCGTCCAGGGCAGCTGGGCGTCGGGCGCGACCAGCTGCAACTGGTCGGCTGCGTTCGGTACCCGGCGCGCATAGACCAGGACACGCATCTTGCGCAGCTTGGGCGCGCGTCCCCGCGCATCGGTCGCCGCATCGAACAGATAACCGACCCGCGAGGGCAGGCCGCCCGCGCCGCGGATCAGTGCGCCGACATCCGCCTCGACATAAAAACGCTGATGGCCGGGCGCGACCCCGGCCGCCTCCGCTCCCTTGATCGCGGTCGCCGACCGGATGGTCACATCGGCAATAACGGGGGCCGACATCACCAGATCGGCCAGATCGGCATAGCCAGGCCCTGTTGGCGCTACCATCGAATCGCCCGGCGGCATCGACGGCGCGGTGGCGACCTGGGCGAAAACGGGGACAGTAAGGACGGGAATCGCCAGCGTCAAAACGCAAGCGCGAATGGCGTGGGGCAGCGGATTCATCGTTTCGCGCTACTCCTTTGGCCGTTAACGGTACAGAAATAATTTCGTCACGGGACGGTTGTACGTTTATTACGTCCGACAAACTGATTGCACCGCGCCAGCCGTCACGATAGGGTCCAAGGCTCTGCCGCATGCCGTAAGAGCATGGCAGGAGTTTCCCACGTCCCCACGCTACGGCGAGGCGAAACTGGCAGACTGAGGAGTTTCGTTGCTGAATGGCCTATACTGACCAGAAGATGTCCGGGGGCAAGGTGGTCGCGATCGTTATCGTCGTGCTCATCCATGCTGCCCTGGGCTATGCCTTCGTCACGGGGCTGGCTTACCAGTACGTGAAGAAGGCGACCGAGAAGCTCAACACGTTCGACGTGCAAGAGCCGCCGCCGCCGACCACGGTGGTGACGCCGCCGCCCGTCGTTCCGTTGCCCAGCCAGGCACCGACGATGGCCACGACGAACGTCATCCCCGTGAGCCAGCCGACCGCGCCGCCGGCCCCGCCTGCACCGCCGGCTCCGCCTGCGCCGCCGGCCCCGGTGATCTCGAAGGCCGCCGGTCTGAAGGGTAACCCGGGTCAGTTCTTCGGTCCCGACGCCTATCCGCCCTCGGCCCAGCGCGAAGGCGCGGAAGGTCGCGTGTCGGCCAAGCTGTCGATCGGCACCGATGGCCGCGTGACCGAATGCTCGATCCTGTCGAGCAGCGGCAACCGGGCCCTGGACGATGCGACGTGCCGCATTTCGAAGGCGCGCGTCCGCTTCACCCCGGCGCTCGACCAGAGCGGCAGCCCGATCTCGTCGAGCTACACGCTTAATATCCGTTGGCAGCTGCCACAGGAATAACGGCTAAAAGCCGAAACAACCCAACGCTTTAGTCAGAGGACCTAACCAACCATGCTCACCACCATCCTCGCCGCGGGCGGCGCAGCGGCCGGTGCCGAAAATCCGTACGGCCTGGGCCAGGCCCTGAAGGAAGGCGGCCTCATCTCGCAGTCGGTGTTCACCATCCTCTGCTTGATGTCGATCGTCTCCTTCTACATCCTGTTCTCGAAGCTGTTCGAGCAGCAGAAGATCATCAACCAGGCGAAGCGCGTTCGTCAGAGCTTCTGGTCGTCGAACTCGCTGCGCGAAGGTTCGGCCAAGCTCGAGAAGAACTCGGCCTACAAGCAGATCGTCGACGACGGTCTGGCCGCGCAGGACCAGCACTCGAAGCTGACCGATCCGGTCGAAGCGCATGACTGGCTGCACGGCTCGCTGGCGCGTTCGGAAGCCGCGATCAACTCGAAGCTGGGCGGCGGTCTCGCCTTCCTGGCGACCGTCGGTGCGACCGCGCCGTTCATCGGTCTGTTCGGGACGGTTATCGGCATCTACCGCGCGCTCATCAAGATCGGCTCGTCGGGCCAGGCCTCGATCGACGCCGTCGCCGGTCCGGTCGGTGAAGCGCTCATCATGACCGCTCTGGGTCTGGTCGTCGCGGTTCCGGCCGTGCTCGCCTACAACTGGCTGCAGCGTCGCAACAAGGGCATCGCCGAAGACCTGTCGTCGTTCTCGAACGACGTGCTGGGCTTCCTGGCCTCGAACGGTGCGGTTCGTCCGGCCGTTGCCGGCGCCGCCAAGCCGGCCGCCGTCAAGGCTCCGGCTGGCACCACCACGGCCGGTCAGGCCGGTGGCGTTCAGACCCGCGCCTGAGCTTAAGGGGGCGGAGCGGCGGTTTTCGGATCGTCGCTCCGCCACCCCCCGTCGGTCCAGTTCGGACCGGCGATAGAATGCATGGATAGGATAGCTCTCTCATGGCGATGAGCGTTGGCGGGGACTCCGCCGAGAAACCGATGTCGGAGATAAACACGACGCCCCTCGTGGACGTCATGCTGGTTCTCCTCATCATCTTCCTGATCGCGGTTCCGGTCGTGATTCAGACCGTCAAGTTGAAGCTGCCGAACGTCCGCTTCGACCCGACGACGACCAAGCCCGAAAACGTGTCGCTCTCGGTCACCAGCGAGAATGGCCAGTGCAAGGTCTATTGGGGTCTGAGCCCCGTGACCTCGACTGAGCTGCGTGACCGCGCGGTGGCGAAGCTGAAGGCCGAAGTCGAACGGCTTGGCCCGAACATCACGCCGGATCAGCTGCCCGAGGCGCATATTCGCGGCGACGTGAATGCGCCCTACCGTTGCATCGGCGGCACCATCTATACGATGCAGTCGGCGGGTTTTTCCCGCGTCGGCTTCATCTCCGAGCCGCCCCCCGGCGGCAACCCCCGCGCCTGATCGGCCGGGCGGACACAATAGGAGTTAGCACGCCATGGCAATGAGCGCCGGATCTGATGATGGCGAGCCGATGATGGACATGAACACGACGCCGTTGATCGACGTCATGCTCGTGCTCCTCATCATGTTCATCATCACCATCCCGATCCAGACTCACGCGGTGAAGGTCGACCTCCCCGTCAACTCGCCTAACAATCAGCCGATTGTGAACAGCGAGAAGAACAAGGTGGGTATCGACGCTGCTGGCATCGTGACCTGGAACGGTGCCCCGGTCGACGAAGTGACGCTGCGCCAATATCTGGACCAGACCGCTTCGATGAACCCGGAGCCCGAACTGCACTTCCAGCCGGCGCCCGACGCAAAGTACGCCAAGGTCGACGAGACCCTGGCCGTGATCAAGCGTTCGGCGGTCAAGAAGCTCGGCTTCATCGGCAACGAGCAGTATCGCAACGACTTCTGATCCTTCGCGATCAGGTCGATGACGAATATCAGGCGGTCTCTTCGGAGGCCGCCTTTTTTCGTTTTGCGGAATTTAGCCGGAGTACCCGCCACTCCACTCCATCCTAACGGCGATCCGATTAAACCGGTAGCAAAGCCTGAACGGCTCTTTTTGCGCAATGGGGCGGAAGGAGAGGCACTCGGTTGTCCTCTCGAGCGGCTCCTCCCAAGGCCCTTTGCCGAGTGCGAGAATCCGGCATGGCGCTCCATTAGATCCACGTATCTTTCGCCGCTTGCGTATGTTTCACAAAAGTGACACTCTGAAGTCACAAAAATGAAACATAGGAGAATGGATATGCGTGGAGTCGTTTCGGTTTTGCTTGTGGCGGCGGCGGGCATGGCGGCCCCGGCCATGGCCCAGGACTCGTGGCCGCAGCGCACGGGGTTTCAGGAAATTGCCGCAGGGAATTTCCTGGGTGCAGAGCGAACCTTGCTGGAAGAACGCCGCGCCAATCCGAAGAGCCCTGAACTGATGCTCAACCTTGCCGCCGTCTATGCCAAGACCGGTCGCGCCGCCGATGCGCGCGCGCTGTATGACGCCGTGCTGCAGGAAAAGCCGATCGCGATGGACATGCCCTCGGGCGCGATCCTGTCGTCGCACACCGTGGCCCGCACCGGGCTGCGCCATCTGCCGCAGGCGATCGCCGCGCGGTAAGTCCGAAAGGCAGGTCCAGGCGGCGATACGTCTGGACTTGCCCTCCATGCAGGGCGCGACGGTCCCGCGTCCGGCGTTTACGACGCTCCCAATGGGTTTGATCGCG
The DNA here is from genome assembly GCF_001476905.1 of Sphingomonas sanguinis. Taxonomy (GTDB): domain Bacteria; phylum Pseudomonadota; class Alphaproteobacteria; order Sphingomonadales; family Sphingomonadaceae; genus Sphingomonas; species Sphingomonas sanguinis_B. The sequence continues at coordinate 1,308 of NZ_LDTE01000064.1, read as the reverse complement.
TCACGGGTTGATGCCAGCGATCAGGCAGCCAAGGCAATCATGTGCCTGACCTCGGCCAGAGAGTAAGCCGCTCCTATACCTTCCATTCAGGACTTCGCCGGGACTAGCGTTCTGCTAGTGTCAGCCTCGCCCCGCGCGATGCCGTAGCGTTACAGGCGCGGCAGCGTCACACCGCGCTGACCCATATATTTGCCCGCCCGGTCGGCATAGCTGGTCTCGCAGGGCTCGTTGCCCTTCAGGAACAGAAACTGGCACGCGCCTTCATTGGCGTAGATTTTCGCCGGCAGCGGCGTGGTGTTGGAAAACTCCAGCGTCACATGTCCCTCCCAGCCCGGCTCCAGGGGCGTGACGTTCACGATGATGCCGCAGCGGGCATAGGTCGACTTGCCCAGGCAGATGACCAGCACATCGCGCGGCACCCGGAAATATTCGACCGTGCGCGCCAGCGCGAAGCTGTTGGGCGGGATGATGCAGACGTCGGTCTTGCGGTCGACGAAGCTGTTCGACGCGAAGTCCTTGGGGTCGACGACGGCACTGTCGACATTGGTGAAGATCTTGAACTCGTCCGCCACCCGCGCGTCATAGCCATAGGAGGACAGGCCATAGCTGATGCAGCCGTCGCGGCGCTGGTTCTCGACGAATGGTTCGATCATCGCCTGGTTCTGTGCGGCTTCGCGAATCCAGCGGTCGGACAGGATCGACATCTTCATTTCCTTCAGGTTTGGCCGCTCATCGCCGGATCGCGGGGGGAGGGCAAGCGCCAACCTCCGAAAAGCGGCCTGTGGTCGACGTCACGTCAAGCGGTACGATGCTGTCCATGACTAGCATGCCTATCGGGCGCTCTGGGTTCCCGCATCGGGGCGGCGTTGCTGATTGCCCAGGATTCTAAGGGGGGCGGGGTGTGATGCGCGGCTGGCACCATTCCTCGCGGTCACTTCACCGGAGAGGTGTCGCGGTTCGTCCAAACCGATGTTGCCTCGATACGCGTCAAGAGAAGAGCTGGCAGCCTAAGGTGGTGGGTTCACGCGAAGTCGCGATGCCGCGAAGAAGAATGATGTTCGCGCGGAGGCGCGGAGACACGGAGGGGGGTATCCGATCGTAAGCGATGACCGGTCATCGCCAACGGGCGGGAGACTTTAATTCCTCTTCTCCGCGCCTCCGCGTCTCCGCGCGATTCAATCTTAGCGTCTTCGCGCCTTCGCGTGAAAAATCAGTTGCCATCACGGCGTGAGCGGCAGGTTATTTGCCACCACCACGGCGCCAAAACTCACGAAGATTCGTTCGCGCAGAGGCGCGGAGGACGCAGAG
>NZ_LDTE01000063.1 GCF_001476905.1 Sphingomonas sanguinis | reverse complement strand
GATTGAGTCTCAGCCCTAGTAGCCAGTGTCATCCTCAATGACGTTGAACCCCGCGAACGCCGCTGCAATACGATCTTCAAGCGTGACGGCTGCGGCGCGCTTTGCCTCTAATCGGGCAGTTTCTTCGGGGTCGCGGTCGAGGAAATGGGGAGCCTCTTTTTCCGTTCGCTTATACCACTCCATTTCGAGGAGAAGGCGGGTGCGATCGTCCTCAGCGGGAGAGCCGAAGGGTTCGAAAAAGTGGTAGGCTTCCCACTCTGCCATCTCATCTGGCGATAGCTGCCGATTGAGTTCGCTTACCGTTTTGCCGAGCGCGAGAGCGAGCCGGAAGAGGAAGCGCCTTTCCGGGCTGGCGCGGAATTTTTTTTTAGACTTTCGGGATCACGCCGGGCGTGTTCTTGCATGGCCTGCCAGAGTGAGACGATGGTCTGGTAGTCGAGTTCCGCAAAGGCGTCATAGTCCGCGACGCTGAACATCTGGTCGCCGTTTTCGTCCACGATCCCGAAGATCACGGTCAGGATCGCTTGTTCGTAGAGATCGACACGGGGCAGGCCTTCACGCTCGACCTCCGGTAATGCCTGATCTTCCTTCCAAGCGGTATGCGCGGCATCGTTGGCGTAGATGGCATCGAGGAGGTCCACGCGCGCCCGCGCCGACAATGCGCGGATGCGCACGGTGCCGCCCCACTCAGGAACCTCAACATCAGAGGTTGGAATGGGGGCGGCAAGGATCGCGTCTCGTGAGAGGAGCATCAGGCGGCAGTGCCCTTTGTGACTGGGCCACTGACCTCAAGCGTGATCGCGCCGGTCCACTGCTTATCGACGCCGCCCGACTTTTCGAACGACGGGACGAAGGCGTCGAACGTCCACTGCGTGCCGCTCGCCACTACTTTGAACGATGCCAGCGTACCGGCGGTGCGCGCGGTGTCACATGCCACCTGACCAGCGTCCGCAACAATGTAGTTCACGCTGATCTTGATCGAACCCTCATCGGGGATACCCATCTGTTTTTCTTTTGCGACGGAATCCAAGTCCGTCACGTCAATGATGGATGCAGCGCCCGAGCCGATGCCGCTAAAGTCGGTGACGCCCGAGATTTTTGTATAGGTGCTACCGGTCTTGATTGAGATTGTCGTTCCCTGCGACGGCAAAACGTTCTTGGCCATATTTCTCCTGAAAACTATAGTTCAGGATATTTATCTCCGTGGCATGATTTAGACGGTTGTATAGAATTTGAAGAACAAGAGTGCTCGGTGAAGTGTGGCCTGCGTTGTGGTGTCGGCCATCATATGTTCGTCAAGCCACTCGACAGTCTCGACACCGTTTTCACGCCAGATAATGAGGCTGTTTCGGATGGCGCGCGCAAGGATTTTCGCTTGGCCGTAAGACTCACTCGATATGCTAATTTGGAACGTTACGAAGCCTTCGTCGCCTACTGATCCGTCAAGATCGGTCGTGACCTGTGTTTCGAGAAGCTGATAGACCGCGCATGGAAGAGCGTAAGCGGTTGGCGCTACGCTGGGGTAGACATTCGGAATACAAGTTTTGAGGCGCGCATTTAGAAGCTGGTCGATCATACGGTATTTAGACGCCGCGCTTAATCAACTGCTTGTTCAGGACTTTGCCGATTGTATCGATGATAGATTGCTGAGAGTTTGTCAGCGCGCGAATCATGAAGGGGTCGGCGGCGTTGTGAATGCTGCCGAACTCAACGAATGAAGAATGGTACGCGCGTGAGCCGATCGTCACCGCGTTCTTGACCTGCGTGGGGTCAGCGCTCTTAAGTTTCTTTACCTTGATGTTGTTGACGATCTTCCCATGCGTTTCTTGCCGCGTCGTGCCACCCTTATTATGACGGGTGCGCGTTTCGCCTTCGGAAGTCTTGGGTGAGTTTGGGGCCTCTTTGATTGCCTCCTTGCGCAACGTGGCCGCGCCTGCGCGGTTCGCAATCTGGCCAGCTTTGGTGGCTTCCTGCTTCGACAGGCTTTCCAAGCGGTCTTGGAGCGCGGCCAGACCCCGCAGGTTCGCGGTGATCACAGACGCTCCTCCAGTGTGAGGACCATCGTCTGGCGGCGGTCTGGCTGGTCGATCGCCACGATGTCGAATTCGGTGTCATCGATCTGGACACGCATCGCCGTGGTGATGTCGGGGCGATAGCGGATAAGGTAACGAGCCGTGGAGTATGTGTCGCGACCACCCGCCCGCGCGGCGTCCTGCGTGCGCAATTCGAGGCGCTGGGCATGCAGCAAAGCGATCTGGCGAAAGCTGGTGATGACCTGACCGAATTCGTCCTGTTCGTTGCCTGCATCGTCGTAGCTGCCCGCGTCATCGCTCGCGCCAGCGCCTGCGGCGAAGAACATGAGCGAGGAGCCGCTCGTATCATCGGGTTCGATAGCGGGTGCCCCCGCTGCGACACGCGTCAGGGAGATGTTGGACGAACCGCTGCGCGCGCTCAGGAGCGTCAATCGCCGGTCAAGTTGTCCCGCGTTGATCTTCACAGCGAAAACACCCGAAATGGGGCGCAAAGACGGGTGATTGTCGTCATGGCGGCAGTGGCGTCGCCCGCGCGATCATCGAAATGCGCCGCGACGTGAACGGCGATGGCGTGTTTTAAGGCAGTCGGGACGATCGGCGTCACGAGCTTCCCGTCGCTGTCGGTGTAAGGTCGAATGCGTCGGCTGGTCAGGTGTTCGACAATATCCGCGCCAGACTCGACCAGCATCTGTATCGCGTTTGGGTCGGTTCCCGCATCAATTCTGAGCCATTCTTGAAGTTCGCTTTGTGTGATCAGCATGAAGATATTTATGCTGATACGAAAAGAGCGGGGATTGCTCCCCGCTCTTCGCTTTTCATCCTGCTATTCCGGCTTATGCCGCGACCTTCAAAAGCTTGTAAGCTGCGGTATCCACGACACAGCCACCCACACGCTTACGCGTCTGGTAGGTGACGTAAGGCTGCGCGATATACGGGTTGTAGAGCATCGACATCCCGACACGGTCGGCAATCGTGTAGGCGCGCTGGAAGTCACCGAAGACGATAGGCGTCGAGTTCGCTGCGATGTTCGGCATGTCTTCGGCTTCCACCACCTCATAACCAGCGAGCAAGCCGGGGACGCCCGACTGGAGGCTATCCTGCCACAGGTAGCGACCTGTGGTGTCCTTCAACATCCGAACCTGACCAAGCGTGTCCTTGTTCATGATGAAGCGGGCGTTCGGGCGGTACGCGGCCTTCAGCGAGTGGACCAACGCAATGATGGAGTCAGCGGTGATCTTCGCGGCGTCGCCGGTCTTCACGGCCTGAACGGTGCCGAAGGCGCGGGTGGAGTCGGCGGTGAACGCTGTGGTGACGTTGAGGAGCCCCTTCGGCTTCTTCACGCCATCGCCGAGGAGGAATGCGGCACCTTCTGCGCGAGCAAACTCGGTCGCGACCTCACTGGTTACGAAACTCGCGATGTCGAATGCGGAATCCTCAAGGATCGTCTGAGTGACGAACGGGCTGGCATATAGCTCGCCAAAGGACGGCACGATTTCGACCAGCGACGACGCGGCGGTTTCGGGCCGAGCGTCCTTCTCGCCGACCCATGCCGACGCGGTCCCGCCCACGGAGAACGGAATGTGGAAGTCGGGCGTCGTGACGGAGATGACCCGCGCGACCGAGCGCATCGGCGAGATGTCGATCACGGCCTTCTGAATCTGGCTGTCGATCAGCTTCGGCACGGTGTAGCCGCCCTCAGCCGGGACCAGCGCCGACATCGCTTTGATTTCCATGGAGTCGCCGCCACGGAGGTACATGTTGAACGCCTTCGTCTCATTGTCAGTCGTAATGTTCGACACGATGGCGGGGCGATTTGCGGCGGTTTCGAGCGCCTTAATTTCGGCGCGAAGCTCGGTCAGCGCCGTGTTCAGCGCGTCAGCCTGCTTGGTTTCTGCACGGTCTACGGCAGACTTGAACTCGGTTTCGAGATTCTTGAGTTCGGTATTCAGATTAGCGGACATACATCTCCTTGATTGTTGCAACACTCGATCGGATGGCCGCTAACGCAGCCTCGTGGTATTTAGCTTGCTGTTCATCGTCGGCGTCTTCCTCGACATCATTCGACTTTTCATCTTCGTCTTCCGTGACCTCGTCGTCGGCGGTATCGTCCTCACGGCTGTCAAAAAGCTTTGTGATCGCGTCTTCGCCAAAGCCCGCAGCCGTAAGTTTTTTCTTCAAATCTTCATCCATGTCATTCTCCTGATTCTTGACGCTCGCGACACGCGCCAATTCGTTGCACGGGAAGGTAACGACCGAGATTTCGATCAACTTCGCTTCGGTGATGGTCCGCGTCTTCCCGTCTATTTCATATCCGGTCGCGATATATCCGATGGACAGCCCAGAAACTGCCCCGGCCTTCACCGCTGCGTAGGCGTCACGACCCGCTGTCGTGTCGAGGAATTGGCCGCTGGCTTTGAGGCCGGTTGAGTCCTCTGTGAGATCAGTCCACACGCCAATCGGTAGCGCGAAGGCGTCGTGATTGAAGAACATCGCGGGCATCGTTCCCGCCGATTTGTGTTCTTCGAGCGTGACGCTGAATGCTCCGGGCGCGATGATGTCGCGCGCCTGATCCACATTGTTGAAAACTGCGCCATAACCCTCGAAAGTGCGCGCCGTCGCACCTTCCGTTTCGGCAAATTTAACCTCTATCTTCCCCGCGAAAGCCTTCTTTTCCATGAGGGTATTTATTCGGCGGGGGCTTGCGGCTGTTTGTCGGGACCAAATAGATTGACGGCAGGTGTCAGGAGGTCGGCCGTGGGATCATCGGAACGATCGAAACCCTCCATTTCGCGAGCTTCATTGCGGGTGAAGATGCCGCTCGCGATCCCGTTTTTATAATATTCCATCCGTTCTTTGGCGGTGCCCCGCAGGAAGTCGCGGTTATCTATCGTGACGCGAAGGCCAGCGACGCGTTCGGCATCTGTCAAAAGCGCCTTTTCGGCTGACTGCATGTAGCGAGCGTGCCAGTGCGCATCCGTGTCTTGATCGTGCGCGATGTGGACTTGCTCAACACTCGCGTAGGACTGTGAACCGAGCGATTGAAAGACCTTCGTTGGACTGACCCGGAAAAATCGGCAGACTTCTTCAATCTGGTAGCGGCGAGCTTCTATCCACTGTGCATCGTTGGCCGTGGAGGCGAGCGGATTGAACTCAACGCCAGCGGGGAGGAGGATTGTTTTGTGAGCGTTGTCCACTCCCTTGGCCTGTGAGTTCCAAAATTCGGTGAGTTCGCGGACCTGTTCGGGGTTCAGCACTGTGCCGTTTGAAGGAGACAGAATGCCTCCCGGCTTTGCGCCGTTTTTAAATAGGTTTGCGCCGTACGTCTCGGTCGCGGTCGCAAGGCCGAGGGCATTGCGAGCCGCCTTGATCGTGGGCATCCCCTCATAGGAGAGCCAAGCCGGTCCCTTGAGGTGCCAAATTTGCGATGATGGGACACGCATCCCGTAGAGGTAGTAGCGGACCTCACCGCCCAGCTTGGTTTCATCGACCTCTATCGCGACGTTGCCGGGGTCGATGGGTAGAAGTTCAAGAATTTCGCTCGTGCGCTGAGAGCGATTGATGAAGACGTGGGCGTTGCTGTTTAACGCGAGATGCCAGCCAATCTGTTCGCGAAATTCGTAGCTGGTTTGACGCGAATTCGGTGAACGGTTGAGAAGATTGTAGAGCGAATGATCGGTTGCCGCGATGCGCCCGCCAGATGTTTCGCGATGGAGATAGCACGGCGGGAGGGCAAGGCCCTCAGCGATGACGCGAGCGCAAGCATGAACCGCGCTGACAGTCGTGCCGCCAACGCCGATACCCATAGTTTCGCGAAGTGCCGCCTCAACCGCTTCCGGTGAGGAGATCGTCGGCGTTACTGTATTGTATTCTGACTTCTGTTCTGTCGCTCCAAAGAGCCAATCCATAAAACCCATTGGTTATTTAGGTAGATGGGATTAGTCCAAGACGGCGAACGTCAGTTTGACGGGCGGGGTAGGGCGCGTTTCGCAAGACGCAGCGTACGCCATCAATGTCGCGGTCATCGCGTCAATCTTCTGATGCTTCTGTGATTTTGACGGCTTCACGGGAATGCGCGTCACACCTTTCTCAGAAACGGCGACATTGGCCGCGCACCAATTCAACACCGGGTTATTGGGGTGGCGGATATGGCCGTTCTTCAGGTCGGCCTCAAAGTCATCAAGGGTGGTAGTCCAGAGGGCAGGGGCAGATGCAGGCCAAATCTCTGTCTCGATTCCAAGTGCTTCGACCTCCTGACGTAGAAACTCGCCCTGCCATGGGTCAAAGATCGCCTTCACAATCTTGAAGTCACGGCATAGCCGGAGGACGTGACGCATGACTTCTGCAAAGTCAGATGCTGTGCCCTCCGTCGCGCTCAAGTGGCCGCTGTCGATCCAATCTCGGTACGCGGGAGCATTCGGAGATGCGTCCAGTGCGCCTTCGGGAAGATGGGCGAAGGGGAAGATGATCTTGCGGTTGCCGTCTGGGATGATCAACGAAACGGCAGTGAGGTCCTGACGCGTCGAGATGTCAGCGGCGAGATAGGCTTCCCTGCCACGATAGCGGGTGATGTCGAGCGTTTCATCTATCGCCGACGCCCACAACTGCGTCGTGAGCCATCCCGCTGCGCTCGCGACCCATTGATTGAGATGCTTGGTGCGGATCGCAGCTTGTTTGGCAGGCGACTGGCGCGCCTCGCTAAGCTGGTCCTGTAGATAGGCGGCACCGACACTCACGCCCCAACACGGATTGGCCTTCCGCCACGATGCTTCGTCACGCCAGTCGTCGCCGGGGTCGATAGTGTAGATGAGGGCGAACAATCGGTCGTTGGCCTTCAGGCCAGCCAATACGGCTTCGGCCTCCATCTGCTCAGCATGGCAGACACCAGCGAGATTGTTGCCCGCCGTGGTGATGATGAGAAGAAGCGGCTGTGAGCGCGCGCCCATGCCAGTGCGGAAGGCGTTAATCTGGGTATCGTCGCGGGCCTGATGAAGCTCATCGCAGCACGCGAAATGGGGCGATGATCCATCCTTGGTATTGGCGATGACACGAGAGAATTTCGAACCGCTCGTGACACTATAAACGGCGGATTTCGCCACACTGATGTCGAGGGCTTCGGCCAGTCCCGGCGACATCTCCACCATGCGGCGGGCGGGCTCGAACACCTCGTTGGCCTGCTCCAGTGACGTTGCGCCGGAGTACCCTTCCGCACCCGGCTCGCCGTCTGCGAATACCATGTAGAGCGCGATCCCGGCGGCGAGGAGTGATTTGCCATTCTTGCGCGGCAACAGGATGAGGGCTTGGCGGTAGCGCCTGAGGCCGGTGGCTTTTTCGAGCCATCCAAAGATGTTCGCAAGCGCGAAGACCTGAAACGGTTCAAGGCGGATGGGCTGGCCAGCCCATTTGCCTTTGACGTGGACAAGGCCCTGTATGAAATTGCAGACGTGATCGACCGCATCTTCACTGAAGATGAGGTCCCGGCGGTCAAAATCGGCTTGGAAACGCTGCGCCGCCTGCTTGATCTGGACGCACGCAGGCGTCTTTCCACTCAATATGTCTTTGGCATAAACGGCGGCGACGGCTGAAAAACTGTTTCGGGTGAATCTTCTCACCCGATATTTAGGATCAGCGCACCTTAGGCCGGACGGTGAAGGGCGATGCCGTGGGCTTATCCGCCGTTCCTACGCGCGCGAGGCGAGAGCGAAGCCCCGCAATGCCGAGTAATTCAGCCATGCGGCGAAGCTCAGTCAGAAGTGCAGCCTTGGGTAGCTCGCCCGCGCTGATCTGGTCGCGATAGAGGGCTTCCATGGTGCAGTAGCGGGCAAATAGGCTGCTATCTGCGTCTGTGATCCCACAGGCCGTGACCCGGTCCAGTTCCTCACGCCAAACCGAGCGTGCTTCCTTGGTCAGATAGCGGGGAGGGATTGGGGCGCTCTTGGCAGGCGTCCCGATTTCGGTGATGTCGGCGTGGCGGTCAGCGCGGAAAGTGCCCGCGAGCGCTTTGGCGGTTGGATTTGCTATTCTACGCCCGGTTTTCATGCTTTTATTTAGCACGCTACGCAGTTCGGGAGGTTCGCAATTGTCGCTTGATCTGGGTTTTGCTGAATTGCTCGACCGGGTCGAGAAGCATATCGGGCCGAAGCCGACCAAAATTCTGATATTTTCAGCATGGCTTTTCGCCATGGCCTTTTTCGTCAACGGCATCTTTGGATACGTTGTGCAGCCGCTTCTCAAGGTTGGTCCAAACGTTTGGACGGCGTTGTCTTGGATGGACTACTTTAGGATCGGCCTGACGATCCTGATTGGTGTGTCGACATTTTCGTCTCTGCTCGAAGCATATCGAATGAAACTACTTCGCGCTGAGTTTGAAGGGGCGACGGGAAGGGCAGACGAATTACTCGATAACGTCAGCGCATTTACACGTAAGGTTCAGCGAGAAGCAGACAGCGACTTAGAGAGAGCGAAGCGGCTTATACGTGATGCGGCGCATAATGTGGAGCGGGCGCGTGAGCTTCAAAGGGCAGCCCAAATGCTGGCCGAGGATATGTATGCAATCGGCAGCGCGAAAGAAGTTATGTCAGACGAGATGCTGGCCGAATTTCGTGGTCTACTCGACAGTTTTGAGGAGGCAACTGCTAAGCTGGATCATCCCGGCGGTGAACAGGATAGGTCTGAGGCCTGAAATTTCATTCTGACATGAAGAAAAAAAGGCTGGGGTGCGGTGTACGCCTTTGAGGGGACGGGATGATTTCACCCCGCCCCCTTCATGACGCGCTTGATTGGGAGGTCGAACCTCCAAATGTATTTATCATCGCGGTTCAAATCGCTGCCGATTTCCAAATTTTGGATCATTTCCCTCGTGTTAACCGTTTGCGTTAGGCTGATGGCTGATGCGAAGTCTTACTCTCCTCAGCGTAAGGGAGTAGCGATGCCAAAATCAGATTACCGCGCGGATGTTATCGGTTGCTATGCGATGTGGTCGCCAACGCTCCATGATGCGCACCGGAGAAAGTTTCCATCGCAAGATCATACTATCATCAAGATTGGTAAGTCGGAAGACATATTTGGTCGTATCGATAATCACAACGGAATTGATTCAAAGTTTTCTATCTTGAACTGGGCCAATGACCGTGATGGTTATGCCCATGTCAAAGATTGGAAGCTTTGGCGCATAACCACGCAGCTTAATGGAATGACGCTTCGCAGAAGGGAATTGCAACTACAAGATGCCCATGTGCGCGTCGCAGATTTTGTCTGGGAAGACATTCATCGGAAAGTTTCCGATCGAAAATATATCCCTGCCGTCGAAGAGCTATTTGTCTGTAGGATCGCCACCGTCGCGGGTCAGTTTGGCATGCCAATAATGCCCATTGCAGAGTTAGGTGACGGGTGAAGGACCGGCACGCCTGAGCCATTCGCCCAATTCCGCATCGAGGCCAATCGAGGTGATGTCATAGCCTCGATTAGAATAGCGCGCCTCAATGATTGCCTTGGCGTCATTGCAGGCGCGGCAGGCGGGCGCGAGGTTCGCGATATCGTTGGTCCCGCCAAGGCTGAGCGCGATTATGTGGTCTATGATTGTTGCGGGGGTGACGTGACCGAGAGCACGGCAATAGCGGCACAATGGTTCGGCGTTGAGAATGGCGAGGCGCTGTCGGCGGTATGATGCAGAACGATCGCGAAGGCCGCTGCTGCCGCCTTTGGTGAATTTCGTTCGACATCGGAACGACTTCGGTTTGTCTGGCACCTATTATTTAGATAGGTTGGCTGTAACTGATCAAATAATCGGGAGGAGCGAGAAATGGGCTTTCGGTTTCGCAAGTCGATCAAAATCATGCCCGGTGTCCGGGTCAACGTCAGCAAGTCGGGCTTCAGCACGAGCGTTGGCGGTCGCGGCGCGACCATGAACGTGAGCAAGCGGGGCGTTCGGACGACAGTCGGAATACCGGGGTCTGGCCTCTCTTATTCGACCCTGCACGGCAAGCCGAAGCCGAAGCCCCCAAAAGTGAACTGGCCGATGGTGTCGGTGGATAGGCCGCAAATTGAACCTTCCAAATCTGGGATCGGTATCGGAAAGACGATGATTATCGCTTTCATAATCATCGTTTTGGCGGCTGCGCTTCTTAGCTGAAGATAATTACTTGCACCTACGGCCATGCAGACTATCTGCGAACGTCTCCCATCCAAGGATCGAAAACATGGCCGATGAAAACTTTGAAATTGACGCTGTCGAACTCGCCACCGAACTGACGGTAGCGTGGCTCGCTAACCCCAATACCCGCACGTCGGCCGATGATGTCCCCGCGTTCCTGCACAAAATGCATGAGACGGTTTCGAGCTTGATGGGCGGTGGCGCTGCGACGACGGAGATTGAAGCGCCAGTCGAGTACACCCCGGCTGTATCGGTGCGTAAGTCGCTCGCATCGCCTGACCACATCGTCTCGATGATCGACGGCAAGCCCTACAAGACGTTGCGCCGACATCTCGCGACCCATGGCCTGACGCCCGAAGAATATCGCGAGCGCTATAGCCTGAAGACCGATTACCCGATGGTCGCCCAGACCTACTCCGAAAGCCGCCGCGCCATGGCGAAGAAGATCGGTCTTGGCCGCAAGCCGGGCCAGAAGGTCGAAAAGGCTGCGGCTAAGCCTGCTCGGAAGGGTAAGTCGGTCGCAGACGCTAAGGCGGCGGCTCAGGCTCATTTGGGCGGCGAAGGCTAACTTTTTGCCCTGAGTATTATTAGTATGTGGGCTGGGATATGGGGTTCCAGCCCAAGTTTTATGGACTGGTAAGTAGTTCTTATTTTTAATGCTTTTCCGTGCTCTATGTTTTCCCTTTATCTTGCGGCTTTTTCTGGCGGGCTTTGCGGGTCGGCTCGATACTGTGGACGCTTGGAGCCGTTCGCGCGTCATCCGTGATATCTTGCGATGGATGCTGGGCTGCGAGAATGTCAGCACCTGTAACGACTATAGGCGTAGTCGCTGTGTTTGCGTTCATGGCCGCTAAGAGTTTACTTCGAAGAGCTGGGTCATTATATATATGTGATAGATAATTCAACGGTACCGATGGTCTGCTGGCGAATTCTTCTTTAAACATTGTTCGTAGAAGACTCGAAATTTGATCGTCTGACATGGTCGCCAAGCGCCCTTGACCCTGAATTGCTGGCGCGACATTGTTCTCGATTCGAGATATTCTATCCGAGAGATTGGAGAGAATTTCATCTCTCGGATCGCCACTGCTTCTAATCTCCTTTAGCGCAGCCGCTTGTGTAACAGGATTTGACACCCTGTAGTTTTCGTCTTGTGTTGCAAAAACTGCTGCCCGAAGATGATCCTTAGCACTCACAATACTCTGAAAGTCTAAAATGTCGACAAATATTGTCCGTTGATCAGCATTGTCGAATGGTAGCTTAACCGATTCGGCGATGATATGGATGGTTGGCTTCTGCAGAGCGTGTCGAATACCTAATTCGTAAAACGCGTTGGGGTTGAATCCTGTCAGGTCGGCAATGACAAGATCAGCATTTACAATATCATTGATGACAGCCTTGCTAATCGATCCCGGCGCGGCATCCTCGTCGGCTCTTTTTACGTGATAGGATAGTTCGTCGGCTTCTAAAACTGGCTTGATTATGCCGTCACGAAGCCAATCCGCAAGCTTGCGCACTGGTGTTCCAACCTCGCCGATTGGACCGACAATAAAGCATAGTTTTTGGTCTGCTTTTTCGTTTGGCATAAAGCTCCTCAATAATCGGAAGACGTGTGATCGGCCAAAGATTTATGCAAAATTTGCTGGACGGCGCTGAACCTCGACCTCTGAGAGTCCGACGAACGCGACGTGATTGACACCATCCTTCACCTGTGGGCGGATCGCCTCCCAATGAGCAAGCAGAATTCTAAAACGGCGGAATTGACGTGTTCCTTCCGCTGTGGGTATTTGCGCATCCTTCACAGTCCACGCGCTCCCATACTCACTGTCGGCAATCGTCATAACTCGTCGCTCGACGTCGGGGGCGTACCATTGTGCGATGTTAATCCACTGTCTTAGATTGGCTTCCCAATACGTTTGGATGCCAACCCAGTCGCGCCAGTCGTTGTCGCTATATGTCTTTCCATCCCTCAGTTGCACATAGAGTGTGTCTGCGACGGAGGAAATTTCGCCTTCTAGGCCGCGCAACATCTCGCGATTTTGTAGCGCTAAGAATGATTGAACAACCCGTTGAGAGTTCTTCTCAACCAAATCGCCCAGCTTACCGATGTCACGCGTGTTTATAGCGCCGTCCACCCGCACCATTTCCAACTTTTCTTCGATCTTTGTCAGCGTTGGAAGTCGCTCGGAAAGCGAGTCTAAAGTCTTATCTCGTTCTGCAAGGGCGAATCGGAGACGTTTTTCGAGCTTTTCTAACGACTCTTCGAAGCGGGCTTCTTGGCCGCACATACGCTGATAATCGTCGATTATCCGCGCCTGCTTTTCGGCCATCTCGTCAATCCGTGCATCGGTTTGGAGAACTGAAGGCGACGGTCGCTGTCGCCTGATTGCGTCGAGGGCGGCGGCAACGATAACGGTCTGAAATAGCATCAGCCATCCCCACAGCGGCATGAGCGCCGACACCGTCATGAACAGCGTTGGGAGCTTGGGTAGGCCGAACTGATTGCTCGTCGCATCCCACATGGCAATCGCTGCAATGACGCTGGCGAAGGCTGCGGTGACGCGAACCCAAATAGGTTTAAAGATCGATCGCAAGGCGGCGGCGGTAAGGGTGGGCGTCGGCGGCATATGATACGATGGCCGCTGGCGCGGAAGCGTGTCAACGACCCCACGTCGCAGCATTATCAAAAAAATGCCAAACGAATCGAGTTTGAAGCTGGGCGGCACCTTGTTTGCGAGCATCCCTCGTGGGAAACTTCAAAATCGATAGGAGGTAGTCATCGTGCCATTTGATTTTCCGGCCTTCTTCTTGCTGCTCGTCACATTCGCGTTCGTGCTTAGCGCGTGGTTCGGATTGATGCGCGCGCTGTACGCAATTGCAAATTGATAACGGCAGACCGCACACCGTCATTAGATCGTGTGCGGTCTTCCACGATAGTTCGAAGATTGACAATCGCGAAGTTCTATCTACGTGTCGCGCCATAGACGGCAGTAGGGAAAACTGGCATGGCTCTCAAAGACCTCCTCGCACTTGCGGATAAGAAGCTGCAAGACGTGTTTCACACTAAGGCCTACGACCCCGGTAGTGACCGCGAGCGTACGATCCTTCGCATTGAGGACCAGCGGGCGAAATTTCTCGCCACTGAACCGGCCAAGGGCAAGAAGGACTTCGTGGTTCAGAACAAGGTCGTGCAATATAGCCCAGTCGTGCCACGCGCTGGCGCACTGGTGATTGCGGGTGAGACAACGCACTACATCCCCAGCGAACGTTTCACCGACTTTCTGGATGTGTTGAAGACTGAGATCGCGAACGGCAATCTCGACCGAGAATTGGAAGCGGCCCATAGCGAAGAGAGTAAAGCCGCAAAGTCTACCCGCTCTGCGCGTGCGCCTCGCGAAGGTGGTGGCAAGGGCTGGTCTGAAGAACGTCGGGCAGCTTACGCAGCGACGATTGCGGCGCGCAAGGCGGCAAAGGGGCAGGGCGCATGACTGTGTCGCTGCTTGACCAGATTCGCGGCTACGAAGCGGCGGCAAATAAGATTCTACAGGAAATGGACGCGGCGCAGGCATTGCCTGATCCTGCCCGCAAGCAAAAAGAGGCGGACTGCAACAGACGCCTCTGGCCTATATACGATGCGCTCATGAAGCTTACTAAGCTGCCAGAACAATAATTTCTCGGTATATTGAAGAGAGACGGGGACAAATCTCAGCCTCTTTTGCATAGCCGTACTGTTTGTAAAAATCAGCACAGCGCAATTTTAACTAACAGGGTTGAAGCAGTCGGGTCGATAATTACCTCATGAATACAACGAGGAGAATTTGTGATGCTGACTGATCAAGAAATTGAGGCGGGAAAGGCCAAGCTGCGCTACACGTCAGATGTTCTGCATGAGCATAACGATTGCATTCGTTTGGCGTATGAGTGGTTGGACGCACAAGTGACGATCAAGAGTGGCGCGAAGAAATTTCGCCCGCTTAAACATATCATCGAGAAATGGGCAGGGCGCTACGTCAGCCAATCGGATGTCGAGGTTGCGGCCATCATGCACCCTCGCATCACGGGCGAGTACCCGAATTACAACCTGTCGGCGAAGATCGTGTTGCCCAACGATCGCCGGTTGCAGGGGATTGGCGAAGCGCTGACGCAGGGGCAGCGGGACCGAATGGACCGCTCTATCTACTCAACTGTCGAGGCGTGATGCGAAGAAGGCCGGTGGTGCACCACCGGCCTTCCCAAATGTGTCTCTGAGTGTGGAGCGTGCTCAATGGTGATCAGCCATGGCGCTCACATGTAGGTCTCATCTGCAAATGAAGCCGTCGCATATCGGCCTAAAGCCGAATATATAGCACCTGCCATCGCAGGGGAGAGGGTCGATGCCCTAGCGCAATACGCCCCAAGCTTGGGGCGCTTGGCTGTTCGGTAGGCTATAAGCCCGTATCAGGATTTTGGCGGTTCGCCAAAGACCCTGAAGTGCTCGCGGGAGAATGCGGCCTGAGCACGCAAAAATTCCCGTGTAGCTCTTCCGTAGGCTGCAAATGCCCCAACGTATGCTGGGTCCCGCATGCCCCTATTGTTTCCGAACATAATCTGTTCCTGCTTTTAGAACGGACTACGGTCATGGCGACCATGAACCGTGGCCGCATGGTATATATCGTGTCAGCCGATGCTCGATTCAAGTCCACAAGATCGCGGGCTAGAAGGCGCTGTCACCGTGGCGCTGTCACCTGAGACGTTTTTCCCCAGACACACAGATATAGCCATATATCGTGCAATATAATTACGTATTACTAATATATAATAATAATAATTCCTTCAATTACTCTATGGGTTTTTGGGATGTCTCTATGGACCCCCAAATCTGGTGACACCCGGTGACACCGCCTCAAAAACCGCAGAAATCCGCCATTCCCGCTGTCACCTGAGGTGGTGACAGCCGTCACTTTAGGGGTTGGGGTGTCACCAAACTGGTGACAGCTAGGTGGCACCAAAAAGTGACACCCGGTGACACCCTAGGTGACACCCCGAGTCACCCGAGGTGACAGCCCGACGACATCCCCCGCGACATTGAACTTCGCAATATAGATTTAAATCGACACCGGATTCGGGCGTCGAGTATAAATACATGAGACAAGGGCCATTGCGGGGTATTAGTCAACGAGTTTCAGTTTTCCTCCACAAGGAAAGACCAGAAGACCCGATGTGCCGCAATCGCATCGGGTCTTTTTTGTGGAGTAGAAAATGAATGACAATATTGAATTTCCGATCAATCTAATGCCACCTCGCATTCGAGATGCAATTGAGGCTCAGGCCGCGATGGGCAATTACCATCTCCCATCTGTGGCGACAGCGACACTGGCGATTGCAAGCCATGCGGCACAAGGCCTCTACGACATCGACTTTCTTGCACGACCCTCAACAGTGCCCGCTTCGATATTCGCACTGATCTGTGCGCCGTCAGGTTCTGCCAAATCCTCGCTTTTCGAACCTATGCTGGCCGGTGTCCGCCAGTGGCAACATCGCGTGTCGGATGTTCATCGCCTCTCGCTGGCCGATTATGAAGTGGATCGTCGTCTCTATGAACGTCAACGTCTCGCGGCTGAGAAGGAAAACGACCGAGATACGCTCATTGACCTTGAGCGCCGCAAGCCGCGCCCGCCACGATCGCCGCAGAACGTGTCGAGCAAGATCACGACGAATGGCCTGTTCCGTTCTCTGCATGACGACTGGCCCACCCACGCGGTGTTCACGCCTGAGGGGGCAAGCCTTCTGAAGGGCTACAGCCTCAACGCCAAGAATGCGCCCGAGGAGTTCGGCGGGGCTCTCGCGAGCTTGTGGTCAGGGGAGATGATTGACCGCACGACAGGCGATCAACGCATGATCCTTCGCGATCGTCGATTGGCAATGCTCGTGATGGTGCAGGGGACTGTCGCGGAAGAATTCCTGTCGAGCGAAGCTCTCGAAGGGCAGGGGCTATTGGCCCGTTTCCTCGTGGTGAATGCGCCAACATGGCACCCGCTGGATGAGGATTTTACCACGCCGGATCATCGCGAGCGGAAGGAGCGCTTGCTGCGCCGTATGGATCGTTTCCACGGCCGTATCGACCAGATGTTGAGCGAGCCGCTCGCGACGCGTGATGGCCAAGACGGTGAACTCGATCTTCCCACGATGACGTGGACTCGGGAAGCGTCACAGGTCATGCGGTCGTTTCAGACTGAGGCGCTGGCGTGGAACCACAGCGAAACCGAGAACTGGTTCCGCCGATCGTTTGAACACGCGGTTCGTCTCTCTGGCGTGCTGGCAATTTTCGAGGATGAAGAGGCGATTAGCGAGGCGACGGCGCGGGCTGGGGTTGCGCTGACGCGCTTCTACGCGGCTCAGCTTCGACAGATGGATGTCGCGCCCATCAATGAGCGCCATGCTCAGTACCATCAATATATCGCACCCGCCCTCAAGAAATTTCGCGCCAGCCCGAATGGTCTGACTATGAGGGAACTCTATCGGACAATCTGGAAGAAGCTCGATCCGGATCATCGCGGGCGCATTCTTGAAACTATGGAGCGTGACGAACTGATCACAAAAGAGAAAGTCCGAAAGGGCACGAATGAAATCGTGATATACCGGCTGCGGGAGGGCGAATGAGATGATCGTTACCCTCTTTGACAATCTTCGCGACAACGTTGGGCACGAATGGGATGTTGGTCCTGCTGACTTCCTCAGGACGTTGGTCGCCGCGCCTGCGCCTCTAAATCGCGCCGAGAAGGCGAGGGCGCTGGCCTTCTGTGGATGCCGGTTCGATGGTACGCGGGCAAAGCATAACGCGCGCGAACTTTCGGTGATTGCGCTCGATGTGGATGATGGCGGGGCGGACTGGTTCGACGCCTCGTATGAGTTAGATGTTCTGGGCTGTGCGTATGCGCTCTACACGACGACGAAACATCGACGGGATCACAATCGCTACCGGATCGTCATCCCGCTATCGGCTCCGGTTGGCGGCGACGATTATGCCCGCGTCTGGAATTGGTTTTCGCGGTTCCTCGCCAGCCATGGCATCATCGTAGACCGCGCGACCAGTGACATCTCTCGGATGTCGATCGCGCCCCATTTGTGGGAAGGCAAAGACGATAAGGGCGCTGAATACCCCGAGGATGACAATGAGGCTCAGCGCGCGATTGCGCGGCCAGATTGGCCGTTGTTTGCCGTTGAGGTAGCATTGGCGGCGACCACGGAGCCAGATGTCGTAGCGAGAGTTGAGCGGCAGCCCGACCATGCGGGTGATTATCGGAAATGGCAGAACTGGCACATCAACCGCGATGTCCTATCTGACCTCGACATCAGCCCCATCGTGCCGCGAGCGCGCCTCGATGCAGAGATGTCATCGACCGATACTGGCCGGACGTTTCGCTTCCTATGTGGATGTGCGGTGAAGGCTGTCGCTGGTGGCTATGACGTGGATGAGGCTGTTTTGCGGGCGCTAGGCTTGGAGTTCTCGCGTCGCGTGGGACGGAAGCCGGATGGACTCGCGAGGGACGCGCGAAACGCGCTTATGAGAGCGAGGACGCTGGCATGAACCGGGAAGATAGGATTGCGGCCGTCGCCGCTATGCGTGACCTTGAAGCTTCGCCGATGCCACGCGAAACGGGGCAGATACTGGTTGGCCAATACGTCTTTGCGACCAAGGCCGATGCGATTAAGAAGACGAAAGAAATTATCGCGTCGGTAAGCGCTGATGGAATGACCGATGAGGCGCAAGCGTTCTTCCAAGCGCTTGCGGATAATCACCCCTCCATCAACGAAAAGACGGAAGCTCGGCCGTATGTTGTCGAGCCAACAGGCTATCGCTACGCGAATAGACTGACGATAAAGACCGTCAGTCTTCGTATTCAATTCACTGATCGACCCGATTGGAAGACTGATAACGACGCATATCACCGACATCGGGCGCAATTTCCGCACAACTCAATCCCTCTCGGTGTTGATGCGTGCCTACGCATCGTACCGCATCATCAGCGCGTTAAAGCCGCAGCCCGGATGATAGCGGGTAAGCCCTCTCTGCATAATACCGCGCGTCGATACATGCAGAGTAACGCCGTTCGTAAATCGCATTTGACATGCTCGATATGCAAAACGTGGATAGAAAGTGATGATCTTCATTGGGATCACCATCCACACGGGTTCTCGGACATATTTCGAGAATGGCGGATTCAGATGTTACTGACTTGGCAAGGCATCCGGCTTGATCACGCGAATCAGCATCGATTTACCGATCCCAACCTTGCCAGTTCGTGGTATCGATTCCACGAGTATTTCGCTAATTTCCGTCCCACATGTTCGGAGTGCAACATCGCGGATAAGGATCGGCTGCCGCTCATTCTGACAGAGGAAGAGTGGCAAGATTGGTGTAGATCAAATTCCGATACCCTGTGACGGTCGCTCATCTCGATTGCGATTTGGGAATCTATCGATCTACATAGTCAAACTATGGTAGTTCTTCCGGCTCATTGTGTCGTTGCCATTCCAGCATATGCAAGTCGATTTCTTCAAGAAGATGTAGACTGAACTCGACGTTTTTCCGCTTTGATACAAATCGTCTAACTTCGCGTTCATAGGCTGCGCTTGGAAGGTCGGGGTGTCTTCGCTGGCCTGTGCGCGTCCAGCCTACGGCGTCCCAAAGCTCGCCCTGAATGATTTTTGCTTCTTGGAGGCCAGTGTCATGCCGCTCTTGTGCTGCTGTTGCCAATTTGCTTGCACTGTCAGCGGACGGGTAACCACCTTTCCGATAAACTTGTGCTATTTCGTGCAGCGTTTCGAGGTGCGTTGAAACGGCTGATTGCTCAATGGCGATATTCAGAAGTCGCGATACACTTGTCTTCTGCCACTTTCCGCCCCGTCGCGCCGGGATACCCGCGATGTTTAATTCAAGAGCTATCTGTTCGAGCCCAACGTTCCGCCCGTCACTGATCAATTCCCGCAGAATGGGGATAAGGCCACGTGCCCACGCGCGCGCCGCCGTGCGTCGATTTTCAATCCCTTGAAGCTCCAAAGCAACTTTCTGCTCTACCGGCCTCGCCATACACACCCTCCTGTTACCCCTCGTGTAACCGCAAGCTCGTGGGTGGAAAAGTCAGCTATTCTCTCCCGGTTCGTACAACAATTCGTGGAGACAAAATGACCCTGACGCCTACTCAATCCGCCCCTTGCATCGAACTCGTGCACGGTGACGCGCTCACCGTCATGGCCGATCTGCCTTCCGAAGCCTTCGAGCTTATCTTTTGCGATTTGCCCTACGGCTCCACTCGTTGCCAATGGGATAAGCGCATCCCGATGGCCCCCCTGTGGGAGCAATTGGAGCGCATCCTGACTCCGACTGGGACGATCGTCATGACGGCGGCGCAACCCTTCACGACGGACCTTATCGTCGCGGGACGACACCTCTTCAAATACAGTCTCGTTTGGCAGAAAAGCCGTCCGTCGCAGTTTGTCCATTCGGCCAACCGTCCCCTCTCGGATCATGAAGACATTTTGGTTTTCTCGAAGGGGACCGTGATGCATGCGGCGCGCTCGCAGCGGCGGATGACCTATAATGCGCTTGGTGCTGAAGATGACGGCACCCGGCTCCATCGGCGGCAGAAGTCGCGCGCCATGGGGAACACCAACCCGGCAAAGCTTGGGATGCCCTATAAAGCCCGGAAGAACCTCCCCCGGTCGGTGCAATTCCATGCGAACCCCTACAAGCCTCGCCATGAAACTCAGAAGCCGGAAAGTCTGATGGAGTGGATCATCGGCACGTATAGCAATGCGGGCGACCTCGTGCTTGACCCCACCATGGGCAGCGGAACGACCGGCGTCGCGGCAATCCGGCAGGGCCGGGGGTTTTTCGGTATCGAATGCGGCGAGGAGTACTTCGACTATGCGGAAGCCCGCATTCTCGACGAGTTGAGTAATTCCCGCCCGTCTACGCTTCCTCCTGCGCCTGCTGCGGCTTTAGCCGTTCCGTCGCCGGATAACGATGACAGCGAAGAGCAGTCCGACGCCGCCTAGCGCTTCGGCCGATTTTCAAATTCAAAGATTGCCGCTCACGCAAGTCTCAGACTTGCGCGACTGGGAAGGCGCATCTTCGCGCCGCAAGCTCATAAGCGCAAATTCGCGCTTATTTCTCTTCATCAGAAATAGGAAAAGTCATGATCGAAAATGCTCGCAAGTTTGTCGATGATACTGGTCTCATCCCCATCGAGACTGACAGGATCGTCCGTGGGGCTTGCATTCGTCGCATCACTGTTTGCTGCGATCCCGCGAATAACAACCGTCTTGTCATTGTTGCTGATCTAAAGGACGGGGGATTTGAGGTCTTCAAGGCAGGCCCGTCGCTGTCGATCGCCGACACGGTTCAATGGCTGCAAAATGCCTAAGCGGCATGTTCTTCCGGCGGTTTAAACATTCTGCCGGGAAATATTTAGGAGGTAGACTTGAAACTTAGTGATATGGAAATCCAAGCGCTCTCTGAGGACGGGGTTGGCGGCATTAACGCGAATCTTTATTTCCTTATTTATGCGGCTGGCGACGGCGTTGTCGTAGACGGTGCGACGATGTCATGGACCAAGGACGATCCAGAGGATTGCGACGGTGAAGATCGCGATTGGTGGACTCTTAGGGTCGATCACCCGAGTTTCTCGATCAAGGGTGATCGCACCGAACTCATGGACGCTTACAACGTCTATGGGGACGAGATGGCGGCAGTGACATGGTTGCGGCGCAACTTCCGCAAGGATTGGGAATCTGTGATCAGTGAGTGAGCTTCTCGCCAACGATGGACTTGCTGGCCTACTTGGCATCATCGTCCGCCGTCGTGCGGCCGGGACGCTCGACATCCTCACGATCGACATCGCCCCGCCGGGTGGCCGACCACAGCCGCGCTATCGTCTGGCGGATGTTGAGGCCTTCCTCTCAAGAAAGTCCCGACCATGACGATGACCGAAATAGAAATCTGGCGAGACGGCGACGCCGTGTTGACGCAACGCGGTTCGGTCTATTGCTTCGACAACACCGTCGATGAACCAATTTATGGACGGTCTGCGAACGATCTTCTTGAGCGTGACGCAATGGGCATTATCCCATCCGTAGCGCTCTGGACATTGAATAATCAGGAATTGTGATTTTTCGAGCTTATCGGTGGGATACGCGGCCCGCTGATTAAGTAGTCATAGGAGGAACCCTTATGACGAACGAAAGAATCGAAAACCTGCGCCGGATTTTAGAAGAAGCTTACAAGCCGGACGAATCCAAGGATTTCGAGTTCGCCTATCTGCTTGGATCGATAGACGGGATTATGGCCGTGCTTGGCAAGCTGGAAGGCGGCGATGTTGTTAAACATTGATCAGCCCGACTATGCCGCGATGGCTGAGGCGGCCCCGCTGTCCGAATGGTCCATCCCCCGTCTCATCGCTGACATCTGGTCGGACGGTGATGAGGATGATCGGCGAGAGATTGACCAACATCTCGAACGAATGCGTCGCCAATGCGAGCGCGACCATGCTGACATGCAGCATCGGTGGACTTTCGGCCGCTGATTGCCGTCAGGTTTTGAGCCGAGCTTGTTGAGCGCGATGTTCCCTTGCGGCTTTCATGCTCGCTCGACCGGCGGGGCGTGTGATTGATGACGTGGATGTCTCGGTGAGCGCCTGCGCCAGCGCCACAAGGTCATCATGCGACAATTGCGACCAATAACCGTGATAGCGAACCGTGCCGCGCCGCCCGGCCGGGCGTTTGCTCGATACTGCCTTTTTGCGATCCAAGAGTTCGCCCGAAAGCGCTTGGCGATAGGTTCGCCAGATGGTGGCCCTCTCTTCGTCTGAATGGGCGGCGGCATGGTCGGCGCGGTAATGGTCGGTGATCGTCACTCATTACTTATACATCCCGCGATCACGTGCTACCCTGTTTTGGCATCAGAAGACACTTTCAGCGCTCGCATCGCGGCCTCCCGTGTCAATTCGTCCGTAAATTCACGCGCCACGACCCCAATATCTGAAAAAATGCGGTCGGAACTTACGCCCATGGTTCTCAGGACATCGAGCGCTGACCGCTTCTCGTGAGCTTTGATGGTGAAGATGACCGAATTGAAGCCGTCGTTGGGACGGCTTGTGGACTCTTGATGAAGCGTCATGACGCTGTCTTGGGCGAGTGTACGGGGATTCATCACGAGCGTGTCGATTAGCAGCGGCGGCCCTGTATAGGCCTCCAAAGGATTCCAATTCCGATTTGTCGGCGCACTTGGCAGGGCGTTGCCGGGGAGGGCATGGATACATCCGTCTGCTGGGCGTCCGCCGCCACGATCAAGCAGCGGTGCACAGGCGAAGAAAAGGGCGACCAACGGGTTTGTGGTCCAATCGAGCAGAGTTGTCGCGACGCCATAGTGTTGCGCCAGCACTAACCACTCAAGATCGGTCGTATGTCGATCGGCGAAGCGCGCTGCCATCTGCTTCCAGCGGCGAAGTTCATCGTAGGATCGAATGCCATTTTCGATAGGGCCTCGAAACGCCGCCGGGGTCAGTAACCACCCGGTATGCGCGTGACCACGATAGATCGGGCGATCAATCGCTCGTGTCGCGATAGCAGCGACGTAGCGCTCAATCACGTTGAAGCCTTCTGTTCCAGTCATCGCCGTCCACCCTGAAGCGCAAGGTGGTCAGGGTAGGGGCGAGGTCTGCGCGGCGACAAGGGAGATGTTGTCGAAATCTGCTGTCGAACGGAAGCGGACGGCCATTATGCCTTGCAAAAATCTGCAAAAGGGCGTTGCGGACAGGTCGAATGCGATAGAGATGGATAGCCCTGTTCAACGGGGACCCCATCGATGACCACCGACCGACTAATCACCGCCGACGAATTCGCATATATGCTGCGTCGAAGCCGCAAGACGCTCAATCGACTGCGCGCGGCTCAGCCCGCCGGTTTTCCTCCTGAGTATAATTTTAGCCTTTCCACGCATCCGCGTGGGCGGCGTCCGATGTTCAAATTATCTCATGTGCAGGCCTATATTGACGCCCAAGAAAGTGGTATATAACGGTTGAAGAAATTCGAAGCACTGTGTCTAGTTTGTGTCTTGACACCATTTCCAGCGGTATTATGAAGTCTTCAGGCGCGGATTTCTGCGCTTTCGGTTGTGTCTAGAGCGTGGTCCAAACTCTTTTGGTACCGTCATACGCAGGTTCGAATCCTGCCGCCCCAGCCATCTGCCTGAAATCCCAGCCAATTGGCTGCTAAGTGTTTGAAGATGCTGGCTGACTATCAGGGTCGGCTGTTGGCACCTGCACAATTGTGCATCGGATTGTGCCAATGCGCTGGCCGGGAAGGCCGCGGTTTTGGACTGTCTTCAACACGTTTACCGGCGCGGACACATTTTCTGGTGGCGCCGAATTCACCGTTTATTGGATAATGGCACCCTAGATGTCCGGCTGTCGCTGCGGACCACCGACCGGAAGGCAGCGCGCAACATGGGGGCGGCGCTCACGGCGGTGACTCCGAGGGTGCTGGAGATGCTCGACAGGCGGGCCAAGCAGAAGACCAATATCACCGAGCAGGAGCTCCAGGCGATCGCCAAGGCGATGTACGAGGAGCGACTGGCCGAGGTGTGCACCCTGCAGCGATCAACGCCGTACGATGTCGAGCACCACTCGGCCGCCAATCTGGCCTTCATTGATTATTTCGAGCGCCTGAAAAACCAGGGCGGTCGCATGTCCTTCCTGCCGGCCGAAGAGCGCAAACTGGAGGCGGAGGGCTGGAGCGCGCAGCGGATCGCCGACCTGCGCAGGATCATCGTCATGCGGGAGGAGTGCGGCATCGACCCGATCCGGCAGGAGGAGATCGATCGTCATCTCGCCGCTGCCGGTTTCGCGGTCGATGATCGGCTGGAGCTTACGTCACGCTTCAGCGGACGCCTGGGCGACCAACGTCCAAACGAGATGCTGTTCAACCCGCCCGCGTAGTAGCGATGCTGACGGCATGGCGACGACTATGACCGCCGAGTTGCACTCCCGACTTAGCGGACACGCGCCCGCCGTGATCGCTGGCCCATGGTCTCGAGTTCGCCCCAGATCACGTTGCCTCCAATTCGATCCTGCGCATGCATCCTGCGCGCCCTGGGGCTGACCGGTGTCAAGGTCGGGGGAGCATGTCGTGTGATCCAATCATACGACAGCTTCTGCAAAAATCTGGCTGACAAAGAGCGTTGAGGCGAGCCAAGTCACGGACTTAAAATGTTCCCGATCTCGGTAATCGTGCTGCGTTACGGCAGGCCTTGGGCAGCGGCGGAAAGAGCCAACCCGCAATTCGCGGCGCGCGTGAGGTAGGACGTCCCCCCATTGACACCCTGATATTCCGGTCTTCTAGCAAACTGCCTATTGCGTGTTTCTCGCCCTCGATCACCGCTGGCCAAGAAAGAACCGCTTGCTCTCCATGGAAGCTTCGCTGCACGGCGGCATTGCCACGTTGCTCGCACTCGCGATTGCGCTGTTCCTCAGCGAAGCGCCGACCCGTGCCGGTCGCTACGGCGCGGCCCTGGCATTCGCCGCGCTGCTGACGGAGGTGGCCGGGTTGCCTTTCATGCAGGGCTTGCCGATGCTCAACGCGGTGCTGCAACTCGCCGGATCGGCGAGCTTGCCGCTGTTCTGGCTGTTTGCCCGTTCGTGGTTCGAGGACGATTTCCGCCCGGGCGTTGCCGAACTGGCCATGGCGCTGGGGTATCTCGGCATCAGCGCAGCGGTGATCGGCGGCGAGCGGGGGGCGCATGCACCGCTCCATCCGCTCGATGGGATTCTGTACGTCGCGGGCATCGCGCTCACCGTCGATGCGCTGCGTCATGCCTGGCAGAACCGCGCGAGCGATCTGGTGGAGGCGCGGCGGCGCGCGCGCGTGGCGTTCGTCGTCATCGTCACGATCGTCGTGCTCTGGACGATCGGCGCGGAGGTCGTCGGTCGGGCCTTCGGCCGCTTTGCCATGACCGATATCGCGAGCGCGATCGGCATGGTGACGGGGACGTTCGGTCTCGCGCTGCTGCTGTTCGGCCTGCGGCATCGGGACATGTTCGCATCCGCTGCGCCCGACAGCACGCTGCCCCTGGTGATCGCCACCGATCCGTCCCCGCCGCAGGAGCAGGACGAGCCGCTCGCCCGTGCGCTCGATAGGGCGATGACGCAGGACCGCCTGTACCGCGAGCCCGAGCTGACCATCGGTGCGATCGCCGCGCGGCTCGACGTGCCCGAATATCGCGTCCGCCGATTGGTGAATGGCCGTTTCGGGCATCGCAACATCAGCGACTATCTGAATGGACTGCGCGTGGCCGAGGTCTGCGCCGCGCTGGCCGATCCCGAACAGGCGAACGTCCCGATCCTGACCATTGCGATGGACGCGGGCTTTGGCAGCCTGGCGGTCTTCAACCGCAGCTTCAAGGCGCGGCAAGGCGAGACACCCAGCGCCTACCGTCGCCGCCATCTGGAGACTCCGCCCCTGTCGGACTGATCGATTTCGAAATCGATCGGTCGAAATCGGAAATCCGGGAGGCGCGGCGCGTCGCACCCGGCATGGCGCGCCCGTTCCGCTGTCTGGGGGCCGTCATGCCGTTCGCTCGCCACCGCTACTTCGTCGCGCTTCTGTTACCCCTGTCCGCCTGTGCGTCGCCGCCGTCGCAGCAGCCCGATCGCAATACGGCGATCGTCGATGTCGTGCCCGTCCATGCCGCAGGCGGCGCGCTTCGCCAGTTCAGCGGCGTCGTGCGCCCCTATCGAGAGACGATGCTCGCGTTCAAACGGCCCGGAAGGGTGCTGACGCTCACCGTTCAAGTCGGTGATACGGTGCGCGCCGGTCAGGTGCTGGGACGCCTGGGCAAGGCCGACGCCGACGCCGGAGCGGCGCAGGCCGAGGCCGAGCTCGCCGCCGCCACCGCCGATGCGCGGACAGCGCAGGATGCAGCCGACCGGTCGCGCGGACTGGACGGCGTCGGCGCATTGTCGAGTGCCGAGGTCCGCCAGCGGGCACTGGCCGCCCGGGCGGCGGCCGCGAAGGTCGCCGCAGCCGCGGCGGTCGTCCGGCGCAGCCGCGACATGCTGTCGGACGCGGTACTGGTCGCGCCGCAGGATGGGGTCATCACCGCGCGCATCGCCGAACCGGGCAGCGTCGTCGAGGCGGGCGGGGCGGTGCTGAAACTCGCCAGCGGCGCGCCGGAGGTGGAGATTCACGCGCCGGCCGATCTGCGCCTGACGTCCGGGATGATGGCCGATGTCGGCATGCCAGACGGCGCGGGCACGTTCACCGCCCGGCTGCGCCGCCTCGCGCCGGAGGGCGATCCGACATCGCATCTGCGCGATGCCCGCTTCGTCCTGAGCGGCACGGGATCGCCGCCGCCCTACAACAGCATCGTTACGCTCACCCTGCGCACGCCCACGCCGGACCAGCAGGTCCGCGTCCCCCTGTCTGCCATCGGCGATGCGGACAGGCGCCCCTATGTCTGGACGCTGCAGCCCGACAGCCACATCCGGCGTCAGCCGGTGCGGATCGCGGCATGGCTGGGGCGCGATGCGCTGGTCACGGGTCTTCGCGACGGCCAGTCGATCGTCGCTACCGCCGCCGACACGCTGGTCGACGGACAGAGCGTGGTCGATGCCGGTATCGAGCCGGGGTTCCACTAAGCCATGGACCGGCTCAACCTCTCCCGCTGGGCGATCCGGCACCCCGCCCTGGTGGGTTTCCTGATCGCGCTGCTCTTCGTCGCGGGCGCGGCGCAGTTCCTGGCGCTGGGGCGCAACGAAGACCCCGGCTTCACGCTGAAGGAAATGATCGTGTCCGCCCGCTGGGACGGCGCGAGCCCGGCGCAGATACAAGCGCAGGTCGCCGATCCGGTCGAGCGCACGCTGCGCGGAATCGACCATCTCGACTATCTCCAGACCTATTGTCTCGACGGAGCCTGCGTCATCACCGTCGAGCTGAAGGATGCAGCCCCTCCGGGACAGATCAAGGATGTCTGGCAACAGGTCCGGAGCAAGCTGAAGGACATCGAGCCCGCGTTGCCGGCCGGCGCCTCGCTGGCGGCGAGTGAGGACAATGCCGACGTCTATGGGTACGTCTTTGCCCTGACCGGCGCGGACAATGCCCGGCTGGTACGGCTGGCGGAGCAGGCGCGCGATACGATGCTGCGCGTACCCGGAGCGGGCAAGGCCGAGATCATTGGCGAACTGCCGCAGCGCCTGTTCGTCGATGTCGATCCGCGGCGGCTGGCCGGCATGGGCCTGTCGCCCGGTCGCCTCGCCCAGGCACTGGCGCAGCGTCAGACGATTGCTCCGGCGGGCGGCGTACAGGCCGCGATGCAGACGCCCGTCCGGTTGGAGGGCGAGGTGGACGATGTTCGCGATCTGGAAAGCGCGTCGATCCCGACGCCGTCCGGCGCGATGCGTTTAGGTGATATGGCGACGGTGGCGCGGGGCTTTGCCGATCCGCCCGAGGCGGTGGTGCGCCACGACGGCCGATCGGCGGTCATCCTGGCCGTGTCGATGCGGCCGAGCGCCGATGGACTGGGCTTCGGCAAGGCAATCCGCGCGGCGGCCGAGCAGGTTCGGCGCACGCTGCCCGCCGGTGCGCGACTGACGCAGGTCGAGGACCAGAGCGCCAATATCCGCGAGGCGGTGAACACCTTCCTCATCAAGTTCTTCTGCGCGTTGACCGTCGTGCTGGTCGTCGCCTTCGTCACGCTCGGCTGGCGGACGGGGATCGTCGTGGCGCTATCGGTGCCGCTGACGCTGGCGATCGTCGCATTGTACATGGGGGTGGCCGGGATCGGCCTGGAGCGGATTTCGCTCGGCGCGCTAATCCTCTCGCTCGGCCTCCTGGTCGACGATGCGATCATCAGCGTCGAAGCGATGGTGGTCCAGATGGAGCAGGGCGTCGATCGGCATGAGGCCGCATCCTATGCCTGGACGCACACCGCCTTTCCGATGCTGACCGGCACGCTGATCACCGTCGTCGGGTTCCTGCCGGTCGGTCTCGCCCAGTCGACGACCAGTGAATATGCGGGCGGCATCTTTTGGGTGACGGGATCGGCGCTGCTGGTCAGCTGGATCGTCGCCGTGGTCTTCACCCCGTTCCTGGGCGTCAAGCTGTTGCCGGACATGGCGCGGGGGCAGGGGCGTGACGCCAGGCCGTCCGGGCTCTACCGGCGACTGCGTGCCGTGATCGAGTGGGCGCTGAACCGGTGTTGGCTGGTCGCAGGCATCACGATCGCGCTGCTGGCGGTCGGCCTGCTCGGCGCGACACGCGTGCGGCAGCAATTCTTTCCCTATTCCGACCGGCCCGAGGTGATGATCGACCTCGCGATGCGGCCGGGCAGCTCGATCGAGGCGACCGCAGCGGCGACGCGGCGGCTGGAACATCTGCTGCACGGCGACCCGCGCATCCGCAGCATGGACAGCTTCGTCGGTCGCGGGGCGCCGCGCTTCTACCTTCCCTATGGTCCGGCCTTGCCCAATCCGGCGAACGCGACGGTGATGCTGGTGACCAGCGATCTGGCGGCGCGCGATGCGCTGATCGATAAGCTGGAGCGGATGCCGGGCATCCCGGGCGCGAGCCTGCATGTGCGTCGCCTGTCGCTGGGGCCGAGCCTGGGATCGCCGGTGCAATACCGGGTGACCGGGCCCGATCCCGCCCGATTACGCGCGATCGCTCAGCGGATCGCGGCGGTACTGCGCGCCATTCCATCCTCCACGGCTGTTCAGATCAACTGGGGCATCGCCGCACCGGTCGCGCGCTACCGGATCGATCCGGCGCGTGCGGCGGCGCTGGGGGTGGACCGGGCGCAGGTGGCGAGCGATCTTGCCGCCACCTTGTCGGGCGCGCCCGGCGGCGCGGTGCTGCGTGGGGCGAAGCGGATCGGCATCATGGTGCGCGGTCGGGCCGAGGATCGGCACGACCTGGGCGGTCTGATCGACATGCCCGTATCGACAGCGCACGGCATGGTGCCGCTGAGCGAGGTCGCGACGCTGTCGCCGACCACCGAGCAGCCGATCGTCTGGACGCGCAATGCCGCGCAAACCATCACGGTGCAGGCCGACATGATCGGCGACGTCCAGGCCTCCGAGATCGTCGACGCCGCCGCTTCGCGCATCGCCGCCATCCGCGCTGCGCTGCCGCCCGGATATGACATCGCGGAGGGCGGCGACGGCGAATTGTCCGCCGACGCCAACCGCGCGATCTATCGCCTGCTGCCGGTGACGATCGGGATCATGCTCGTGCTGCTGATGATCCAGTTGCAAAGCCTGCCGCGAACCCTGCTGGTGCTGGCGACCGCGCCGCTGGGGATCATCGGCGCGGTGGCGGCGCTGCTGCTGACGGGCGCGCCGTTCGGCTTCGTCGCGCTATTGGGGCTGATCGCGCTGGCGGGGATGATCATGCGCAACACCATCATCCTGGTCGATCAGGTGGAGACGCACCGGGCCGAGGGGATGACGGTGCGTACCGCGGTGATCGAGGCAACGATCGGCCGCGCCCGCCCGGTGGTACTGACCGCCCTGGCCGCCGTGCTCGCCTTCATCCCCCTGTGCTTCAACATCTTCTGGGGGCCGATGGCGATCGTGATGATCGGCGGACTGATCGGCGCGACCATCCTGACCTTGGTCGCGCTGCCCGCCTTCTACCTCTTGCTCTTCGGCCGCGAGGATACTGCCAAGGAGACCGCGCATGATTGATCGTCGCACCGTCGGCGCGGGCTTGGTCGCGCTGCTGCTGCTGGGCGGCTGCACGATCGGCCCGGATTTTCATCCGCCCGTCGCCGACCTGCCCGCGCGGTGGCAGGAAACCGTCGCAGCACCGACCCGGCCCGATGCGCCCTGGTGGCGCAGCTTCGGCGACCCGCTGCTCGACCGGCTGGAGGATCAGGCGCACGCCGCCAATCTCGACCTGCGCCTCGCTGAGGAGCGATTGGTCGCGGCGCGGATCGCCCGCGACGCCAAGCATGCCGACAGCCTGCCGCAGGCGGGCGCACAGCTCGGTTATAGTCGGAACCGCATCGGAACCGCTGGGCTGGCCGGCGTCCTGGCGCCGCTGCTGGGCCAGTCGCCGAATGCCGCCGACGCTACGATTCCCCAGGGCTATGCGTTCGATCTCTACCAGGCCGATATCAGCGCCAGCTGGGCGATCGACCTGTGGGGCAAGAACCGGCGCGAGGTGGAGGCCGCCACCGCCGGGGCCGCGCAAGCGGACGCCGCCACCCGGGGTGCGCGGCTGTCGGTCGAGGCGGCGGTCGCGCAGACCTATTGGCAATGGCGCGGACTGGTGGAGGAGCGCAGGCTTGCGCTTCGCGAGCAGGCGCTGGGCGACCGTACGCTCGCCATCGCCACCGCACTCCAGACGCGGGGCCTCGCCACCGGCATCGACGTCCGCGCGGCTGATCGAGAGCGGCGGGCGAGACAGGATGCGCTGCTGACGCTCGATGCCGATATCGCGCGCACCGCCCGCGCCTTGATGGTGCTGGTCGGCCGCAACCCGGATACACCCCCTCTCGACGCGACCGATCAATCCGCCATGCCGATGCTGGCCGCCCCCGCGCCCGGCATTCCCAGCGATCTCGCCCGACGCCGACCGGACATTTTGGCCGCGGAGGCCGCGCTGCACGCGGCAACTGCCGCGATCGGTGCCGCGCAGGCGGATTTCTACCCCAGCCTCAACCTCTCCGGCCTCTTCGGCATCGACGTGTTGAACCTGGCCGATTTCGGGTGGAATGCGCGTACCACCGGCGTCGGCCCGGTGCTGTCGATCCCGATCTTTGCGGGGGGGCGGCTGCAACGCCAATTGTCGCTCCGTCGATCCGAAGAGCGCAGCGCCGCCCTTACCTATCAGAAGACGGTTCGCGATGCCTGGCGCGAGGTGGACGATGCGCTGGCCATGGTGCGGACGCTCGACCGACGGCGGGCGCTGGCGACGATCGACAGCCTTGCCCAAACGCAAACCGTGGCCGCGATCGAGGCACGATATCGGCGCGGCGACATCGCCGCCGGGCCGCTGATCGAGGCGCAAGCCGCACAGACCGCCGCCGAGCGGGCGCTGCTCCGCCAGACCATCGCTGGCGCGCTCGCCCGCATCCAACTGCACGTCGCTCTCGGCGGCTGATCGAAAGGTTCTTCCTGTGTCGAAATTTCCTGTCTTTGGCGCGACGGCATGGCTGACCGCCTGCCTGTTCCCCGCACCCGTCACGGGCCAGTCCCGTCAGGACACTGACCCCCTCGATCGCGACATCGTCGCAATCGGTGCGGGGTTGGCGGTCGTTCCCGACTATGAGGGTTCGGATCATTACCGCCCGGTCGTCGCGCCCGCCGCGATCGGATCGGTCAAGGGGCACAGCTTCGTCGTCGCCGGCAACCAGGCCAGCCTCAATCTGCTGCGCGATCGACCCGGGCCGGTCTGGCAGGTACAGGTGGGGCCGGTTGCCCAGATCAATTTCAATCGCAGCGCTATACGCGCTATTCACGATCCTCGTGTACGGGCGCTCGGTGCGCTTGGCCTCGCCGTCGAAATAGGCGGCTATGTCGGGGTCCAGAAGACGGGGGTCGTGACCAGCCCCTATGACAAGCTCACCATGGCGCTGTCTTATCGGCATGATGTCTCCGGCGTGCATGAAGCGGGGGTCTGGCAGCCCAGCCTGACCTATTTCACGCCGCTCTCTCTCCATGCGGCAGTGGCCTTTACGGCATCGGCCGACATCGCCGAAGATCGCTATGCCCGAACCTATTACAGCATCTCCTCCGCCGACAGCATCCGGAGCGGACTGCCCGTCTATGATGCGAAGGGAGGGATGAAAAGCTGGACCATAGGCCTGATCGGCGTTCGGACGCTGCGCGGCAATCTCCTGCACGGCGTCCAACTCGTCGCGCTTGGCACGTACGGGACGATGACCGGCAGCATCGGCGATAGTCCGATCGTCGCGCAGGCCGGGTCTCGCGGCCAGTGGCTGGGGGCGCTGGGGCTCGCCTATAGCTTTTAAACGGCCGTGGTGCGGCCGCCGATCCCGCGGGTCAGCGTCGGCCAAAGCACCATCCGGTTCTGCGTGGCATAGATATGTAGTTCACGGAGAGAATATCGCTTTCCTTTTGCACAGTACTCCTAAGCGTCCCAAGTCGACGGCAGATTGCCTGAATTTCGTCGCTCCGAGGGCACCGGGCCGGGTCAATGCTCCCGAAATGAAGACCAGAAGCTTCCGACCAGCGGCTCCAATGCGTAATCCAGCGCGGTGCGCTTGCGCAGCGGGATCAGGATCTGGACCGGCATTCCGGCGCGTAGCGCGAAGTCGCGGCCCCGTACCTTGCGGATCAGCGCGATCTGGTCGAGCGGCACGGTCACCTCGCCGGTGAAATAGGTCTGGCCCGTCTTGTCGTCGGTGAAGCTGTCGGCGGACAGGCGGGTCAGTGTCCCGTCGAGGTTGGGCAAAGTGCGTTCGTGCAGCCCCGGGAACTTGACCAGCGTGCGCTGTCCGACATGCAGATCGTCGGCGTCGTCCGGCGCGATCCGGGCCTGGATGCGGAGCGGCTGGCGCTCGGGCACGATATCCATCAGCTTCTGGCCCGGCGCGATCACGCCACCGGGCGTAAAGATCGTCAGGCCGACCACCGCGCCCGTCGCTGGAGCCCGGATCGCGGTACGCGCCAGCTGGTCTCGCGCCGCCACCCATTTGGGCAGGACCTCCCCCAACCGGCTTTCGACATCGCGCAGGTCGGCCGCCGTCCGCTCGCGGAAGACGCGTTCGGCCTCCAGCACCTGAATGCGGTTCTCGCGCACGGCACCGGCGGTTTGCGCGACCCCGGCGGTATACTGCCCACGCTGGCCTTCGAGTTCGGCGCGGGCGCGCTCCAACTCCCGCATGCGGGTTTGCGAAACGAAACCGCGATCGGCGATCGGCCGGAGTGCGGCGATCTGTTCGTTGATCAGCCGCAACTGCTCGCGCGCCGCGGCCGCCTGCTCGCCAAGGCCGCGGCCCTGCTCGCCCGACTGGGCGACGCGTTCGCCCAGGGCGCCGCGTTGCGCGGCCAGCACGGCGGTGCGCGCAGCGAGCTCGGTCCGCTGCAATCGCATGGCGAGCCGCGCCTCGTCGCGATCCTCCGGCGCCAAGCTGGCGAATTCGCGCGGCTCGGTGATGGTCGCCCGCCCCATCTGTTCCGCCTCCAGGCGGCTGCGCTGCGCCAGCAGGCGGATCGCCTGCGAGGCGAGCGCGCGTTCCTGCGCCCGGACCTCGGCCGCGGCGAGCGTCATCAGCAGCTGGCCGCGCTGAACGCGCTCGCCCTCATGGACGAAGATCCGGCCGACCATGCCGCCATCGCGGTGCTGCACCGCCTGACGCTGGCCCGAGACGACGAGCGTGCCGGGCGCATAGGCGGCGGCGTCGAGCCGGACGAACAGCGCCCAGCCCAGAAAGCCGATGAAGAACAGCGCCGCCACGATCAGGCCCAGTCGGATGTCCCGGCGCGGGTCGGCGAGATCGGCCGTGGCGGCGTCCGGGGCGGGGAGGGGGATCGCGTGGTTCATGCC
>NZ_LDTE01000062.1 GCF_001476905.1 Sphingomonas sanguinis | reverse complement strand
CCCCTCCCCTTCAGGGGAGGGGTTGGGGTGGGGCCTCTCCATCAGGCAACCCGCTTGCCGAAGCGCCCCACCCCCGGCCCCTCCCCTGAAGGGGAGGGGTGAGAAAGCCATACGCAAGCAACAGAAAAAGGGCGCCGGTGGAAATCCACCGACGCCCTTTTCTGATTTCCGGCGCTAGTCCGTCAGTCGCGAATTACGCGGCCTGCGGAAGAGCGGCCTTCGCCTGAGCGACGATCGCCTTGAAGGCCTCGCCCTCGTGCATGGCGATGTCGGCCAGGACCTTGCGGTCCAGTTCGACGCCCGCCAGCTTCAGGCCGTGCATGAACTGCGAATAGGTCAGGCCTTCGGCCCGGACACCCGCGTTGATGCGCTGAATCCACAGACCACGGAAGGTCCGCTTCTTAACCTTGCGGTCGCGATACGCATATTGACCGGCCTTTTCGACGGCCTGGCGCGCGATGCGGATGGTGTTCTTGCGACGGCCATAATAGCCCTTCGCCTGATCCAAAATCCGCTTATGCTTCGCCTTGGTGGTCGTGCCCCGCTTGACGCGTGCCATATCTCTCTATCCTTCCAGAAATCAGTTCAGGCCGTAAGGCGCCCAGGCCTTCACGGTCTTGGTGTCGGCATCGGACAGGACCGAGGTGCCGCGGTTCTGGCGGATATACTTGCCGTTATGGCTGATCAGGCGGTGGCGCTTGCCGGCGACGCCGTGCTTGAGCTTGCCGGTCGCGGTGAGCTTGAAGCGCTTCTTGACGCCGCTCTTGGTCTTGAGCTTGGGCATTTTTTTCCTTTCGCTAGAGCTAAGGCAGAAACGGCCGCGGCAGCCCTGATGGCCGGGCCGTTCGTGTCACCTCGCTCGGGAAGCGCGCCGCATAGACGAAGCCGCGCCGCAATGCAACCGATGCGCGGGCGGAACCGCCGCTTCGCTCGGGCGCTTGGCTATTCCATGGATCAGGCGCAAGCGGCCGACAGCCCTGCAAGTCCCACCGCTGCCCGTTCCGGGTGGCGCCGCTGGGCGATTCGCCTTCTCATCGGCCTGCTGACCGTCCTCGCCGCGATCTGGTTGGTCCTGTTCGTCACCAAGGGCCGTTTTCTGCGCCATCCGTTCGAGTCGATCGTCGGCAAGCTCACCCATCGGACGGTGACAGTCGGCGGCGACTTCCAGCTCTATTTCGCGCCATGGCGGATCAAGTTCGTCGCCGAGAAGATCGCCATCTCCAACCCCGAATGGGCGACGCGGCCGAATCTGTTCACCGCCGACCGGATCGATTCGCGCATCGCGCCGCTGTCGCTGTTGTTCGGCAAAAGGCGCTTCACCTGGCTGGCCTTGACCAATGGCGCGGTCGATCTGGAATGGACGCCCGACCACCGCAGCAACACCTGGACGTTCAGCGAGAAGAAGGGCGGCAAGCGGCTCGAATTTCCGCGCATCGACGTGGCCGAGGTGAAGGGAACGACCGTCCGCTACCGCGATCCCCGGATGCAGGTGACGGCCGATCTGGCGCTGGAGGATTTCCGGTCGCAGGACGCCCGCATCGGCCGCGCGGTCGGGGTGCGCGGCAAGGGGGTGATCCGCAGCACGCCGTTCGTGCTCAACGCGCAGCTGCTCTCACCGGACGCCACCGCCAATCGCGGCAAGAACGAGCTGGTCGCGCGGATGCGCGCGGCGGGCAATGTCGTCGATGTGACGGGCACCCTGCCCTCCATCGCCGACGTCGAGAATGTCCCGTTGCGCACCCATGCGCGGGGCAAGGACCTGTCGACCCTGCTGGAGGTCATCGGCGTCGTCATCCCGCGCACCCGCACCTATGACCTGCGCGCGCAGCTAGTGAAGGACGGTGACGTCTATCGCTTCACTAAGATGAAAGGCACGTTCGGCGACAGCGATCTGGCGGGCACGCTGACCGTCACCCATGGCGAGCGGCTGCACCTCGATTCCACGCTGGCGACCGACAAGCTCGACATCATCGATGCCGCGCCCTTCATCGGCTATAATCCCGATATCGTCGCGACCAAGGGGGCCGAGGCCGCCGCCGCCGCGACCGGCGTCGGGCCGCAGCGCCTGCTGCCCGATGCCGCGCTGCCGGTGGCGACGATGCAGCGGTTCGATGCCGACCTGAAATGGACGATCCGCACCGTGCGGTCGCGCCGGGTGCCGATCTCGAATGTCGACCTGACGCTGGCGCTGGATCGCGGCAAGCTGACCTTGTCGCCGCTGAAGTTCGCGATGGCGCGCGGCGATGTGTCCTCCGACCTGCTGTTCGACACGCGCCAGCGGCCCAGCCTGGTCCGCTACGACATCCGCCTGTCGCCGACCCCGCTAGGGCGGTTGCTGGCGGGCTGGGGCGTGGCGGAGGCGGGAACGACCGGCACGGTCAAGGGCCGCGTCCAGCTGACCGGGCGCGGCGACACGATTCACGATTCGCTGGCGAGTGCGAACGGGCGGATGGCGTTCATCCTGCCGGCGGGCTCGCTGTGGACCAAGAATGCGCAGCTCGCCGAACTCGATATCGGCACCTTCGTCCAGAAGATGTTCGAGAAGGAGCTGAAGGAGCCGGTGCGGATCAACTGCGGCCTGATCGCCTTCACCGTGCGCGGCGGCGTCGCGGCGGCGGACCCGATCCTGATCGACACATCGAAGAACGTCATCACCGGGCGCGGCGGGTTCAGCTTCCGCAACGAAGCGCTCGACATGGCGGTCCGCGCCGATGCCAAGACCTTCAGCCTGTTCTCGGGTCAGTCTCCGGTCGGCATTACCGGCAGTTTCGCGCATCCCGGCATCAACCCGATCAGCGGCGACCTGCTCACGCGGGCGGGTGCGGGACTGGGGCTGGCAGTGGTCGCTACGCCGCTGGCCGGGGTGCTGGCGTTCGTCGATGTAGGGGACGCGAAAGCGGCGGCGTGCGGCCCGGTGCTGTCAGGGGCGCGGGCCAGCGCTCAACGGACGGTCAAGGGTGACAAGCGCGACGATGTCGGGCGCGGCACGACGGCCAAGGCGGAGGACGGAAAAGGCAATCCGGGTGAGGCCAAGGCGCAGCGGAAGAAGTTTTTGGGGATTTTCTGACCCGTGCCCAGCGCAGTGTGACGATACCGTCCATTCTCCTCCATGAAGGGGAGGAGGTGAGCCAATTTCGATCCGAGCTGATGGAAACTAGGCGTAGCCGTTGCAGGAAACCGTCACGATGCGGCGTATGGCGACATCATATTCGACATTGACCTGCATACATCCGCCGTCGTGGATGAAAGGCAAGCTCCGCGCGTTGGAATACCAACGCCGCTGCCCCGCTGGCGTCTTCGCGGCGCGAAGTCGCGCGCGGGATCGAGCGGATGCTGCGATTTCCCTCTTCGTGCAGGGCCGCGACTCGAAGTTCTCGAGCAGAACGTCGCACCCCTCGTCGGCTTTCGGCGGATCGAACGGTAGAAGATATCGAGCGACGACCCTGCCGTCCCCATCGAACGCGTAGTTCCTGCCATAAGCGGACAAAGGCTGCGCACCTTTCGGCAAGGTGATCGTCCGCTCGATATCGTCCATCAATTTCCGCTGCTCGCGGGACGGCACCGGGGCCGCCGACGCAGTCAGAAGCAGGAAAACAAGCGCAGCCAGCGTTCGCATGGGAAAAGCCTACCATATCGGTTTCGCCTCGACCATCGACCGATCCGACAGGCGGCTTTTCGCCTCCCATCAATGATCGTGATGGTGATCCCCGTGCGGCACGTTGCGCAGCGCCTCCAGCACTTCGTCCGTGCGCGCCGGGTCGCCGATCGCGAGCACATGCCCCGCGCTGTCCGCTGTCAGCGGATCGCCGTTCCAGTCGCACATGCGCCCGCCCGCGCCCTCGACCACCGGCACCAGCGCGGCGAAGTCGTGGAGCTTTAGCCCGGATTCGCACACGATATCGATGTGGCCGCTCGCCAGCAGGCCGTAATTATAGCAGTCGCCGCCATAAACCGGCCCCTGGCGGGGGCTGTTGCCGCTGACCGCCGCGACCAGCGCCATGAAGTGCGGCACGTCCTCATCGTCGAACAGGTGCGGGCTGGTCGTCGCAATGGTCGCGCCGTCCAAGTCGCGAAAGGGCCGCGTGCGGGTCGGCTGGCCGTTGAACAGGGTGGGCCGCCCGGCGACACCCAGCCAACGCTCGCCCGCGATCGGCTGGTCGATGATGCCCAGCACCGGCCAGCCATTTTCCACCAGCGCGATCAGCGTGCCGAAGATCGGACGCCCCACGGTGAAGCTGCGCGTGCCGTCGATCGGGTCGAGCACCCATTGCCGCCCGGTCACGCCGTCCTTCACGCCAAATTCCTCGCCGTGAATCCCGTCGCCCGAGCGTTCCGCGTCGAGGATGCGACGCATCGCCGACTCGGCCTCGCGATCGGCCAGCGTCACCGGCGACCGGTCCTCCTTGATCTCCAGCCCCATTTCGCGGCGGAAATAGGGACGGATGGCGGCCCCGGCGGCGTCGGCCAGGCGCAGGGCCAGATCGATATCGGTGACATGTACGGACATGTTAACCCGAATAGGGTAGCCATGATTGATCGGCAATGGACGGCGCGCCGCTTACAGGATAGGCGTTAACCTTGTTTATCGAGAGGACTAACGCGATGAAGGCTTGGTTAGGCGTTCTTCTGGCGGTTGCAGCGGCTGTGCCTGCGACAGCTGCGTTGCGCCCCGGCGCGACCGCGCCCGACTTCACCACGCGCGGCGCGGTGGCGGGCAAGGTCTTTACGCTGCACCTGAAGGAGCAGCTGCGCCACGGTCCCGTCGTGCTGTATTTCTTCCCCGCCGCCTTCACCAGCGGCTGCAGCGCCGAGGCGCGCGCCTTTGCCGAGAAGATCGACGCGTTCAAGGCCGCCGGCGCGCGCGTGATCGGCATGTCGGCCGACCCGGTGGACAAGCTGGCCGCCTTTTCCAAGGCCGAATGCGCGGGCAAGTTCCCGGTCGCGAGCGCCGGACCGGCCATCGTCAAGGATTACGACGTCGCGCTGGGCCGCCAGATCGAAGGCCGCGACATCACCTCGCGCACCAGTTACGTCATCGATCAGCGTGGCCGCGTGGTCTTCGTTCACGATGACATGAATCCGGCCGAGCATGTCGCCACCACGCTGGCGGCGGTGCGCGACCTGAAAAACCGTCGCTGATTTCTCTGTTCGGGGCGCGGACATGAGCTGGGGGGGCCATACGGACAATCGAATGCAGGGGGATATTCAGGAGGCGGTCGCGACATCCGACCGCCTGTTCGACAGGATCGGTCGTTTTCTCGATGACCATCGGCTGTCGCCCGATCCGACGCATTATGCCTTTGTGCATGCGATCCTGACGAAGCCGGACGGCGCCTTGGCCAAGGCGGTGGCGTCGCTGGTCGATGACGGGGTGCGCCTGCATCAGGACGATATCGTCCGGCTGGGTGGCCCGCCGCCCGCACGGCGTCCTGCCCCCGCCCCCGCTCAGCCTGCACGGACCACCGTCCCCCGCACGATCACACCGCCGCCGGAGGCGCAGTCCGACGCGCTGGCCGCGCAGACCCAGAACCAAGTGGAGACCTTTGCCGCGGTCATCCGCGCAATCCAGGCCGACACCTCCGAATTCGGCGCCGACCTGGCGCGCAATGCCGAGGTGATTTCCCGCGGCGAGACGATTGGCCTGGCGGCGCT
This sequence comes from Sphingomonas sanguinis, assembly GCF_001476905.1. Classification (GTDB taxonomy): domain Bacteria; phylum Pseudomonadota; class Alphaproteobacteria; order Sphingomonadales; family Sphingomonadaceae; genus Sphingomonas; species Sphingomonas sanguinis_B. Next base: position 5,490 of record NZ_LDTE01000062.1, on the reverse strand, counting down.
CGCCCGGTTGACTGGTGCGATGCTGGAACGGGTCAATGCCGCCGAGCTACGGCTGGAACAGGCCACGGCCGAGGCCGAGACGCTGCGCGAAAAGCTGGCCGAGGCGCGGGCGACCGCGCGGCGTGACCCGCTGACCGGGCTGGCCAATCGCCTGGCGTTCAACGAGGCGCTGGGCCAGTGCTTCCAGGCATCGCGCAGCTGTCATCTGGCGCTGTGTGACATCGACCGGTTCAAGCGGATCAACGACGAACTGGGCCATGCGGTCGGTGACCGCGTGCTCCACTCGATCGGGGCGATCCTGGCCGAACAGGGCAAGGGGCATGTCGTGTGTCGGCATGGCGGCGAGGAATTCGCCATCCTGATGTCCAACCTGTCGAACGAGGAAGCCGCCGCGATGATCGAGCGCGCACGCGACGCGGTGCGCGAGCGGCGCTTGCGGGTACGCGAGACGGGGGCGATGATCGGTGAGATCACCTTCTCCGCCGGGATCACCGCCTTCCGCCCCGGCGACACGCAGGAAACGCTGTTCGCGCGCGCCGATGCCCTGCTCTATCGCGCCAAGAACGAGGGCCGCGACCGCGCCTTCAACGACTAGTGATTTTTCGCTATGGGATGGTGGGAATTGCGCACAGCGAATGGTGCATTTTCCCACTTTTCTCGCGGCAGAGAATAATAATCCTATAACTCAATGCCTTAAGAAACTGGCACGCTCTCTGCAAAGTCCCTGGCATCGGTCACCCAATGGATGGGCGACCGGCTTTATCAGGGAGTTCCACCATGTTCGCTTCGTTCCAAACCCGCCAGATCCTCGTTTCGGTCGTCGGCGCGCTTGTCTTTGCCGGTCTGGCCATCACCTCCGCCGCGCCGATCTTCCCGATCGCCTGAATATGACCGCGCTCTACCCCGGCCGGGCTGTCCGATGCCCGGCCGCCCGGTGAGCGATTCCCAAGCCCCCACTCAAGCGGTTGCGACGGACCCGACCGGCCCGACCGGCGCTTCCTCCTCCCGCGAATAGGTGCCCGTCAGCACCCCGGCGGCTAGCACATGCCCCGCCATCGCCTCGACCATCGCGCTGCGGCCCCGCGTAGCACCGCCGATATCGACCACGGCATCCAGCGCGAACAGCTGGAACACATAACGATGCTCGCCATGCCCGCGCGGCGGATCGGGCGGCAGCCAGCCTTCGCTGAAATAGGAATTGCGCCCGACATCCCCGGTCCCCGGCGTGCCCGCGCCGTCCGCGACGATCGCCCCTTCGGCCAAGTCGCCTGCCACGGGCGGCAGGTTCCACACGATGCCATGGACCAGTGGCTGCGGCGTCGGGGCATCGGCGTCCTCCACCAACAGCGCCAGCATCGCGGTGCCCTGGGGCGGATCGCCCCAGACCAGGGGCGGCGACACGCCTGCACCATCTGCGGTGAACCGCTCAGGCAGGCGCGCCATGTCGCCAAAGGCCGGGCTGTTCAGCCGCATCGCAGCGGGCGGGGCCAGCTCAGGACGCACGATGGCCAGCGACTCGACGCCCGCGCGCCAGCCGCTCATCGCCTTGCCCAGCCAGGCGGGCAGATGTTCGAGCATTGCGTATCTCCTATCGTGCGGTCACCGGCACCACGCGCGTGCGCCACACCGTCAACGTGTCGATCGCCCCCCGGCATTCGGTCATCTGCGCCGCTTCGAGCAGGCGAAAGCGCGTGCCGTCCCAGCCAAAGGTCTGCGCATCGCCGCAATCGCCCAGCCCCCGGCCCTTGCCCCAGCTCGACAGGCGACCAGCGGGCGACCATTCGACATTGACCAGGATTTCGGGCTGGCCGGGTTCGGGCCTCTCGCCGAATTGATAGGTGAAATCGAAGCGCGCAGGGCTCAGCCGACCGTCGCGCCAGATCAGCGGCTTGACCAGATAATTATAGGCCCCCGCTCCGCACGACATCAGGACCAGTGTGGACCGCCGGTCGAGCCGATGCGCGTCGGCGCTGAACGGACTGCCGTCATCGACCACACAGCCATAGCGACGCCGGGCGTCGCTGATCGCGGTGGCGGGGATGGCGGGCGCGGCACCGGGCGGCGGCGTGACGATCTGCACTAGGGGCAGCGCCGGGGGGCTGCCCCGATAGCGCGCCGCGCCGCGGGCGATCAGCGCGGTGGTCGTGCCCGCGCGCTTCTGCCGCGCGTCGATATAGCGCAGGGCGGCGGCGGCACCGTTGAGCGAAACGCGGTGATGGGTCGGAGTCATCAGCACGGCGCGCCGCCCCTTGCCGATCGCGGCGACCAGGGCCGTGGCATGTGCGCCCCGCCAAATGCCCTCGCCATCGCGATCGAGCGGGGTGGAAGCGATGGTCCGACCATCGATCCTGACGCTCGCCGTCTTCGCCGTACCGGTCATGTCGCGCACGCGCACCGTCACTTGGCCTGCGCCGTCCCGCGTCACGATCAGCCCGACATCCTGCAGTGCCGAATCCTGGGTCGCGAGTGAGGCGGTCTCGCACGCCCCGCCATTGTCGCACGCGACGATCCAGTCGCGGAACAGCTTCAGCTTTTCCGGCCGGGGCGTATCGGGCACGGCGGCCATGGCCGGTGCGGCGACCAGTGCGATCCATAGGCCCGGGTTCAAGCGCATCATTCCCGATCAACCCCTTTGCTGGCGGTCCCGTTCCGAACCGGATAGGGCAACGCGACCGAGGATATGGGCCAAAGAATCGGGCCGGAAAACAGGAGAGTTTGTGATGAAGTCAGTGGGCGTGATCGGGGCCGGACAAATGGGCGCAGGCATCGCCCAGGTGTCGGCGGCGGCGGGTTATGCGGTCAAGCTGTCCGATGTCTCGGCCGAACGGGCCGAAGCGGGCAAGGCGGGCATCGCCAAGGCGCTGGACCGGCTGGTGACCAAGGAAAAGACGACCCGCGCCGACGCCGATGCGCTGTTGTCGCGGATCGAACCGGTGGGCAGCCTGTCCGCCATGGCGGGATGCGAACTGGTGATCGAGGCGGCGACCGAGCGGGAGGCGATCAAGCGCGCCATCTTCGAGGAGGTCGGCAAGGGGATGTCCGACACCGCGATACTGGCCACCAACACCTCGTCCATCCCGATCACCCGCCTGGCGCAGGCCGCGCCCGACGCGGCGCGCTTCGTCGGGGTCCACTTCTTCAACCCCGTACCCGTCATGGGCCTGATCGAGCTGATCCGTGGCCTCGCCACCTCGGACGAGACGGTTGCCCGGGTCGAAAGCTTCGCGCAGGAACTGGGCAAGCGCGTGGTGCATGCCAATGACGCGCCCGGCTTCATCGTCAACCGCGTGCTGATGCCGATGATCAACGAGGCGATCTTCGCGCTGGGCGAGGGCGTGGCGACCATCCCGGATATCGACGCCGCCTGCCAGCTGGGGCTGAACCATCCGATGGGGCCGCTGACGCTGGCGGATTTCATAGGGCTCGACACCTGCCTGGAGATCACCCGCGTGCTGTTCGAGGGGACGGGCGATCCCAAGTTCCGCCCCGCCCCGCTGCTGATCAAATATGTCGAAGCGGGCTGGTATGGCCGCAAGACCAAGCGCGGTTTCTATGATTATTCGGGCGCGGAGCCCGTGCCGACCCGGTAACCCCTATCCTCCCCGGTACGGGGAGGGGGACCATGCGAAGCATGGTGGAGGGGGATTGCTGCAAGAGACGACCGATGTGGCAAGCCCCCCTCCGTCAGGCCTTCGGCCTGCCACCTCCCCGCGAGCGGGGAGGATTTCAGAACGCGCCGTGGACGCGCACCGCGAGGATCTGGGCCGGGCCACGGTCGCGGTTGTAGCCCGGATGTTCGACATATTGCGCGTCCAGCGTCACCGCGAGCGCCCGGAACAGCGCGACGTCGTAATAGGCCTCGGCAATCTCCTCCGCGCCCGCGTTCGGCAGCTTGCCGTCACCGACCAGCACGCCCAGCCCGCCCGCCGCCAGATAGCGGCGATGCTCCGCAGAAATGCCATTGGCGATCAGCACCAGCCCGACCCGGTCCTGCGCCCGGCCCCAGCCCTGGCCGCTCAGCGACCCGCCAATCTGGGCGGTACGATCGATATCGGTGAAGTCATAGGGCTCGATCGACCCGTCGCTCACCCCGATACGGGCGAACAGGCCCAGCGTATCGGTCAGCGCCTGGTCCATGTTCACATAGCCGCCAACCCGCGTCATCCGCCGCCGGGTGACCGACGGATCGACCGCGCCGCCGGTCGCCGCGGCATAGGCCAGCGCCTCGTCGAAGCGGCTGAACTTGCCGCGATTGCGGAAGAACCCGAAGCGTACCGATCCCGGCCGCCCGGCAACCTGATGGCGATGCTCGACCTCGGCATCGACCTGATACTGGCCGAAGCCATGTTCCAACCGCTCGCCATTGGGAATGGTCGACAGGTTGAACAGCCCGGTACGAAGCGTCCAGGCGCCACGATAGAGTTCACCCGCAATGCCGGTGGTATAGCCCCAGGCATCGGCGGCGTAATCGAAGCTGCCGGTATCGACCGCCGACCAGTTCAGGAAATCGCCGCGCGGGTCATGCGCATAGGCGTTGGTGTCGAACACATCGCCCACCCCGAACTTGCCGATGGTCAGGACGATCCGGTCGACCGAGCGCGATCCGCCCAGCTGGTTGGCCACCTCCGCCACCGTCTCGGACGCGCCGCCCAGGCCGATGGTCTGGCGGAAAAAGGCGCGCTGCAGCCGGAAATAGGGTTCGGACTTGCCGACCTTATACGCCTCGGCGCTGGGGAAACCGGCGACGCCCAGCGTGTTGGACAGGCCGAAGCCCTGGTCGATCTCCGGGTTCACCCACAGCTCGCCGCCCTTCCATGTCCGCGCGCCGATAAAGGCGGTGACGTCGGCGGTCTCCTTCAGCTGGCGCGGTGTCAGGCTGTTGTCGCCGACATAGGGCGAGGCGAAGCCGCCCACGCCCTGCGCAACGAAGGTCGCCTGGCCGTGGATGACGACATCCTGCTGCGGGGCGTCCTGCGCGAAGGCGGGACGCGCGACGAGGAACAGGCCGCACAGCGCGGCCCGCGACACGATCTTGATCATTGATGGTCCCCCTAGATCAGGCCGACGGACGCTCGCGGCGCAGGGCCTGCGGACGGGTGGTGGCGACCGCGCGAAGTAGCCGCGCCCGCTCGAGGGGAACGCTCGCCATCAGCGTGGCGAGGGAATGGGCGCGGACATGCGCGCGGAACAGGGTACGGGTCATGATAGACCTCCTTCGGGTTCATGTGGTCGAGCCCGGCGGAGGTCGGCGAGATACGGCTCTAGCGGGCCGCGCTCGGCGACCCCGTCAGGCCCGTCAGACGGTCGGCAAGGATGTGGACGCCGAAGCGTCTACTGTCCTCGTCGCCGAACAAGGGACTAGATCGGGGCATTGTGATCCTAAGTGTGAGTCGGCTCTTACGGCCGACAGGGCGCGCCATAACGCCCTTGTAAGGGGGATCAACCCCCAATTCCTCCCCGGAACGGGGAGGGGGACCATGCGTAGCATGG
>NZ_LDTE01000061.1 GCF_001476905.1 Sphingomonas sanguinis | reverse complement strand
CCGATCCGCTCGGGCGGCAGCGCGAAGTCGAACAGATCTACGTTCACTTGGTGGCCGTTGCCGCCTTCTTGGTCGGAGCCGCCTTGGGGGCGGGGCGACGGGCAGGGGCGGGCTTGGCCGCCGCGCCGGGCAGCGTCACCGGCGCACCCAGGCTGGGGACAGGCGCAGGGGCCAGCGGCACATAGGCCGGGGGATTGTCCGCCGCGACATAGGCGTGGACGATCTTGCTCGGGTTCGCGGGCGGCTCGCCGCGTTCGATCGCGTCGACATATTGCATGCCGTCGATCACCCGGCCGAACACCGTGTACTTCTTGTCGAGCGCGAAGCGTGGCTGGAAGACGATGTAGAACTGGCTGTTGGCGCTGTTGGGATCGTCGGCGCGCGCGGCGGCCACCGATCCGCGCACATGCGGCAGATAGTTGAACTCGGCCGGAACATTGGGCAGGTCCGAGCCGCCGGTGCCATCGCCCTTCGGATCGCCGCCCTGCGCCATGAAGCCGTCGATCACGCGGTGAAAGGTCAGCCCGTCATAGAAATGGCGGCGGGTCAGCGTCTTGATCCGCTCGACCATCTTCGGCGCGACGTCGGGACGCAGCCAGATCGTTACCCGGCCCCCGGTCGACAGGTCGAGCAGCCAGAGATTCTCCTTGTCGGTGATCGGCGGCACGGGCGCGCGGTCGGCGACATTGGCCTCCAGCACCTGTGCGGCCTTGGCAGGCGTGCTGAACTTGGGCTGGACTTCGGCCTGTTTCTGCGCCTGTGCCGGAACGGCGATCGGGCTGGCCATCAGGACGGCAAGAGCGGCGAAAACGCGCATCATATCTCTACGACAAGGGAAGGAATGGGGAGGCTGTAGAGCAAATCGACCCTTGCGCCAATCTGAACCTTCGACCTGATTTTCCTCCCCTTGCAGGGGAGGAATGACGATCAGGACCCCTTGCGTCCGATCTTCTCCACCCGTTCGGCCACGTCCGCCGCGACGGCGGGGGTGACGAACTTGGCGATGGTGCCGCCATAGATGGCGATTTCCTTGACCAGGCGGCTGGCGATGGGCTGCAGCGCGACATCGGCCATCAGGAAGACGGTCTCGACCCGCGGATTGATCTGCTGGTTCATGCCCGCCATCTGATATTCATATTCGAAGTCGGCGACGGCGCGCAGGCCCCGGACGATGACCTTTGCGCCCTCGCGCTCGGCGAAATCCATCAGGAGCGAGTCAAAGGCGACGACATGAATCTCGCCCGCGACATCCGCCACCTCGCGCCGGACCATCGCCATGCGTTCGTCCAGCGTGAACATCGGCGACTTGGACGGGTTGGTGGTGACGCCGATCACCAGCCGGTCGACCAGCTTCGCGCCGCGCCGGATGATGTCCATGTGCCCCAACGTCACGGGATCGAACGTGCCGGGATAGACGCCGATCCGGGTCATCGATCGCGCTCCACCACATAAGTGGCGATGGCGCGGAGCAGATCGGCCTCGGGGCCGTAATGGCGCAAATGCTCGATCGCCTGATCGACCAGCATCCGGCATTGTTCGCGCGCACGCTCGACACCGAGCAGGCTGAGAAAGGTCGCCTTGCCCGCATCCTCGTCCTTGCGCAGCTTCTTGCCCGCCGCCGCCTCGTCGCCCTCGGCATCGAGCAGGTCGTCGGCAATCTGGAAGGCCAGCCCCAGGTCATGCGCATAGCCGCGCAAATGCGTCCGGCCCTCGGGGGCCACGCGACCCAGGATCGCGCCCGCCTCGACCGCCGCGCAGATCAGCGCACCGGTCTTCATCTGCTGAAGCCGGGTGACCGTGGCGAGGTCGAACACCTGCCGCTCGGCCTCCAAGTCCATCTGCTGCCCGCCCGCCATGCCGCTAGGGCCCGACGCACGCGCGAGGTCGAGGATCAGTTCGGAGCGGATAAAGGGGTCGGCATGGGTCGCCGGATCGGCCAAGATCTCGAAGGCCAGGGCGTGGAGGCAGTCGCCCGCCAGGATCGCGGTGGCCTCGTCGAACGCCTTGTGCACGGTCGGCTTGCCGCGCCGCATATCGTCGTCGTCCATCGCGGGCAGATCGTCATGGATCAGCGAATAGACGTGGATCGCCTCCAGCGCGGTCGCGACCCAGCCCGCGCAATTGCGGTCCACGGCAAACAGATGCGCGGTGGCGAAGACGAGCAGCGGGCGCAGCCGCTTGCCGCCGCCGATCGCGGCGTGGCGCATCGCGGCATAGAGCGAGGCGCGCGGATCGCCCGGGTCGGCGAGCAGCTCGGCAAAGCGGGCGTCGATATCCTCGGCGACCTCGGCCAGCGCCTCGGGCAGGGTGGTGGCAGTGAGCGTCACGCCTCAGCCCGCCTGAAACGGGCGGGTGCCGGCGGCCTTGCCCTCGGCATCCAGGCGGATCGCCTCGATCCGGGCCTGGGCGGCGTCGAGCCGTTCGGCGCAGCGCTGGCGCAGACGATCGCCGCGCTCATAGAGGCGGATCGATTCGTCGAGCGTCGCTTCGCCGCTTTCCAGTCGGCCGACGATCCTCTCCAGTTCCTTGAGGGCGTCCTCGAACGTCAGTTCTTCGATGGGCGTATCCATGACGCCGCTATGCGGCACACCCGGCGGGTGCGCAAGCAGCGTCGCGCTTAGCGCAGCCGGTTGACGGTCCAGGTGTAGAGAAACGAGACACCGAAAAGGCCCAGATCGACCGCGGCCTGCACGCGGCGCGGCGAACGATCGGTCAGGTCATGGGTCATTACGCGGATATCCGCCGTCGGATGACGATAGGCGAGCGCGACCAGCGCCAGCCCCAGTCCCGCCATCATGATCCGCCGTTCGCGCAAATGCCCGTCTCCCCAGCCTCGCATTACGCTTGGAGCGAACGCTGGGCAAGAGCGGGGCAGGCAGCGGCGGCATGTCGATCGCCACGCCCCAGCAGGCGCGGTCGCGGCCGCCGTTCTTCGCGGCGAAGAGTGCCTGGTCGGCTTCGCGATACAGGTGCCGCCAGTCGGATTCATCCCGCATCGGCCCCGTGCACAGGCCCAGGCTGGCGGTGACCTTCAGGCCGGAAGGATAGGCGACGGCGCGCAGGCGGGCGAGCAGTGTTTCCGCGTCGGGCGCGCGGGATGCATCGGCGAGCAATGCGAACTCCTCGCCGCCGATCCGCGCGACCAGCATGTCCAGCCCGACGGCCTCGCCCAGCGTGCGGGCGAAGATCCGCAGCACCTCGTCCCCCTCGTCATGGCCCAGCGTGTCATTGATCCGCTTGAAATGGTCGATATCCGCCAGGACCAGCGTCTGCGGCCCGCTGCGCCCGATCGCCTGCTCCAGAAAGGCGCGGCGGTTGAAGAGGCCGGTCAGCGGATCGGTGTCGGCCAGGCGCCGGGCAACGCGCTCGTCGGCGCGGGCCAGGTCGCGCTCGCGGCTGAGCAGATATATTCGATAGGCGACCCCGAGGCTGGCGATCAGCGCCTCGGCCCCCATCGACAGCACGGTGGACTGGTCGATCCAGGGGCGCCAGGCGATCAGATGCACGGCGTTCAGTACGCGGAACATGGCGAGCACGATCGGCGTGCCCCAGCCCAGCGCAAAGGCCCAGGCGAAGTTGCTCCGCCGTCGCCAGGCCTGCACGAAGACCGCGATCAGGAAGCCGAGCAGGACGGCAAAACCCGCCACCACCGCCGTGTCGAGCGGCCGAATCCACCAGGGGGCGAACAGCGCAAAGGCGATGTTGGGAACCGCGATCAGGACGAAGACCACGACCGACAGCCGGTCGAGCCAGCCGCGAAACACCTCCCGCTCGAAGAAATGGCGGGCGAAGACGACGATGGTTAGTGCGACCCCGCCCAGCATGATCGCGTTCCAGCGATGCCGCTCGTTATTGTCGAGCCAAGGCAGCCACTGCCCGATCAGCCCCGACGAACTGAGCGCATAGCCGGTGATAAAGAACAGAAGAAGGCAATAAACGGGCTGGAGCGGCTGACGCAGCGCGGGCCAGAGCGCAAGATTGTAAATGGCCAGTGCCACCACCATTCCCATGATCGCGCCGTAGAGCAGGCTGAGCTCCGACTCGACCTCCAGCGCCTCCGCATAATGCTGGAGCCGTGCGCCGCGTACGACCCCTCGCAGATTGGCCGCACCATGGACTTCCCACAGGATGCGGACCGGACGCGTGGCCGCGCGAGGCAGGGGAACCGCGATCATCGGCCCCAGCAACAGATAGCGCGAGGTCGTCGCGCTGGTGAAGCCGATGTGCCGGATGCTGCCATCGGCATAGAGGATGTGGAGCGTTGTCGCATTCTGCCAAGCGCTCGCGAAACCGATGCTCAGCCGCTCGTGCGGATCGCCCGGCAGTTGGGGCAGCGGTCGCGACAGGGCCCAGAAGTCGCCCGCGCCATAGGCCGACTGGTCGGGCGTGCAGTCAAAGGCTTGCGGCTGGGCGAGCAGGGCGCGGACGGTATCACCGGCCCGGATCGGGCGAAGACAGGTGGCGACGGCCTCCCCGACCTGGGCACGCGCCTCCGTCAGCGGCCAGATGGCCGCCAACAGTGCCAGCATCAGCACCCATAATCGGATCGGACCCACGCCGCTCATCGCCTGGGAATGTGCCAGTCAAACCCCGAAAATCAGGTTAATGGCGTCATAACCTGCGGTGGAGCGGGTGTGAAACTCCGATCGCCCACGGCCTGGAAAAAAAAGGGGCCGGGCGTCGCCACCAGGCCCCTTTCATCGGGATCATGTCGATCCGGTGCGTGTCAGCCCGCGTCGACTGAAGCGGGCTTGCCGCCCTTCTTGCGCGGCTTCTTGGGGGCTGCCGGTTCGATCGCGAAGGACAGGGCGCCGTCCTTCATCTTTACCGTCACCTCGCCGCCGTGCACCAGCTTGCCGAAAAGCAGTTCTTCGGCCAGCGGCTGCTTGATCTTCTCTTGGATCAGGCGGCCCATCGGACGCGCACCGTACAGGCGGTCATAGCCCTTTTCGGTGAGCCAGCTCTTCGCCGCCTCGTCCAGGCTGATATGGACGTTGCGATCCGCCAGCTGCAGCTCGAGCTGGAGGATGAACTTGTCCACCACCCGCGCCACGACTTCCGGCGGCAGGTAACCGAAGGGCACGATCGCATCCAGGCGGTTGCGGAATTCCGGCGTGAACATCTTCTGCACGGCCTGCTCATCCTCGCCCTCGCGGGTGAGGTTGCCGAAACCGACCGTCTCGCGTGCCATGTCGGCGGCGCCGGCATTGGTCGTCATGATGATGATCGTGTTGCGGAAATCGACCGTCTTGCCGTGGTGATCGGTCAGCTTGCCGTTGTCCATCACCTGCAACAGGATGTTGAACAGGTCGGGATGCGCCTTCTCGATCTCGTCGAGCAGCAGCACCGAATGCGGATTCTGGTCGACCGCATCGGTCAGCAGACCGCCCTGGTCATAACCGACATAGCCCGGAGGCGCACCGATCAACCGGCTGACCGAATGACGCTCCATATATTCGGACATGTCGAACCGCTGGAGCGGAATGCCCAGGATCGTCGCCAGCTGCCGCGCAACCTCGGTCTTGCCGACGCCGGTGGGGCCGGTGAACAGATAGTTGCCGATCGGCTTGTCGGGATCGCGAAGACCCGCCCGGCTCAGCTTGATCGCCGAGGACAGGTTCTCGATCGCGGCATTCTGGCCGAACACCACGCGCTTCAGATCGGTTTCCAGCGTTTCCAGCTGCTGGCGGTCGTCGGTCGACACGCTCTTCGGCGGGATGCGCGCCATGGTGGCGATCACGGCCTCGATCTCCTTGGGCGTGATCGTCTTCTTGCGCTTGCTGACCGGCACCAGCATCTGCATCGCGCCGACCTCGTCGATCACGTCGATCGCCTTGTCGGGCAGCTTGCGGTCGTTGATGTAGCGCGCCGACAGCTCGACCGCCGACTTGATCGCGTCGGGCGTGTACTTGACCTGATGGTGATCCTCGAACGCCGAGCGCAAGCCCGCCAGGATCTTGATCGTGTCCTCGATCGTCGGCTCGTTTACGTCGATCTTCTGGAACCGGCGCAGCAGCGCGCGGTCCTTTTCGAAGTGATTGCGGAACTCCTTATAGGTGGTCGAGCCGATGCAGCGGATCGTGCCGCCCGACAGCGCAGGCTTGAGCAGGTTCGACGCGTCCATCGCCCCGCCGCTGGTCGCGCCCGCGCCGATGACGGTGTGGATTTCATCGATGAAGAGCACCGCATGCGGCAGCTTCTCCAGCTCGTTGACGACGGCCTTCAGCCGCTCCTCGAAGTCGCCGCGATACCGCGTACCCGCCAGCAATGCGCCCATGTCGAGCGAATAGATGACGGCGTTCAGCAGCACCTCGGGCACATTGCCCTCGATGATCTTGCGCGCCAGGCCCTCGGCGATGGCGGTCTTGCCGACGCCGGGATCACCCACATAGAGAGGGTTGTTCTTCGACCGGCGGCACAGGATCTGGACGGTGCGGTCCACCTCGGGCCCACGCCCGATCAGCGGATCGACCTTGCCCGCCTTCGCCTTTTCGTTGAGGTCGACGGTGAACTGCTTGAGCGCGCTTTCGCCCTTGCCCTTCTCGGCGGGCTTGGCGGGCTTTTCTTCCTCGACACCCTTGGGCGGGGTCGATTCGGCGGTCGCGCCGCCCTTGCCGACGCCGTGGCTGATGAAGCTGACGGCATCCAGGCGGCTCATATCCTGCTGCTGCAGGAAATAGACGGCATAGGATTCGCGCTCAGAAAACAGTGCGACCAGCACGTTCGCGCCGGTCACTTCATCGCGGCCCGAAGACTGGACGTGCAGGATCGCGCGCTGGACCACACGCTGGAACCCGCTGGTGGGGGAGGGGTCGGTCGCCGCCTCGACCTTCAGCGCGTCGAGTTCGGTGTCGAGATACTGGGCAACCGTCGCCTTCAGCTCGCCCGTGTCGACATGGCAGGCTTCCATCACCTTGGAGGCATGGTCGTCGTCGATCAGCGCGAGGAGGAGGTGCTCCAGCGTGGCATATTCGTGGCGCCGCACGGTCGCGGCTTCCAGCGCCTTGTGAAGCGTGGTCTCGAGCGCGGGGGCGAAAGATGGCATCTACGATACTCCTTCCGAAGCGCCGTGAACCGACGCCTCGTTTCGACCAATGTCGGGACGGTGGGGCCCGGCATCAAGCGGGTGTAACGCACGGCCGCTGAACAAAGCGTATCGCGCGAACGAAAATTGCAGGGCCGCCTCGGTGCGTATGCGCTGGATGAGGCCCGGCCGGTTCACCGCTTGAAGAGCGCGTCGGCGCTGGCGCGGTGGAGCGTGGCGCGGTCCATGTGGCGACGGGTCCGCGCGATCTCCTGTTCCAACACCACGATTCGCGTCTCCAGTTCGGCAAGCGAGAGCGGGTCGAGATCCGCCTGCACCAGCGCGGTCAGGCTGTCGGGAAGGCGGATCGGAGAATCGTCCTGTTCCATAATGGGATGCAGCGTTGACCCGGCCGCCGCCGATGTCAATAACGGTGTCACGAGAGCCGATGATGGGGGGATGGCAGTCAGTGCACGCATTCGGCGAGGAAATGGGCGGCGACGATATGAGCGGCAAGGAAACGGGGATTGGCGATATCCCCAAGCTGATGACCGCCATCGACCCCGAGGAGCCGGGCGGCCCCGACGTGCTGGTGCCCGTCCAGCGCCCGACACCCATGCCGGGCGAGGGCGAGGTGTTGATCCGCGTCGCGGCCGCCGGGATCAACCGGCCGGACGTGATGCAGCGCCAGGGCCTCTACCCACCGCCGCCCGGTGCACCCTCGATCCCCGGTCTGGAGATAGCGGGCGAGATCGTCGCGCTGGGCGAGGGGGTGGGGCCGGAAATGCTGGGCCAAACGGTCTGCGCGCTGATCGGCGGCGGCGGCTATGCGCAATATGCCGTCGCGGTCGCCGAACACTGCCTGCCCGTGCCACACGGACTGTCGATGGCGCAGGCCGCGGCGCTTCCCGAGACGCTGTTCACCGTATGGACCAACGTGTTCGAGCGCGCCTATGCCCGTGACGGCGAGAGCCTGCTCGTCCATGGTGGGACCAGCGGCATCGGCACCATGGCGATCGCGCTGGGCCGGATCTTCGGGCTGAGCGTGATCGTGACGGCGGGATCGGACGAAAAATGCGCCGCCGCCGAGAAGCTCGGCGCGGCCAAGGCGATCAACTACAAGGCGGTCGATTTCGTCGAGGCGGTGAAGGACTTCACCGACGGGCGCGGCGTCGACATCGTGCTCGACATGGTCGGCGGCGATTATCTGCCGCGCAACATCCAGTGCCTGGCCGAGGATGGTCGCCACGTCTCGATCGCGGTGCAGCGTGGCGCGAAGGCCGAAATCCCGATCTGGGAAGTGATGCGCCGTCGCCTGGTCCTGACCGGTTCGACGCTGCGCGGGCGCGACCGGGAGTTCAAGGCCATGGTCGCCGACGAGATCGCGCGCATCGTCTGGCCGCATGTCGAGGAGGGACGGTTGCGGCCCTTGATCGACCGCAGCTTCCCGCTGGCACAGGCGGCCGATGCGCATCGCCGGATGGAAGCGGGCGATCATCTGGGCAAGATCGTCCTGACCTTCGACACCTGATAGCCGCAAGGCTTGATCCGATTGCAAAAGATTGCAACGGAGCCAATGGGCGGACCGGTCGTTTTTCGGCCTGGGAATTGGGGGTTGTCGGTAATGCAGGGCTATGGTCGGGCTGCGCTCGTGATGTCGGTCGGTTTGGGAGCCGCGACCGTCGCTGTCCCGGTACAGGCCGAATCCGCCCGCGAGATCCTGACCCAGGCGTCCTTTTCCGACAACGACGAGGCGAGCGCGCTGCGCCGCGTGGCGCTGGCTTATAATGCCGCGCTGGGCGCATTGCGCCGCATGCCGGAGGACCATGAGGCGTTGTTGATGCGCGCCACCGCGCTTGGCTATCGCGCCAAGTTGACCGGCAATCGCACCGATGCGGTCGCCGCGCGTCACCAGTTCGAGGCGCTGGTCGCGCAGAATCCCCGCGATGCCGAGGCGCTGCTGGCGCTGGGGGCGTGGCATATCGGTGCGGTCAAGAAACTCGGGGCGATCGTGGGCCGCGCGGCGGTCGGGGCGCAGCGGGGCGTCGGCTTGGCCGCCCTCGACAAGGCGGTGGCTCTGGGCGGCGACCGGGCGCTGTTTTCGGGGCTGGCGGGGCTGTTGCGGCTGGAGGTCGACCCGCGCGATCCGCGTGGGCGCCTCTTGACGGAAGCGGCGGCGCGGGCGGGGGGATCGAGTGCGATCGACCGGATCATGCAACGCGCGGCGACGGCCGTTCTGGTCCCCTTGCGCGCCGGCGATACCCAGGCGACGCGCAAGCTGGCCTCGCAACTTTTGCCCTTCGGCCGGTTCGACGACGACAATTGACGCGCTCGTGGCGGGTGGACGACGGGGTCACATCCGTCTATCGGGCCGGGTTTCCGACAGATTGTGGCGCCGCACCTTGCTCTTGGGGGCGGCTTTCATTAGGTTTGCCGCCGCTACGGCCGCTCCGATGAGGGGCGGCCCTTTTATTTTCCGACTGGAGTGATCCCCGTGGCCCAGCCGCTCATGCCCCATGCGACCGCTTCCTGGCTGGTCGACAATACTTCGCTCTCGTTCGAACAGATCGCGGATTTCTGCGGCCTCCATATCCTGGAAGTCCAGGCGATCGCCGACGACACGGCGGCCACCAAGCTGACCGGTCGCGATCCGGTGCGCGCGCACGAGCTGGCGCAGACCGAGATCGAGAAGGCGCAGGCCGATCCCGATTATCGCATGAAGATGATCAAAGGCCCCGAACAGGTCCGCCGCACCAAGGGCCCGCGCTATACGCCGGTCAGCAAGCGGCAGGACAAGCCGGACGGCATCGCCTGGATCATCCGCAACCACCCGGAAATCTCGGACGGCGCGATCAGCAACCTGATCGGCACCACCCGCACGACGATCGCCGCGATCCGCGACCGCAGCCACTGGAACATCGCCAACATCACGCCGAAGGACCCGGTGACCCTGGGCCTGACCACCCAGCGCGAGCTGGACTCGGCGGTGGCGAAGGCGGCCAAGGCGACGGGCGGCAATGCCGAGGCGCAGCCGACCGACACCCGCCTGGAAGGCGACCGCGAAGCCCTGCTCGCCTCGCTGCGCGCCGAGCGCGAACAGGCGAGCCGCGACGTGGATTCGGTCGGCCATCATGGCGACGTGATCGATCCGCACTCGCTGTTCCGCAACTGATCGCGGATCAGGCTGTCGACGAGGGGGGCGTCCACCGACCGGGTGGGCGCTCCTTTTTCGTGTCGGGGAACGGCGCCTGTCCTGTCCCGTTGAACCGGACAAAGGAGAGACGTCCCATGTCCGAGCAGGAAAAGCCCCTCGACCATGATCGTGGCCATAGCGGCCAAGCCTATCACCGCGACGATGAGCAGGCGATGGGCCGCGCCGAGCCGTCGGGCAGCGTGACGATGACCCCGCCCATGGCGGGTGAAGGCAATGCGGATACCGAACTGCCGTCCGACAACGGCAAGCGCGCCTCGGTCGATCCGAAGACGGGCGAAGTGCATGGCAGCGGGGCAGGGGCGGGTGGTGGCCATCGCGGCGACGAGATCGGTGAGGTTGACCCTGCGACTCCGCCGGGCGTGGGACCACGGCCGGTGAATTGATCAATCCTCCCCGCTCGCGGGGAGGGGGACCATGCGCAGCATGGTGGAGGGGTGTGCGGCAAGGGACTTCCCTTGCAGAAGCCCCCCTCCGTCAGGGCTGTGCCCTGCCACCTCCCCGTGCCGGGAAGGATAAGGACACAGCTTAGTTCACCGCCTAGGCGATGCGAGCAAATCCGACGATGTCATGAAAAGTGGCAGGAGTGCACGGACTCGAACCGTGGGCCCTCGGTTTTGGAGACCGATGCTCTACCAACTGAGCTACACTCCTGCGAGGCGGCCGCCATTAGCCCGGCTGACCGGGCGGGACAAGGGCAAATTTGCGATTTTCGTAAATCACCCCGAAAGAGCAGGGGAGTCCTCTCTGCCTCGACATTGACCATCGGGCGACTCCCGCGTATAGCCCGCCGCTGCACGAAGGGGATTTCTCGGGATTCGGGACTTATCCGTCGGGCAAGCTTGAACATTGCTGGATGCGAATAGGGCCGGGCGAAAGCCGCAAAGGCCCCTTTTTGTATTCCGAAGTGCTGTGATGGCTCCAGCAAAGTAACCTCATGGAAAGGTGAAGGCTTCAATGCCGACGATCAACCAGCTGGTCCGCAAGGGCCGCGAACTGCAGAAGGCCAAGTCCAAGGTCCCTGCAATGGAGCAGAACCCGCAGAAGCGCGGCGTTTGCACCCGTGTCTACACGACGACCCCGAAGAAGCCGAACTCGGCACTTCGCAAGGTGGCCAAGGTTCGCCTGACCAACCAGCGCGAAGTCATTTCGTACATCCCGGGCGAAGGCCACAACCTGCAGGAGCACTCGGTGGTGCTCATCCGCGGCGGCCGTGTGCGCGACCTTCCCGGCGTGCGCTACCACGTGCTGCGCGGCGTTCTCGACACGCAGGGCGTGAAGGATCGCAAGCAGTCCCGCTCGAAGTACGGCGCGAAGCGTCCGAAGTAAGCCGGTCGGGCCTCTCCCGAGGCTCCTCGACCATCCAAGGCTGAAGTTTTGTAAGGAAATACGAGAATGGCTCGTCGTCGTCGTCCCGAAAAGCGGGAAATTCTGCCGGACCCCAAGTTCGGAGATGAGGTCCTGTCGAAGTTCATGAATTCGGTCATGCTGGACGGTAAGAAGTCCGTGGCCGAAGCCATCGTTTACGGTGCTCTGGAAACCGTCGAGACTCGCGCCAAGCGCGATCCGATTGGCGTGTTCCACGATGCGCTGAACAACATCAAGCCGGGCATCGAAGTCCGTTCGCGCCGCGTCGGCGGTGCGACGTATCAGGTTCCGGTCGAAGTCCGTCCGGAGCGTGCCCAGGCTCTGGCCATCCGTTGGCTGATCGGTGCGTCGCGCGCCCGTTCGGAGAACACGATGGCCGCTCGTCTGTCGGGTGAGCTGATGGACGCCGCGAACAACCGTGGCAACGCGGTCAAGAAGCGCGAAGATACGCACCGCATGGCGGAAGCGAATCGCGCCTTCTCGCACTACCGCTGGTAAGGGCCTGCGGCGGGACCGGATTTATTTCCGTCCTGCCGCAACCTTTTCAGGGTGCGGTGCCGGCGGTCTTCCGCTGGTCACGCAAACAGCCTATATAAGGGGGAGCCGGGCCAACCGGCTCCCCCCTACGCTTGAGGAAGATCGATCATGGCCCGCAGCCATCCGCTCGAGAAGTATCGCAACATCGGCATCATGGCGCACATCGATGCCGGCAAGACGACCACGACCGAGCGCATTCTTTATTACACCGGCAAGTCCTACAAGATCGGCGAAGTGCACGAAGGCACCGCCACCATGGACTGGATGGAGCAGGAGCAGGAGCGCGGCATCACCATCACGTCGGCCGCGACGACCTGTTTCTGGAACGACAACCGCATCAACATCATCGACACCCCCGGGCACGTCGACTTCACCATCGAAGTGGAGCGTTCGCTCCGCGTGCTAGACGGCGCGGTCGCCTGCTTCGACGGCGTGGCGGGTGTTGAGCCGCAGTCGGAAACCGTGTGGCGTCAGGCCGACAAGTACGGCGTGCCGCGCATGTGCTTCGTCAACAAGCTCGACCGCACCGGCGCCGACTTCTACTTCTGCGTGAACTCGATCATCGAGCGCCTGGGTGCGCGTCCGGCGGTCCTGTATCTGCCGATCGGCATCGAAGGCGGCTTCAAGGGTCTCGTCGACCTGGTCGAGAACCGCGCGATCATCTGGCTCGAAGAGTCGCTGGGCGCGAAGTTCGAATATCAGGACATCCCGGCCGACATGGCCGAGAAGGCCGCGAAGTATCGCAGCGACCTGATCGAAATGGCCGTCGAGCAGGACGACGCCGCGATGGAAGCATATCTGGAAGGCAATGAGCCGACCGTCGCCGAACTCAAGGCGCTGATCCGCAAGGGCACGCTGGAAATGGCGTTTGTCCCCGTGGTCTGCGGCTCGGCGTTCAAGAACAAGGGCGTGCAGCCCCTGCTCGACGCGGTCATCGACTATCTGCCGAGCCCGCTCGACGTTCCGGCCATCAAGGGCGTGAAGCTCGACGGCGAGACGCCGGACGAGCGTCCTTCGTCGGACACCGAGCCCTTCTCGGCGCTGGCGTTCAAGATCATGAACGACCCGTTCGTCGGTTCGCTGACCTTCGCCCGCATTTATTCGGGCAAGCTCGAGACCTCGTCGCAGGTCCTGAACTCGGTCAAGGACAAGAAGGAAAAGATCGGCCGCATGCTGCTCATGCATGCGAACAGCCGTGAGGACATCCAGGAAGCCTATGCCGGCGACATCGTCGCTCTCGCGGGCCTCAAGGATACCACGACCGGTGACACGCTCTGCGCGCAGAACGCCCCGATCATCCTGGAGCGCATGGAATTCCCCGAGCCCGTGATCGAGCTGTCGGTGGAACCGAAGACCAAGGCCGACCAGGAGAAGATGGGCGTCGCGCTCAATCGTCTCGCTCGCGAGGACCCCTCGTTCCGCGTGACCTCGGACGCCGAGTCGGGCCAGACCATCATCAAGGGCATGGGCGAGCTCCATCTCGAGATCCTGGTCGACCGCATGAAGCGCGAGTTCAAGGTCGAGGCGAACGTCGGTGCGCCGCAGGTGGCGTATCGCGAATACCTCAAGAAGCCGGTCGACATCGACTACACGCACAAGAAGCAGTCGGGCGGCACCGGCCAGTTCGGCCGCGTCAAGGTCAAGCTGACCCCGGGCGAGCGTGGTTCGGGCTTCGTCTTCAAGGACGAGATCAAGGGCGGTAATATTCCGAAGGAATATATCCCCGCGATCGAGAAGGGCTTCCGTGAGACCGCGGAAACCGGTTCGCTGGTCGGCTTCCCGATCATCGACTTCGAAGTCCTGCTGTATGACGGCGCGTACCACGACGTCGACTCGTCGGCGCTGGCGTTTGAAATCTGTGCTCGCGGCGCCATGCGCGAGGCGGCCCAGAAGTCGGGCATCACGCTGCTCGAGCCGGTCATGAAGGTCGAAGTCGTGACCCCGGAAGACTATCTGGGCGATGTCATCGGCGACATGAACAGCCGTCGTGGCCAGATCCAGGGCACCGACACGCGCGGCAACGCGCAGACGGTCGAGGCGATGGTCCCGCTGGCCAACATGTTCGGCTATGTGAACGCGCTCCGCTCGTTCACCCAGGGTCGTGCGCAGTACTCGATGCAGTTCTCGCACTATGACGAAGTGCCGCAGAATGTTGCGGACGAGGTCAAGGCGAAGATGGCCTAAGGCGTATGTCGCGCCTGCCGGGCGACCGGGAGGCGCGATGACGCTAGGGGCTGGCAATCACCTGAAACACCCGCTATGGGGCCGCGTTCGCGTGGCCTCGGATGCGGCACCGAATTCGATTCAGAAGGTAGGAAAATGGCAAAGGCAAAATTCGAGCGGAACAAGCCGCACCTCAACATCGGCACCATCGGCCACGTCGACCATGGCAAGACCTCGCTGACCGCGGCGATCACCAAGGTTCTGGCGGACAACGTCGCCGGCAACGCGGCGGTGGACTTCGCGAACATCGACAAGGCTCCGGAAGAGCGCGAGCGCGGCATCACCATCTCGACCGCGCACGTCGAGTATGAGACCGAAGCGCGCCACTATGCGCACGTCGACTGCCCCGGCCACGCCGACTATGTGAAGAACATGATCACCGGCGCGGCGCAGATGGACGGCGCGATCCTGGTCGTGTCGTCGACCGACGGCCCGATGCCGCAGACCCGCGAGCACATCCTGCTCGCCCGCCAGGTCGGCGTGCCCGCGATGGTCGTGTTCATGAACAAGGTCGACCTGGTCGACGACGAGGAAATCCTCGAGCTGGTCGAGCTGGAAATCCGTGAGCTGCTGAGCTCGTACGAATTCCCGGGCGACGACATCCCCGTCGTCAAGGGTTCGGCCACCTGCGCGCTGTCGGGTTCCAACGACAAGTTCGGCAAGGATGCCGTTCTCGAGCTGATGAAGCAGGTCGACGAATACATCCCGCAGCCGGAGCGTCCGCTCGACAAGCCGTTCATGATGCCGATCGAAGACGTGTTCTCGATCTCGGGTCGCGGCACCGTCGTCACCGGCCGTGTCGAAACCGGCATCATCAAGGTTGGTGAAGAAGTCGAGATCGTCGGCATCAACGACACCCGCAAGACCACCGTCACCGGTGTCGAAATGTTCCGCAAGCTGCTCGACTCGGGCCAGGCCGGCGACAACATCGGCGCGCTGATCCGTGGCGTTGCCCGTGACGAAGTCGAGCGTGGTCAGGTTCTGGCGAAGCCGGGTTCGATCACCCCGCACACCGACTTCCAGTCGGAAGTGTACGTCCTGTCGAAGGAAGAAGGCGGTCGTCACACCCCGTTCTTCGCGAACTATCGTCCGCAGTTCTACTTCCGCACGACCGACGTCACCGGCACCGTCGAGCTGCCTGAGGGCACCGAGATGGTCATGCCGGGCGACAACGTCGCTCTGGGCGTGAAGCTGATCGCTCCGATCGCCATGGACATCGGTCAGCGCTTCACGATCCGTGAAGGCGGCCGTACCGTCGGCGCGGGCGTCGTCAGCTCGATCGACAAGTAAGTCTCGGGCGAAAGTCTGTTACTTCTTAGGAAAGGGCCGGCCCCGACGACGGGGTCGGCCTTTTTCGGTTTTGGCTTTGGGTTACGTCCCTCACCCTTCCGGCGCTACGCGCCTCCCTCCCTCTCCCGGCGGGAGAGGGAAGGGGCCCTCCCGCGATGGCAGGTGGGAAGGGTGAGGGCGGTCTGCGCCTGCTGGCCGTTCGCACCGAGCGAAGGGGGAATTTGGCCCAGTCGGCACCGGTTCCATCCCCTCCAACAAAAACCCGCCGCTACCCCTTGCGGCACCCCCGGCATATGCGTATAGGCACACGCCTTGAGGGAATCGGCTGGCACCGGAAACACCGGAGTCGGCCTTTTGCTTTTAGTGAGGGCAGGGGTGGTTCGCCGCCGCTGTCGTAACCCAGAGTTTGTTTCGGCCCAGGGTCGCCTTCACGGCGAACGGTCGAGTGCCCGGTCGGATCGCCGATCGCACTTGCCGCTCACTGTGATTGCGAACCGAAAGCCCCGCTCTTTCGCATCGGTAGGGATCATGGACAGCAATATCCGCATTCGTCTGAAGGCGTTCGACCATCGCGTGCTCGATCAGGCCACTGGCGACATCGCCGACACCGCACGCCGCACCGGCGCGCTCATCCGCGGTCCGATCCCGCTTCCGACGCGCATCGAGAAGTTCACGGTCAACCGTGGTCCGCACATCGACAAGAAGTCGCGCGAGCAGTTCGAGGTCCGCACCTACAAGCGGATGCTGGACATCGTGCAGCCGACCCCGCAGACCGTCGATGCGCTGATGAAGCTCGACCTCGCCGCAGGTGTTGATGTCGAGATCAAGCTGGCGTAAGAGGGCCAGCACTCCCGTGGTCGACGATTCCGTCCCACGGGATTTTGGCGTTTCTCCGGCCTGAAGCTTCCGGAAAAACGCGCCGAGGTCGCTCCCGTGATCCGGCACTCTTAAGGGATACCGCCCGGTGGTTTCGCGCAAGCGAGATGGTGCCGGGGCAGCGTCCCCCGTCTGACCGGTTCGCCGGTCGCCAGCCCGGGACGGGGGCTCGTTTCGCTTTAATCGGGTTGGATATGCCCCCCTTGAATGGTTCTTGGGGGCCTCTGTCGAGGAAGGAACAGGATCATGCGTACCGGCGTGATCGCGAAGAAGCTGGGGATGACCCGCCTGTTCCAGGACGATGGTCGGCACGTGCCGGTCACCGTCCTGGCGCTTGAAGGCGTACAGGTCGTCGCTCGCCGCGAGATGGATCGTGACGGCTACACCGCCGTCCAGCTTGGTGCAGGTGTCGCCAAGACCAAGAATGTTGCCAAGCCGCAGCGTGGCCACTTCGGCAAGGCCGAAGTCGAGCCCAAGCAGGTGCTGGTCGAGTTCCGCGTGAACGAAGACGGCCTGCTGGACGTCGGCGCGGAAATCTCCGCCGACCATTTCGTCCCCGGCCAGTATGTCGATATCCAGGGTCGTACCCAGGGTAAGGGCTTTGCCGGTGCGATGAAGCGCTGGAACTTCGGTGGTCTGCGCGCGACCCACGGCGTCTCGGTCTCGCACCGTTCGCATGGTTCGACCGGCAACCGTCAGGACCCGGGCCGCGTCTTCAAGAACAAGAAGATGGCCGGTCACATGGGTGACAAGAACCGCACGCAGCAGAACCTCGAAATCGTGTCGACCGACGTCGAGCGCGGCCTGATCTTCGTCAAGGGCTCGGTGCCCGGCTCGAAGGGTGGCTGGCTGATCGTCAAGGACGCGGTCAAGGTTTCGCGCCACGCGGACGCCCCGTTCCCCGCCAGCATCAAGGCGGCCGCCAACAACAACGCTTCTGCCGAGCCTGCTCCGGAAGCCACCGAGAGCCAGGAGGGCTAAGTCGTGAAGGTCAAGGTTCAATCCTTCGCCGGCACCGACGCCGCGGACATCGAGCTCAACGACGAGGTCTTCGGCCTCGATCCGCGCGCCGACATCCTGCACCGCGTTGTGACCTGGCAGCTGGAAAAGCGTCGCGCCACCGCGCGCGGCACCCGTGAGCGCGCCGATGTCGCGCGTTCGGGCAAGAAGCTCGGTCGCCAGAAGGGCGGCGGTGTCGCTCGTCACGGCGATCGTCGGGCCCCCGTCTTCATCGGCGGTGGTAAGGCGCACGGCGCCCGCGTCCGCGACTTCAACCCGGGTCTGAACAAGAAGGTTCGCGCTCTGGGTCTGAAGATGGCGCTGTCGAGCCATGCCAAGGCGGGTTCGCTGATCGTGATGAACGATCTGGCGGTCGCTGGTAACAAGACGAAGACGCTGCAGGGCGATCTGGTGAAGCTCGGCTTCGGCAAGACCGCGCTGGTCATCGATGGCGACGCCGTCGAAACGTCGTTCGCACTGGCCGCAGGCAACCTGAAGGAAATCAACATCCTTCCGGCCGCTGGCGCCAATGTCTACGACATTCTGAAGCATGACACCCTGGTGCTGACGCGCTCGGCTGTCGAAAAGCTGGAGGCCCGTTTTAATGGCTAAGCAGCAGAAGGCGGTCGATCCGCGTCATTACGACGTGATCGTTGCGCCGCACATCACCGAGAAGGCGACGCTCCTCAGCGAGCACAACGCCGTGGTATTCAAGGTCGCTTCGGGCGCTACCAAGCCCGAGATCAAGGCGGCTGTCGAGGCTCTGTTCGACGTGACCGTCACCGGCGTGAACACGATCGTCCAGAAGGGCAAGACGAAGCGTTGGAAGGGTGCTCCCTATCAGCGTTCCGACATGAAGAAGGCGATCGTCACCCTCAAGGACGGTCAGTCCATTGACGTGACGACGGGGATCTGAGGCGATGGCACTCAAGCATTATAACCCGACGAGCCCGGCCCGCCGCGGCCTGATCCTCGTCGACCGCTCGGCGCTCTGGAAGGGCGCGCCCGTCAAGGCGCTCACCGAAGGCAAGCGCAAGACCGGCGGCCGCAACAACAAGGGCCATGTGACCAGCCGCGGCATCGCGGGCGGCCACAAGCAGCGCTATCGCTTCATCGACTTCAAGCGTCGCCAGTGGGACGTCGAGGGCACCGTGGAGCGGATCGAATATGATCCCAACCGCACCGCCTTCATCGCGCTCATCAACTATGGCACCGACGAAGCCGGCAAGGTCGACCAGTCCTACATCATCGCGCCCCAGCGTCTCGCTGTCGGCGACAAGGTGATCGCGGGCAAGAAGACCGACGTGAAGCCTGGCAACGCCATGGAACTGGGCCAGATGCCGGTCGGCACGATCGTCCACAACGTCGAGATGAAGCCCGGCAAGGGCGGTCAGATCGCACGTTCGGCCGGCACCTATGTGCAGGTCGTGGGCCGCGACAAGGGCATGGTCATCGTCCGTCTGAACTCGGGCGAGCAGCGCTACATCCATGCGAACTGCATGGCGACCGTCGGCGCGGTGTCGAACCCCGACAACGGCAACACCAACCTGGCGAAGGCTGGTCGCAACCGTTGGAAGGGCCATCGCCCGCTGACCCGCGGTGTTGCGAAGAACCCGGTCGACCACCCGCACGGCGGTGGTGAAGGCCGGACCTCGGGCGGCCGTCATCCGGTCACCCCGTGGGGCAAGCCGACGAAGGGTGCGCGCACTCGTCACAACAAGGCGACGGACAAGATGATCATCCGTAGCCGTCACGCCAAGAAGAAGGGCTAACACGCAATGGCTCGTTCCGTTTGGAAGGGTCCTTTCGTGGACCTCCATCTCCTGAAGAAGGCCGAAGTGGCTCAGGATGCTGGCAATCGCGCAGGTCCGATCAAGACCTGGTCGCGTCGCTCGACCATCCTGCCGTCGTTCGTCGGTCTGACCTTCAACGTCTACAACGGTCGCAAGTTCGTTCCCGTTTCGGTGAACGAGGACATGGTCGGCATGAAGCTCGGTGAATTCGCGCCCACGCGCTACTTCCCCGGCCACGCTGCCGACAAGAAGGGTAAGCGCTGATGTCGAAGCCCGCATCCCCCCGCAAGGTCGGTGACAAGGAAGCGCTGTCGGTCGGCACGCAGATCCGTGGTTCGGCGCAGAAGCTGAACCTGGTTGCGGCGCTCATCCGCGGCAAGAAGGTCGGCGACGCGATGAACATCCTCGCCTTCTCGACGAAGGCGATGGCCGTCGATGCGCGCAAGGTGCTCGCCTCGGCGATCGCCAATGCCGAGAACAACCACAACCTCGACGTCGACGCGCTCGTCGTCGCCGAGGCGTCGGTCGGCAAGTCGATCACCATGAAGCGTTTCGCGACGCGCGGCCGTGGCAAGTCCACCCGCATCCTGAAGCCGTTTTCGCGGCTCCGCATCGTCGTCCGCGAGCAGGAAGAAGCATAATGGGTCAGAAGAGCAATCCGATCGGCCTGCGTCTCCAGATCAACCGTACCTGGGACAGCCGCTGGTTCGCCGAAGGCCATGATTATGGCCGCCTGCTGCTGGAGGATCTGAAGATCCGCCAGTTCATCATGAAGACGCTGCCCCAGGCCGCGATCTCGAAGGTCGTTATCGAACGTCCGGCCAAGCTGTGCCGCATCTCGATCTTCGCGGCGCGTCCGGGCGTGATCATCGGCAAGAAGGGCGCCGACATCGAAAAGCTTCGCAAGAAGCTGGGTTCGATGACCTCGTCCGATGTGTCGCTGAACATCGTCGAAATCCGCAAGCCCGAGATCGACGCCAAGCTCGTCGCCCAGGGCGTGGCCGACCAGCTGGAGCGCCGTATCGCGTTCCGTCGCGCCATGAAGCGTGCGGTGCAGTCCGCGCTCCGTCTGGGCGCCGAAGGCATCCGTATCACCTGCGGCGGCCGTCTGGGCGGCGCGGAAATCGCGCGTACCGAATGGTATCGTGAAGGCCGCGTTCCGCTGCACACGCTGCGTGCGAACGTCGACTATGCCGAAGCGCAGGCCCACACCGCTTATGGTGTGTGCGGCGTGAAGGTGTGGATCTTCAAGGGCGAGATCCTGGGCCATGATCCCATGGCGCAGGACCGGCTGATGATGGAGGCTCAGACCTCCGGCGTGCGCCCGGCGCGCGACGATCATCGCCGCTAAGGATCAAAGAACATGCTGCAACCAAAGCGCACCAAGTTCCGCAAGGCCTTTAAGGGCCGCATCCACGGCGATGCGAAGGGCGGCACCAGCCTGAACTTCGGTTCCTATGGCCTGAAGGCCATGGAGCCGGAGCGTATCACGGCTCGCCAGATCGAGGCGGCTCGCCGCGCGATCACGCGTCACATCAAGCGCCAGGGGCGTTTGTGGATTCGCATCTTCCCGGACGTGCCCGTCTCGTCGAAGCCCGCCGAAGTCCGCATGGGCTCGGGTAAGGGTTCGCCGGAATTCTGGGCCGCCCGCGTGAAGCCGGGTCGTATCCTGTTCGAGCTCGACGGTGTCGACGGCCCGCTGGCCGCCGAAGCATTCGAGCGCGCGGCGATGAAGCTGCCCATCAAGACCAAGGTCGTTGCCCGCCTGGGCGACACCTCGCACCTCGGAGGCGAGTAATGGCCAAGACTGAATATACCGGCCAGAGCGACGACCAGCTCGTCGAGGCGCTGGGCAACCTGAAGCGTGAGCAGTTCAACCTGCGCTTCCAGGCGGCCACGAGCCAGCTCGAAAAGCCCAGCCGGGTCAAGGAAGTCCGTCGCGACATCGCGCGGATCAAGACCATCCAGGCGCAGCGCACCGCTGCGGCTGCCAAGTAAGGACCGAGACACATGCCGAAGCGCGTGCTGACCGGGGTGATTGTCTCGGACAAGACCGACAAGACGGTCGTCGTCAATGTGGAGCGGAAGGTTAAGCACCCCCTCTACGGCAAGATCATCCGTCGGTCGAAGAAGTATCATGCTCACGATGAGAGCAATGAGTACAAGGCCGGTGAGACGGTGCGGATCGAAGAGACCGCCCCGATCTCGAAGCTGAAGACCTGGAAGGTCGTCGAGCGGGTCGATACCCACCTGACGCCCGAGCGGGCCTCGGCCGAAGGCTAAACGTCTTTGATTGCGTGCCCCGCTCCTCCTTCAAGGGAGGGGCGGGGTTCGGAATGAAGGCCGCCCTTTCGGGGGCGATGAGCGGATTGGTCGAAAGGGCGGGGCGACTCGCTTGCCTTTCGTACCAGGAGTGGCTATGGGGCCTCTCCCCCTGGTGCAGCAGCCCTGCGCCGGGGGTCGTTTTTTAAGGCGGGGTCGGGTCGGTATCCACCCCAGAAGAGAGAAGGAAGCGGATCTATGATCCAGATGCAGTCCAATCTCGACGTCGCGGACAACAGCGGCGCGAAGCGGGTGCAGTGCATCAAGGTGCTGGGCGGCTCGAAGCGCCGTACCGCATCGGTCGGCGACATCATCGTCGTCAGCGTCAAGGAAGCGCAGCCGCGTGGCCGCGTGAAGAAGGGCGACGTTCACCGCGCGGTGATCGTGCGTACCGCCAAGGACATCCGTCGCGCCGACGGTTCGGTGATCCGTTTCGACGGTAACGCCGCCGTGTTGGTCAACAAGAACGAGGAGCCGATCGGCACCCGTATCTTTGGCCCGGTCGTGCGTGAGCTTCGCGGTAAGAAGCACATGAAGATCATCTCGCTGGCGCCGGAGGTTTTGTAATGGCCGCTGCACGCATCAAGAAGGGTGACAAGGTCATCGTCCTGTCCGGCAAGGACAAGGGCAAGACCGGCACCGTGTCGCTGGCGATGCCGAAGGACGGCAAGGTCGTCGTGGACGGCGTGAACATCGCCACCCGTCACCGCAAGCCGACCCAGGCGAACCCGCAGGGTGGCCTGGAGCGCACGGCCGCTCCGCTGCACATCTCGAAGGTTGCGCACGTGACCGCCGATGGCAAGCCGACTCGCGTCCGTTTCGAGACGCAGGATGGCAAGAAGGTCCGCGTGGCCGTCAAGACCGGGGAGAAGATCGATGGCTGATTACAAGCCCCGCATGAAGGCTATCTACGAGGATAGCATCATCAAGGCGATGACCGAGAAGTTCGGTTACAAGAACGTCAACGAGATCCCCCGTATCGAGAAGATCGTGCTCAACATGGGCGTGGGCGAGGCGACGCAGGACAAGAAGCGCGTCGACCAGGCCGCCTCCGAGATGGAGCTGATCGCGGGTCAGAAGCCCGTCATCACCAAGGCGAAGAAGTCGATCGCGCAGTTCAAGCTGCGTGAAGGCATGCCGATCGGTGTGAAGGTCACGCTGCGTCGCGAGCGCATGTACGAATTCCTGGACCGCTTCATCACGATCGCGCTGCCGCGCGTTCGCGACTTCCGCGGCCTGAATCCGAAGTCCTTCGACGGTCGCGGCAACTATGCCTGCGGCATCAAGGAACAGATCATCTTCCCCGAAATCAACTATGACCGCATCGACAAGGTGCGCGGCATGGATGTGATCGTGACCACCTCGGCGAAGACCGACGACGAAGCGCGCGAGCTGCTGCGTCTCTTCGGTTTCCCGTTCCCCAAGGAAGACGCTGCCGACGAGAAGAAGGCGGCGTAACCGGACTGCCCCCTCTCCACGCCGGGGAGGGGGTCCTTACAGAAAGAGCTTAAGTCCATGGCGAAACTGAGTTCAATCAATAAGAACGAGAAGCGTCGCCTTCTCGTCAAGAAGTATGCGGGCAAGTACGCGAAGCTCAAGGCGATCGCGAACGACCAGAGCCTCGATGAGACCGAGCGTCTGATCGCGCGCCTGAAGATGGCCGAGATCCCCCGCAACGGCAATCCGACCCGTATCCGCAATCGCTGCGAGATCACCGGTCGTCCGCGTGCGTATTACCGCAAGTTCCGTCTCGCTCGCGTCATGCTGCGTGAACTGGCCAACAAGGGCCAGATCCCCGGCGTCACCAAGTCGAGCTGGTAAGGACCATTTGAGATGGCAGTGACCGATCCCCTGGGTGACTTGCTCACCCGCATCCGCAACGGCCAGCGCGCGCGCAAGGACTCCGTCCTGACGCCTGCGTCGAAGCTGCGCGCCCGCGTGCTCGACGTGCTTCAGCGCGAGGGCTATATCCGTGGCTACAGCGAAGAGCAGATGGGCCCCGCGGCCGGCATCCGCATCGAGCTGAAGTATTTCGAGGGCCAGCCCGCGATCAAGCATGTCGCGCGCGTGTCGAAGCCCGGCCGCCGTATCTATTCGGGCGCGCAGGATCTTCCCCGCGTTCGCAACGGCCTGGGCATCACCATCGTGTCGACGCCGCGTGGCGTTCTGTCGGACGCCGAAGCGCGTGAGCAGAACGTCGGTGGCGAAGTCCTGGCGGAGGTGTTCTGATGAGCCGCATCGGTAAGAAGGCGGTCCCGGTTCCGGCCGGCGTCACCGCAACCATCGCCGACAAGGTGCTGAGCGTGAAGGGTCCCAAGGGCACCCTCTCCATGCCGCTCGCCGACGAGATCACCTATGACGTCCAGGCGGACGCCATTGCGGTGCAGCCTGCCAACGCCACGAAGCGCGCTCGCGCGTTCTGGGGCATGCAGCGCACCATGGTGCAGAACCTCGTCACCGGCGTGACCGCAGGCTTCTCGAAGAAGCTGGTCATCACCGGCGTCGGCTACCGCGCCGCCGCGCAGGGCAAAACCCTGAAGCTGCAGCTCGGCTACAGCCACGACGTCAACATCGACGTGCCGGAAGGCCTCGAGGTGAAGACGCCGGACGCCACCACCGTCGAAATCAGCGGTGCGGACAAGCAGAAGGTCGGTCAGCTGGCCGCCGAGATCCGCCGCTGGCGTAAGCCCGAGCCGTATAAGGGCAAGGGCATCAAGTACGACGGCGAGTTCATCTTCCGCAAGGAAGGGAAGAAGAAGTAATGACCAAGGGTCTCTCTCTTTTCGAGAAGCGCCGTCGGCGCAACCGTACCGCGCTGCGTGCGCGGGCCGGCACCCGTCCGCGCCTGTCGGTGCATCGCTCGGGCAAGCACATCTATGCCCAGGTGATCGACGACGAGGCAGGTCGTACCGTGGCTTCGGCCTCGACGCTGGAAAAGGACGCACGCGGCCAGTCGGGCGCGAACGTCGCAGCGGCGAGCGAAGTCGGCAAGCGCGTGGCCGAGAAGGCCAAGGCCGCCGGCGTCACGCAGGTCGTTTTCGACCGTGGCGGCTTCCTGTTCCACGGTCGCGTCAAGGCGCTGGCCGAGGCGGCACGCGAAGCGGGATTGGAGTTCTAATATGGCTGACGAGAACAACGTGGCCGTTGCCGGTGCCGAAGGCGCCGCGCAGGACGCGACCCAGGGTCGTGGTCCCCGGGGCGGCCGTGGCCGTGGTCCGGGCGGCGGTGACCGCGGCCGTGGTGGCCGTGACGGCAACCGTGGTCGTCGCGACGATCGTCGCGGTAACCCCGAGGAGCAGGGCGAAGAGCTGATCGAAAAGCTCGTCCACATCAACCGCGTCTCGAAGACCGTGAAGGGTGGTAAGCGTTTCGGCTTCGCCGCGCTCGTCGTGGTCGGCGATGGCAAGGGGCGTGCGGGCTTCGGTCATGGCAAGGCGCGCGAAGTGCCGGAAGCCATCTCGAAGGCGACGGCTGCCGCCAAGAAGGCGATGGTCCGCGTTCCGCTGAAGGACGGTCGCACGCTGCATCATGATGGCAACGGCCATTTCGGTGCGGGCCGCGTGACGGTGCGTTCGGCCCCGCAGGGGACCGGCATCATCGCCGGTGGTCCGATGCGCGCCATCTTCGAATCGCTCGGCGTCGCCGACGTGGTGACGAAGTCGGTCGGCACGTCGAACCCGTACAACATGATCCGTGCCACCTTCGAAGCCCTGGGCGAGCAGACCTCGCCCAAGTCGGTGGCGCAGCGTCGTGGCAAGAAGATCGCCGACCTGCTGGGTCGCGGTCACGGTGCCACCCAGCAGACTGCCGAGGCGGAAGCCGCGGCCGTCGTGGAGTAAGCGACCATGGCTACCATCAAGATCAAGCAGACCGGTTCGCCGATCCGCCGCACCAAGGACCAGCGCGCGACCCTCGTCGGCCTGGGCCTGAACAAGATGCACAAGGTCTCCGAGCTTCAGGACAGCCCTGAAGTCCGCGGCATGATCCGCAAGGTGCAGCACATGGTTCAGGTGGTGGACTGAGTCCTGTCGTCACGACAGACTCACATCCGTCACATTGAACAGTGACAAACACGGGGAAGGGGGCTATGCGGCCCCCTTCCTTTTATCTAGCGGCCGTGATTCTTCGGAGTGACGGCCATGCGCGAAACAAGCGAAAGCGAGTGCAAATCATGAAGCTGAACGAACTTTTCGACAACCAGGGTGCCCGCAAGTCCAAGATCCGCGTCGGTCGCGGTATCGGTTCGGGTAAGGGCAAGACCGGTGGTCGCGGCGTCAAGGGTCAGAAGAGCCGTGAGGGCGTGTCCATCGCGGGCTTCGAGGGCGGTCAGATGCCGCTCCACATGCGCCTGCCGAAGCGTGGCTTCAACAACATCTTCGCCAAGGACTATGCCGAGGTGAACCTGGGTGCGATCCAGAAGGCGATCGACTCGGGCAAGCTGAAGACCGACGGCACGATCGACCATGCCGCGCTGAAGGCCGCTGGCCTGGCGCGTGGCGGCAAGGACGGCGTGCGTCTGCTCGGCAAGGGCGAGCTGACCACCAAGCTGTCGTTCGTTGTGCAGGGCGTGTCGGCCTCGGCGCGTGAAGCGGTCGAGAAGGCCGGCGGTTCGGTCGACGTGCCGCACGTCGTGCCCGCCGCCGAAAAGGCCGCCGCGAAGAAGGGTAAGACCCGCGCCGCGAAGCTCGCCGCCAAGGCCTGAATCGGATAAATTCCGCCGCTGTCACCGGCAAAACGCCACGCCGACAGCGGCGGATTTTTCATCCGGGTTAGACAAGCGCGTCTTCGCGCCTATATGAGCGGCGGGGCGGTTCAAAACGCATCCCGCCGTTTTTCGTTTCCAGGATAACGCAACAGCTATGGCATCCGCAGCCGACCAGATGGCGCAAAGCATCAGCCTGGCGAAATTCGCCAAGGCCACCGACCTCAAGAAGCGGCTGTGGTTCACGATCGGCGCGCTGATCGTCTTCCGCCTGCTCAGCTATGTTCCGCTGCCGGGCGTCGACCCGACCGCGCTGGGCCTGCTGAGCCAGAAGACCACGGGCGGCGTGCTCGACTTCTTCAACACCTTCTCGGGCGGCTCGCTCAGCCGTATGTCGCTGATCGCGCTGGGCGTGATGCCGTACATCACGGCGTCGATCGTCGTGCAGCTCGCGACCTCGCTGAGCCCGCAGCTCGCCGCCATCAAGAAGGAAGGCGAAAGCGGCCGCAAGAAGCTGAACCAGTATACGCGCTACGGCACGGTGCTGCTGACCGCGATCCAGGGGTATTTCATCGCCGCCGGGCTCGAGACCCTCGGTGCCAGCCAGGGCATCCAGGCGGTGATCGAGCCGGGCATGACCTTCCGCATCGCGGCGGTCATCTCGCTGATCGGCGGTACGATGTTCCTGATGTGGCTGGGTGAGCAGATCACCAGCCGCGGCATCGGCAACGGCGTGTCGCTGATCATCATGGCGGGCATCGTCGCCCACCTGCCGACCACGCTGATCAACCTGCTGGAAGGCGGGCGTTCGGGCAGCATCGATCCGGTGCGCCTGATCCTCATCATCCTGGCGGTCGTAGTCCTCGTCCTGTTCATCTGTTTCATGGAGCGCGCGCAGCGCCGCATCCTGATCCAGTATCCGAAGCGTGCAACGCAGCGGGGCATGCAGGCCGACCGCAGCCACCTGCCGCTGAAGATCAACACCGCAGGCGTGATCCCTCCGATCTTCGCCTCGTCGCTGCTGCTGATGCCGCTGACCATCTCGCAGTTTGCGGGCCAGCGCGTGGCGGGCGAGAGCCGCTGGGGCGACTTCATCATTAGCCTGAACCAGTATCTGCAGCACGGCAGCCCCGTGTACATGCTGCTCTACGGCGCGGGCATCATCTTCTTCTCGTTCTTTTACACCGCGGTGGTGTTCAACCCGGAAGAGACGGCCGATAACCTGAAGCGCTATGGCGGGTTCATCCCCGGCATCCGTCCGGGCAAGAACACCGAGACCTATCTCGATTACGTGCTGACCCGTATCACGGTCATCGGCGCGGCCTATCTGACGATCATCTGTCTGCTGCCCGAATATCTGGTCTCGGCGCTGCAGATCCCCTTCTATCTGGGCGGCACCAGCCTGCTGATCGTGGTCAACGTGACGATGGACACGGTGACCCAGATCCAAAGCCACTTGCTCGCGCATCAATATGGCGATCTGATCAAAAAGGCGAAGCTGAAGGGCGGTCGTCTGCGCTGAGGCGCGGGCGGATTTCAGGGTAAAGAGGGGAGAGTGACGTGGGCGTGAACATCATCCTGCTGGGTCCGCCGGGTGCGGGCAAGGGGACCCAGGCGCAGCGGCTGGTGGCCAATCGCGGCATGGTGCAGCTGTCTACCGGCGACATGCTGCGTGCGGCGGTGAAGGCGGGCAGCCCCGTCGGGCTCCAGGCCAAGGCGGTGATGGACGCAGGCGAGCTGGTATCGGATGCGATCGTCTCGGCGTTGATCGGCGAGCGGCTGGATCAGGCCGATGCCGAAGGCGGCGCGATCTTCGACGGATACCCCCGCACCGCCGCCCAGGCCGAAGCGCTCGACGTGCTGCTGGCCGAGCGCGGCAAGACGCTGGATCACGTCATCGAACTGGCGGTCGACGAGGATGCGCTGGTCGAGCGGATCACCGGGCGCTTCACCTGCGCCTCGTGCGGCGCGGGCTATCATGACAGCTTCAAGCCGACCCAGGTCGAGGGTGTCTGCGACGTCTGCGGCTCGACCGAGTTCAAGCGTCGCCCCGACGACAATGCCGAGACGGTGCGCACGCGCATGGCGGAGTATCGGGCGAAGACCGCGCCGATCCTGCCGATCTACGAAGCGCGCGGCATCGTGACCCGGGTCGACGGTATGGCGGCGATGGATGAGGTGGGCGCGGCGATCGACGCGGTGCTCGATCGCTGAGCTGACTTCGGTCGAAATATGGGAGGGGGCGTTTCCGCGAGGGAGCGCCCCCTTTTTCGTCGGGATGTAGACGAGGCTCCCTTCCTGAAAAGCCCCTCTCCCGGCAGGGGGAGGGGTTGGGGAGGGGCAAGGGCCATGATGACTGGTCTCGGTGAGACCCCTGGCCCTCCCCCATCCCCTCCCGCTTGCGGGAGGGGAGCGGTTAGAGGCGATCGTTGGAAGTGCTCTTGGCGTAGAGGGCCGGGCAGCGGGGGCCAAACACGGCAAACGTCTCGCCCGCACTGGGTAACGGGCCTACACTGCCCCCATGACTACGCTGATCGCCGACTATTACCGCCACCTGACCGTCGACCTGCGTCGTTCCGACCATACGGTGCGTGCCTATGTCACGACGGCGGAGCGGCTTTGCGCTTTTCTCTCCGAACATTGGGGAGAAGCCATCGACGGCGCGGCGCTGGCCCGCATCACCGCCGCCGACCTGCGGGCTTATCTGGCGCGGCGTCGGGGCGAGGGACTGGCGGCGTCCTCGACCGCGCGGGAATTGTCAGCAGTGCGGACTTTCCTTCATTGGGCCGGCGTAGGGCCGCCCGCCCTGAAGGGACCCCGTCGCAAGCGCAGCCTGCCGCGCCCCCAGTCGCCCGCCGACATCATGGCGCTGGGTGAGGATATAGGAGACCATGCCGCCGAACCTTGGATTGCGGCGCGCGACTGGGCCGTGCTGTTGCTGCTCTATGGCGCGGGCCTGCGTATCGGGGAGGCCTTGGCGCTGACCGCCGATATCCTGCCGCTGGGCGAGACGATCCGGGTGACGGGCAAGCGCGGCAAGACGCGGATCGTCCCGCTGCTCCCCGAACTGCGTACCGCGATCGAGGCTTATGCCGGGCAAAGTCCCTATCCGTTAATCCCGAAAGAAGCGCTGTTTCGGGGCGCAAAGGGCGGTCCGCTATCGCCCGCGATCATCCGGCGGGCGGTGCAGGGCGCGCGCGAGCGGCTGGGGCTGGGCGGGCGGACGACGCCGCACGCGTTGCGGCACAGCTTTGCGACGCATCTGCTGGGGCGGGGAGCCGACTTGCGCCAACTCCAGGAACTGCTCGGCCATGCCAGCCTCAGCTCGACCCAGATCTATACGGCGGTCGATGCGGCGCACTTGCTTGACGTGTACCGGACCGCGCATCCGCGCGCCTGATTACTGTTTGCCGTGGGGCTTCCAGGTGACCACGCGCCAGAGATAGCCGATGACGATCGCCACCGTCATCGCGATGGCCGCCGGACCGATATAGCGGTTGATCGCCTCGAAATTCGATCCCAGCCACAGTCCGGCATAAGCGAGGATCGCGTTCCAGATCGTGCTGCCCGCAAAGGTCCAGAGCAGGAACTTGCCCAAGGGCATGCGGGTGATCCCCGCAGGCAGCGAGATCAGCGTGCGGAAGGCGGGCATGAAGCGGAACACGAACACCACCCAGCCGCCATGCCGGACGAAGAACAGGTGCAATCGCTCGACATCGCGCCACTCCATGGTCAGCCAGCGGCCATGCTTGTCGATAAAGGGGCGGAAGCGCTCGTAACCGATATAGCGCCCGACCCCGTACCAGGCATAATTGCCCGCCGTCGTCCCCGCCGTGCCCCAGAGGATCAGCGGGATCATCTCCATCTGCCCCCGTGCCACCGCCATGCCGCCCAGGCCCATGATGACCTCTGACGGGATCGGCGGAATGATGTTTTCCAGCGCCATCAGCAGGAAGATGCCGAAATAGCCGCCCCAGGCGATCAGGTTGAGAATGAAATCGGTCATGCGTGCAGGGATGTACCGATGAGGGCAGGGGCGGTTCCCGTAAAGCGCTTGGGCACTCGGCGAAAGAGCCTGACCGCCTGATGACGCCGCTTGACGGAACCGGCGGGTTGCGCGAACCCGCTGGCCATGGCCGATACACCCAAAACGTCGGAGACGAAGGACACGCTGCGCTTCTTCCTGAAGCTGGCCCTGTTCGTCTTCATCCTGCGCAGCTTTATCGTGACGTCGTTCGTCATCCCGTCGGAATCGATGCTGCCGCGCCTGTTGATCGGCGACTATCTGTTCGTGACCAAGTGGAATTACGGCTATTCGCGCTGGTCGCTGCCGTTCGGCCTGCCGCTGCTGCCCGGTCATATCCTGAGCCGTGCGCCGACGCGCGGCGATGTGGTGGTATTCCGCTCGCCGGGGCCGGACGATCATGACGTCATCAAGCGGGTGATCGGCCTGCCCGGCGATACGATCCAGGTGACGAACGGTCAGGTGGTCCTGAACGGCCGCCCCATCCCCAAGCAGCGCGTCGCCGACTTCGTCCTGCCGCTGACCCCCAATTTCGGCTTCAAGGAATGCGGACCGTTCGTCGATACCGTCGATGGCAAGCCGGTCTGCCGCTATGCCCGGTTCCGTGAGACGTTGCCGAACGGCAAGAGCTATGACGTGCTCGACCAGGGCAACTTCCCCGATCGCGACGATACCGTCCTCTACAAGGTGCCCGAGGGCCATGTCTTCCTGATGGGCGATAATCGCGACGACTCGGCGGACAGCCGGTTCGCGCCGCCCCAGGGCATGGGCATGATCCCGATGGAGCGGCTGGAAGGGCGCGCTGCGATCACCTTCTTCTCGACCGATGGCTCGGCCGAGTGGATCAAGCCCTGGACCTGGGTATCGGCCGCGCGCTGGAACCGGATCGGAGAAGGGTTTTGAGCGCGGTGGATGACTGGCTGGCGCAGGTTCTGGGACGTGCGCCCAAGGATAGCGTCCCTTTTCACCGGGCGCTGACCCATGGCAGCCAGGCCGCCGAGAATTACGAACGGCTGGAGTTTCTGGGTGACCGGGTGCTGGGTCTGGTCATGGCCGAATGGCTGTGGGAGCAGTTCCCGAACGAGCCCGAGGGGCAGCTGTCGCGGCGGCTCAATTCGCTGGTGACCGGCGCGGTCTGTGCGGATGTCGCCCGGGACCTGGGTGTGCGCGATCACTTGCGCCTCGGCAAGCAGGCGCGCGACGACGGCGCGTCGGACAGCGACAATGTGCTCGGCGACGTGATGGAGGCGCTCATTGGTGCCTGGTATCGCGAGGCGGGGCTGGACGCGGCGCGCGCCTTTATCCGCCAGGCCTGGGGCGACCGGGTGCACTCGCAAGGCAAGGCACCGCAGCATCCCAAATCCGCGCTGCAGGAATGGGCCGCCGCGCATAATCGCAAGGCCCCGGAATATGTGGTGACGGACCGTTCGGGCCCGCATCACGCGCCGCGCTTCACCGTGACGGTGCGGATCGGTCGCACGGCGGAAGCCAGCGCAACGGGAGCCAACAAGCAGGAAGCCGAGACGGCCGCTGCCAAGGCGTTGTTGGCGAAGCTGAAGGCCTAAACCCTTCTGTTCCCCTGCAAGGCCGGGGTCCAGTTTCTATGCGCTATAGAGAACGGTGTCTGTCTGGCGCTTTGGCGAACAGGCAGCTGTGCGGAATATGGGCCCCGGCCTTCGTCGGGGAACAGTTGGATTCATGACGCTGCCCACCCGGTCACTGGGCTCAGCGCCCCTTGGCCGCCGCGGCCTGTTTCTTGGCCTGCACTTTGGCGCGGTGATGGCCGATCGCGCAGCCCGCCGCCGCGCCTAGGACGGCATGGCCCTTGCCGACGAAATGGCCACCGACGCCGCCGACCGCCGCGCCCTTCAGGCAACCCTTGGCCGAGGCGGGACCTGCGACGGTCAGCAGTGCGGCGGCCGACAGGGCGGTGATGAGGGTCTTCATGGCAACTCTCCTGCGTCTGGAAATCGTGGCAGGAAAAATGCGCGCGGCGGCTTGGCCGTTCCGTGATCGGACCATTACATTCCGTCCATGTGGGCTGGCCGTTGCGGGAAGGGGGCCGGACCTGTACCGCTAGGGCATGACTGAACAACGTTGCGGCCTCGTGGCCGTCGTCGGCGCGCCCAATGCCGGCAAATCCACCCTCGTCAATGCGCTGGTCGGCCAGAAGGTCGCCATCGTCAGCCCCAAGGCGCAGACGACCCGCGCCAAGCTGCTCGGCGTCGCGATCGAGGGGGACGCGCAGATCCTGCTGGTCGACACGCCCGGCATCTTCGAGCCCAAGCGCCGCCTGGACCGCGCGATGGTCGCCGCCGCCTGGGAAGGCGCGGAGGGCGCTGATATCCTGGCGCTGGTCGTCGACGGCAAGGGCGGCATCGGCTCCAAGGTCACCGCCATCGCCGAGTCGATCGCGCACCGGCCCGAGCCCAAGCATCTGATCCTCAACAAGGTCGACATCGCCGATAAGGCGCGGCTGCTGGGTCATGCCGAGAAGCTGAATGCGGTCGTGCCGTTCGACGAAATCTGGTTCGTCTCAGCCCAGACCGGCGATGGCCTGCCCGAGCTGAAGGCGCACTTCGCCAAGCTGATGCCCGAGGGGCCGTGGCATTACCCCGAAGACCAGGTGTCCGACGCCACCGAACGCGCACTGGCCGCCGAGGTGACGCGCGAGCAGATCTACCTCCAGCTTCACGCCGAGCTGCCTTACGCCAGCGCGGTCGAGACCGAGGCCTATAAGGAGCGCGAGGACGGATCGGTCGAGATCCACCAGCAGATCCTGGTCGAACGCCCGACCCAGCGCGCCATCGTGTTGGGCAAGAACGGGATGCGGATCAAGGAAATCGGGGCCAAGGCCCGCGAGGAACTGTCGCGCATCCTGGGGCACAAGGTTCACCTGTACCTGCATGTGAAGGTCAAGCCCGGCTGGGACGAGGATCGTTCGGTTTACAAGGATATCGGGTTGGATTGGGTGGATTGATTTTGTTCGGGGTGGGGGCTCGGTGAGACACCTTGGCCCTCCCCCATCCCCTCCCGCCTGCGGGAGGGGCGTGTTGCTTGGCGATTGTCCGGCATAAACAACACGATCATCGCTTGCAGAAGCGCTCACCGTTCGGGCTTGGCACGCCCCTCCCGCAGGCGGGAGGCTGTCTCTTCTACACCTCTGCTA
>NZ_LDTE01000060.1 GCF_001476905.1 Sphingomonas sanguinis | reverse complement strand
TCCCCGTACCGGGGAGGATCACTTCACCCCCACCGCGCGGCGAAGGCGGCGGCGTCCCAGCCTTCGCGGCTGATCGCGGCGAGCAAATGGTAGAAGGGCACCATCCCCATCCCGTGGCCCATCGGTCCGTGGCCCTGGCCCAGCCCCGGCGCGGCGGCGAGCGCGGCCTGGACGAAGGCGATGGCCCGGTCGACCGCATCGGCCAGCGTCAGCCCCTGGCCCAGCCCGGTCGCGATCGCGCTGGCCAGGGTGCAGCCCGTGCCATGGGTCGATGTGGTGTCCAGCCGAGGATGCTGCCAGCGCTGCTCGCCTGCCGGTTCGACCAGCCGGTCCTCGATCACCGGCCCTTCGCCATGGCCGCCCTTGACCAGCAGCGCGGCGGTCTCGTGCCGGACCAACGCCTCGCCGCCCAGCGCCGCCAGCTCAGGGAGGTTGGGTGTGGTCAGCGCGGCCAGCCCCAGAAAGCGGCGAAAGGCGGCGATGACATCCGGCTGGGCCAGCACCGATCCGCTGGTCGCGACCATCACGGGATCGAACACCACCGGCAGGTCCAGCGCCTCCAGCCGGTCGGCCAGCGCATGGGCGGTCTCCGCCGATCCGATCATGCCGATCTTGACCGCATCCGCGCCGATATCGGCCAGCACGCTGTCGATCTGGGCCATGACGATATCGGTCGGCACGGGGTGTACCGCCTGCACGCCCAGCGTGTTCTGCGCGGTGATCGCGGTGATCGCGGTCATGGGGTGGCCGCCCAGCATCGCGACCGTCTTGATATCCGCCTGGATGCCCGCGCCGCCCCCGGAATCGGAACCGGCGACGATCAGGATGCGGGCGGGAGGGGGCAGGGTCATAATATTCTTCGCCATGCCTCCTTGGGCCCGGTGGAGCAAGCGCCGCACCGGGGCGGCGACGGGCTTTCCGGCAGAAAACGAAGCGAACGAACGACTTACATCGTGGTCGCGGGAGGCGTGATCGTGCTGCCTTCGTGGCGGTTCGGTAACGTTTCGTTTCCGGTGTGCCCCAAGCCTTTTCCTGCTGCACCGCACTATTATTTCGGACGCGCATCCAACCCGCTTTTGTCGCGTTGCTGCGCCCAGAGAGACCGACCGGCGACACTTTGGGGCTCGAGACACGGGCACGGTGGCCGCACGAGGGAGACCGAATTTGATCGTCGACGCCGTACCCCGCACCCGCATCATCATCGCCGAAGTCTGGCGTCCGTTGCTGGCGCTGTTCATCTGGGACGTGATCGTCACGGTCGCCTATTATGTCCTGCCCTTCAAGGCGCCCTCGCTGCCGCTGACGTTGTTCGGCACCGCGTTGGCGCTGTTCCTCGGCTTTCGCACCAATTCGGCCTATCAGCGCTGGTGGGAGGGGCGGCAGCTCTGGGGCCTGATGATCAATGCCTCGCGCAACATCGCCCGCAGCGCGCGCAACTTCCTGCCAGAGCCCGATGCGCACGACTTGAAGCGGTCGATCGTGCTGCGCCAGATCGCCTATGTGAACGCCCTGCGATGCCAGTTGCGCAAGCAGCCGGTCGATGGCGAGGTGCTGCGCTTTCTGTCGCGCGGCGAGGCGGAGCCCGCGCTGGAGCGGACCAACACCGCCAACGGCCTGCTCGACGGCACCGGCCGCCGCATCGCCGATGCGCAGCGCAAGGGCTGGATCGACACCATCCAGCAGGCGCAGATGGAGTCGGTGCTGGTCGACATCGCCAATTCGCAAGGCGGCATGGAGCGGCTGAAGAACACGCCGCTGCCCAACCAGTATCGCTTCATCCCCGCCTTCTTCACGCGACTGTTCTGCGTGCTGCTGCCGATCGGACTGGTCGAGACTTTGGGCTTTGCCACGCCCGTGGGATCGTCGATCGCGGGTCTGATGTTCCTGGCCGCGCTGCAGATCGGCGACGACCTGGTCGATCCGTTCAGCGACACGGTCCACGACCTGCCGCTCAGCGCCATGTGTCGGACGATCGAGATCGACCTGCTCCAGTCGATCGGCGACCGCGCGCCCGAACCGATGAAGCCCGTCGACGGCGTGTTGTGGTAAGATGATGTATCCTCCCCGGTACGGGGAGGTGGCAGGCCGTCAGCTTCGCTGGTCCCCCTCCCCTTGCGGGGGAGGAACGATCTTAAGCCGCGTTGTCGATGCCGAGTTCGCCCAGCTTGCGGTAGAGCGTCGAGCGACCGATCCCCAGCCGCCGCGCGACCTCGGTCATGCGGCCGCGATAATGGCCGATCGCCAGGCGGATGACATCGGCCTCGATATCCTCCAGCGCGCGCAGATTACCGTCGGGGCGGAACAGGTTGATCCCGCCATTCTGCAACGCCTGGCCGCTCGAGGCGCTGACCGAAGGACGATCGCCCAGCGAGGCGATCTGCGGGAAATCGGCCGGGGTCAGGGCGTCGCCCTCACACAGCACGGCGGCGCGGAAGAGCGCATTCTGTAACTGGCGGACATTGCCCGGCCAGTCGTACCGGCGCAGCAGGTCGAGCGCGGTATCGGTGATGTCGAGCTGGCGCAGGCCCGGCTGCTGCGCGATCCGCCCGAGCAGATGGCGGGTCAGCGCGGGCACGTCCTCCGCCCGGTCGCGCAGCGGCGGCACCGCGACATGGACGACGTTGAGCTTGTAATAGAGGTCCTCGCGGAACCGCCCGGCCTCGACCGCCTCCAACAGGCGGCCGTCGGTCGCGGCGATGATGCGGACATCTACCTCGCGCGCATGGCGGGCCCCCAGCGGCACGATGGTCGAGGATTGCAGCATGTCGAACAGCCGCCCCTGGGTCTCGAGCGGCATGCCCGACACCTCGTCCAGGAACAGGGTCGATCCGTCCGCCTCGACCATCTTGCCGATGCGCCGCTCGAATGCGCCCGCAAAGGCGCCTTCCTCATGACCGAAGATGATGCTGTCGAGCAGGTTGGCGGCGGTCGCGGCGCAGTTGACGCGGATCATCGGCCGTTCGGCGCGCGGAGAGGCGACATGGATCGCCTCGGCCAGCGACTCCTTGCCGACGCCGCCTTCGCCCTCGATCAGGACGGAGACACGGGCGCGCGCCGCCTTGGCCGCAATCGCGATGGCGGCGCGGAATTCGGGCGCGTCGCCGACGATTTCGTCAAAGGCCAGAAGGGCGGGGATCTTCTCGGTCAGCGGGCGAAGCTCGCCGCTGGTCTGCGCGGCGACACAGGCCTCCAGCGCGGCGAGCAGGCGCTCGGGAGCCAGCGGCTTGACCAGGAAATCGGTCGCGCCCGCGCGCATCGCCGCCACCGCCTGCGCCACCGAGTCGTTGGCGGTCAGCATCAGGATGGGCAGTTCGGGACGCAGCGTGTGGACATCGGCGATCATCTGGGTCGCGTCGGCGCCGGGGGCCCAATGGTCGATGAGGACCGCGTCGAGCTCGCGCCCCTGCGCCGATCCCAGGACAGAGGCCGCCATGTCCGCATCGGTGGCGAACAGGGTGCGCCAGCCGCCGCGCTGCGCCAGGGCGGCGATCAGCCGACGCTGGGCAGGTTCGTCGTCGATCAGCAGCAGCAGACGTTGGCCGTTGCGCGTCATAAAATGTCCCGTAGTCCCAATTCAGGGCGGTATGCCGAGACTTTGTTAAAATCTGCGTTAATTCGGGACAATCTCTTTTCTGTCGTCGGAAAGGCGATATCGCTTTTTTAAGATCGACGTCGGGGCCCGAGTCGCGGGATTCGTTACGTTTCGGGGTTGATCCCACCGGCCCGGTGAATAAGGTCGGGCATGGATCATGCGGCGGCCAAAGGTTCGCAGGGCCGATAGCGGAGGTGAGGATCATGGCGGGCAACGACACCGGCATCAGCGGCGGCACCGGCGAGATGAAGGCGCATGTCGCCACCTATGACCTGATGATCGGCCTGCTCAAATGGGGCGCGGTCGCGGTCGCCATCCTGGTGGCCATCGTCCTCTGGCTGATCGCCTGACCCGGTGTCCCTGCGGATCGCGGTCCTTCACGAGACCGTCGCGGGTGAGGCCCGCGTCGCCGCCACGCCGGAAACGGTCAAGAAGCTGATCGCGCTGGGCGCGACCCTGGCGGTCGAGCGGGGTGCCGGCGCGGCGGCAGGAATCGCCGATGGCGATTACGAACAGGCGGGCGCGCAGGTCGCCGACCGACCGGGCGTGCTGGCCGGGGCCGAGATCGTGCTAGCGGTACAGGCCCCCGAGCCCGCGACGCTGGCGGGGACCGCGCCCGGGGCCTGGGTGGTCGCGGCCTTTGATCCCTTTCGCCGGGCCGAGACGGTGGCGGCGTACGGCGCGGCGGGGCTGGAGGCGCTGGCCATGGACTGGATGCCGAGAATTACCCGCGCCCAGTCGATGGACATCCTGTCCTCCCAGTCGAACCTGGCGGGGTACAAGGCGGTGCTGGAGGCGGCGAGCGCCTATGGCCGGGCCTTTCCGATGATGATGACGGCGGCGGGCACGATCCCGGCGGCGCGCGTCTTCGTGATGGGGGTCGGCGTCGCGGGGCTCCAGGCGATCGCGACCGCCCGGCGTCTGGGCGCGCAGGTGTCGGCGACCGACGTCCGCTCGGCCACGCGCGAGCAGATCCAGTCGCTGGGCGCCAAGCCGATCTTCGTCGAAGGCGTGGCGGGCATCGAGGGCGAGGGCAACGGCGGCTATGCGGGCGAGACCAGCGAGGAATATCGCCGCGCGCAAGCCGAACTGGTCGCCGGGCATATCGCCAAGCAGGATATAGTCATCACTACCGCGCTGATCCCCGGCCGCCCCGCGCCGCGCCTGGTGACCGACGCCCAGGTCGCGACGATGCGCCCCGGCAGCGTCATCGTCGACCTGGCGGTGGAAGCGGGCGGCAATGTCGAGGGTGCGGTCCTCGGCGAGGTGGTCCAGCGTCACGGCGTGACCATCATCGGCCACCGCAACATGCCCAGCCGCCTGGCGGCCGACGCCTCGGCCCTGTTCGCGCGCAACCTGCACAATTTCCTGGCCGCCTTCTGGGACAAGGAGGCCGGCCGGCCGGTGCTCGACGCCGAGATCGGCGACGCGATCCGGCTGACCAAGGGCGGGCAGGTGGTGAACCCGAGGCTTTCGGCATGATCCCTATTCCTCCCCTTGCAGGGGAGGTGGCAGGGCGAAGCCCTGACGGAGGGGTGTCGCGCTATCGAGAGGGGGATACCCCTCCGACGCGCTGCGCGCGCCACCTCCCCTGCAAGGGGAGGAATTGAATGTTGCAGGGGGCGGAACAGGTCGGTGAACGCGCGCGAGTGCTGCGACAGGACATGTCTGCGCCCGAGATCACCCTATGGCAGGTTCTCCGCAAACGCCCCGGCGGTTTAAAATTTCGCCGCCAGCATCCCTCAGGCCCCTATATCGCGGACTTCTACTGCCATGAGGCAAGGCTGGTTATCGAAGTCGATGGCGAAGCGCATGGATATGGCGACCGTCCCAAGCGCGATGCGCAGCGCGACACGTGGTTCGCCGAGCGCGGCCTGACCACGCTGCGCTTCGCGTCGACCGACATCCAGACCAATATCGAGGGCGTGACGGCCCAGATCAAGGCCACCGCCGCTAGCCGTCATTCCGGGGAGGAATAGCATGGATTTCATATCGATCCTGTCGGTCTTCGTGCTGGCGTGTTTCGTCGGCTATTATGTCGTCTGGTCGGTGACGCCCGCGCTGCACACGCCGTTGATGGCGGTGACCAACGCCATCTCCTCGGTCATCATCGTCGGCGCGCTGATCGCCGCCGCCGCGTCTTCG
Organism: Sphingomonas sanguinis; assembly: GCF_001476905.1. Classification (GTDB taxonomy): domain Bacteria; phylum Pseudomonadota; class Alphaproteobacteria; order Sphingomonadales; family Sphingomonadaceae; genus Sphingomonas; species Sphingomonas sanguinis_B. The sequence goes on along the minus strand of NZ_LDTE01000060.1, from coordinate 8,829 downwards.
GGGGCGACCGGATCGGGTGTGGCCAAGTGGCTGGGGCTGGGGGCGGTGGTGCTGGCCAGCATCAACATCTTCGGCGGCTTTGCGGTGACGCAGCGCATGCTCGCCATGTACCGCAAGAAGGAGAAGCGCTCGTGATCGCTCCCGTCGCGCCCGCGCCGCTCGCTCCTGCGGTCGAGACTGTCGCCGCAAACCCTTGGGTGTCGCTCGCCTATCTGGTGGCGGGGGTGTGCTTCATCCTGGCGCTGCGCGGGCTGTCGAGCCCGACGACCAGCCAGCGGGGCAATCGCTTCGGCATGATCGGCATGGCGATCGCCGTCGTCACCACGCTGATTACCCATGTACCCTTTGGCTTGCCGGAGGGTAGCCGCAACTTTGACGACCAAGGCATCAATTGGACCGCCATCGCGGAAATCCTCGCCGCGATCGGCCTGGGTGCCGTGGTCGGTATCACCACCGCCCGCCGCATCGCGATGACCGCGATGCCGCAGCTGGTCGCCGCCTTCCACTCCCTGGTCGGCCTTGCTGCCGTGGCTGTCGCCTGTGCCGCCTTTCTGAACCCGGTCGCCTTCGACATCGCCGACATGGTGGTGCCGATGATCGGACAGCCCTTTGCCAGCATCCATGTCGTCAGCCGTGTGGAAATGGCGCTGGGCGTGGCGATTGGCGCGATCACCTTTTCGGGGTCGGTCATCGCCTTCCTGAAGCTCAACGGCAATATGGGCGGCAAGCCGATCCTGCTGCCCGGCCGCCATGCGCTGAACCTCGGCATCCTGGGTGCGATCGTCATTCTGGTCGCGATGTTCACGCGGGATCAGGCGCCGTGGATATTCTGGACGATCACGCTCCTGTCCTTCGCCATCGGCTTCCTGCTCATCATTCCGATCGGCGGCGCGGACATGCCGGTCGTCGTGTCGATGCTGAACAGCTATTCGGGCTGGGCGGCGGCGGCGATGGGCTTCACGCTGCACAATGGCGCGATGATCATCACCGGCGCGCTGGTCGGCAGCTCGGGCGCGATCCTGTCCTACATCATGTGCCGGGCGATGAACCGCAGCTTCATCAGCGTGATCGCGGGCGGCTTCGGCGCGAGCGATGCGGGTGGGCCAAGCGGCGGCGCAGGCGTAGATCGCCCTTGGAAGCGCGGCAGCGCCGAGGATGCGGCCTTCCTGATGAGCCAGGCCGAACAGGTCGTCATCGTCCCCGGCTACGGCATGGCGGTCGCGCAGGCGCAGCATGTGCTGCGCGAGATGGGCGACCTGCTGAAGAAGGAAGGCGTGCGCGTCAAATATGCCATCCACCCGGTCGCGGGCCGGATGCCCGGCCATATGAACGTCCTGCTGGCCGAGGCGAACGTGCCTTATGACGAGGTGTTCGAGCTGGAGGACATCAACGCCGAGTTCGCGCAGACCGATGTCGCCTTCGTCATCGGCGCGAACGATGTGACCAACCCGGCGGCCAAGACCGACAAGTCCTCGCCCATTTACGGCATGCCGGTGCTCGATGTGGAAAAGGCCAAGACGGTGCTGTTCATCAAGCGTTCGATGGGCGGCGTCGGTTATGCGGGCGTCGATAACGAGCTCTTTTATCGCGACAACACCATGATGTTGCTGGCGGACGCCAAGAAGATGGTCGAAGAGATCGTCAAGGCACTCGGCTGAGTGTCCGATTCGGACTGACGTCGACTCCCGGACGTCGGTCGGGGTCGCGAGGAAGCGCGCGGGCAGGTCGATAACGGCCCCCGCTGCGTCCTTGCGACTGTGACGATGGACGAACCCGCCTGGCGGGTCGCGGGGGGAATGGCGTGGACGAACAGGAGCTTTACGGAGGCGGCTTTGCGGTCGTGGTGATCAGCGCATCCGCGCTGGCCGCCGCCGCGGGCGATGCGGTGCGCCAGGCCGGGGGGCGGGTGCTGCGGACGGTCGAATGGGCGGCGGTGGCCGAGGAGATCGGGCAACAGGCGGGGCGGCCGCTGTTGATGATCGACACGCATGGGGCCGAAGCCGGGGCGATGGAGATCGCGCTTGCCCGGATCGATGCGGTGGCGACCGCGCTGGACCTGCCCGTCGTGGTCAGCATGGCGACGGCGGATATCGATCTGGTCGCCGCGATGCTGCTCGGCCCGCGCGTTGCCATGCTGTGCGACGCCAGCCCGCTGGAACTGGTCGCCGCGCTGGCACTGGCGGGGGCGAGCCACAGCGGCGCGGGGGTTCTCCACTCCTATGTCCGTGAAGGGGAATCGGAACGGCTGCGGCGGCTGAATGCCGAAGTCGCGCGCATCGCCGAGGCGCTGGCCCGGCTGTCGGTGGCGGAGGAGGAGGAACGAAACGGCAGCCTCAACGATCGGCACCAGAGCTTTCACGCGGCCCCCACCCGGGCACAACCGGGCGATGCTGCCCTGGTCCGGCGGATGATTCGCGCGCGGCGGCTGCGCGACGGGTTCTTCGGCAGAGCGCTGTTCGAGGAACCGGCCTGGGACATGCTGCTCGACCTTTATGCCGCGCATCTGGAGAACACGCGCGTGTCGGTGTCCAGCCTGTGCATCGCCGCCGCCGTCGCGCCGACCACCGCGCTGCGCTGGATCGGCAAGATGACCGAGGCGGGGCTGTTCGCGCGCCAGCCCGATCCGGTCGACCGCCGCCGCGCCTTCATGGTGTTGACCGACAAGGCATTGGAGGGGATGCGCAGCTACCTGGCGGCGATGCGCGGATTGGGCACCCTATAGGGTCTGCGTCCCTGCGCGAACCCGTCTCTACCCGGCCAAGGCCCAGCGGATCGCGCCGCCCAGCCCCCGCGTCCCCGCCCGGATGGCGGGGCGCATCGCGCCGTACCCGTCCAGCCCGTGAAGTCTGGCGGCCCAGTCCGGCAGCAGGGCTATACCCGCCTGGGTCAGCCAGGCGCTGACCGGGGCGAGGGCAGGGCTGGGCGCGGGCTGGTTCAGGAGCGTGCGGGCAACGGCGCGGGTGCGGGCGTCGACGCGCAACTCGGGGCGGATTGCCTCCAGGAAGCGGGCCAGCTGACGGCGGTCCTCGGGCACCTCTTCCGCCCCCAGCCGCCGGGCGATCACCGCCATCTCCGCCAGATAGCGATCGGCCTGGGCATCGGGGAAATCGGGATCGCGATAGGTGCGGTGCGCGCGCAGGAAGCTGTCCACCTCGGCGGCATGGACGAAGGTCAGGAGGTGCGGGTCGTTTGCCGCATAGGGCGTGCCGTCGGGCAGGGTGCCGCCGACCCGGTCATGCACCGCGCGGACGCGGGCGATCATCCGCTCGGCCGCGTCCGTGGAGCCATAGGTGGTGACCGTGATGAACCCGGCCGTCCGCCGGAGCCGCCCGGCCATGTCGCGGCGGAAATCGCTATGATCCCACACCCCCGCCAAAGCGGCGGGATGGAGCATCTGGACGAGCAGCGAGGCGATGCCGCCCGCCATCATCGCGGTGAAGTCGCCATGCACCGCCCAGGTCGCCGAGTCCGGTCCGAACAGCCCGTCATCGCCGGGCGGACGGCTCAGGTCGAGCTCTCGCGAGCCGACCACGTCGCGTATCTGGTCGGCGATCTGGCGGCGGACGGGGCGCATGGGGAGTGAACGCGTGGGCGGACGTCGCGTTGCGTCGGGGGCGATGGCCGGGAGGCCGTTACCCCCGCTTTGCCGCCTCCCACGCCGCGATCTCGTCGGGATAGCGGCGTTCGACCACCAGGTCGCTCGCCGTCTCACTGGCCAGGTCGACGTCGACCGAGCCCGCCCATTCATAGGTCGCATTGCCCGACAGCGTGACCATCCCATCCTCGCCCGCAAAGGCCCGGACCAGGCCACCACGATTGAACACCACAGTCGGCACGTCCCAGGCGATCCGTCCGGTCAGGCACGCGGCATAGGTAGAGGCCGCCATCGCGCTGCCGCAACTGTCGGTCAGGCCGACGCCGCGCTCGAAGGTGCGGACGAACAGCGCGTCCCCGCGTACCTCCACGAACGACACATTGGCGCGATGGGGCAGCCAGTCGGGTGCGGCCTCGCAGATTTCGCCCAGCCGGACGAGTTCGGCTTCATCCACCGCCTCGACGAAATGGACGAGATGCGGGTTGGGCATGGTGACGGCGGTGAAACGCTTCTCGCCATCCAGCATCGGCAGCACCGCCTCGACCAGCTGCTCGGGCGCGCCGTGGATCGGCCAGGCGGCGGTCGAAAGCCCGGCGGGCCCGGCGGTTTCGCGTACCGTATAGACGCCCGGCGCCAGATCGGCGTCCCGGACCGCATCGGCGTGCGAGGTCTTCAGCCGCACCGTCGCCTCGGTCATGCCCAGCGCCTCGAACCCCGCCCGCGCGACGCAGCGTACGCCGTTGAGGCAGGTTTCCGCCTCGCTGCCGTCGCTGTTGCGCATGACCATGCCGAACGCCGTCCGTTCGTCACCCGGCACCAGCAGCAACAGGCCGTCGCCGCCGACCGGCCCGCTGCGATCGGCCAGCGCGCGTGCGACGCCCGCCCATTCGGCCTCGCCCAGCGAAAGGTCGCGCGCGTCGATCATCGGGAAATCATTGCCCGACCCATGGCATTTGACGAGTCCGAACCGCATCGCGATAACTCCGACAGGATAGAGGTGGGCGCTTAGCCCAGCCGGACCGGCTCCGCCAGCGGTGCCGAGCGGGGGGTGTGGGCGTGGTTTGGAGGGGAACAGGGCGATGATCACCGCGATCCGCGAGGTGCGTCGCGCCAAGGGCATGACCCTGGACGATGTCGCGCGCGCCTGTTGCCCGCCGACCACGCCGCAGACGATCGGGCGACTGGAGATGGGGACGCGCACCGTCTCGCTCCCCTGGTTGAACCGGATCGCCGCCGCGCTGGGTTGCACCACCGCCGATCTGGTGACCCTGCCGGTGCGCGAGACCCTGCCGGTCGCCGCGCTGCTGGGCCCGCGCGGGGCGGTGGCGCCGCGCAGTGCCCGCGCGGTCTCGCCGCCCTGCGCCACGCCTGGGATGCTGGCAGTGACGGTGACCGGGGCGATCGGCGACTATCGCGCGGGCGATGAGCTCTGGTGCGAGCCGCTGGCCCCGGATAGGTTCGCCGACGCCATGAATCGCGATATCCTCGTGCCCCGCTCCGCCGGTGGCTATGTCTTTGCCCGGCTGGCGGGTCTTCTGCCGGGCGACCTGCACCTGTTGCCGCTCGAACCGGGCGCGGCGGGCGTGACGGTGCCCGCGCCCGCCTGGATCGCGCGGGTCGCGCGACTGGTGCGCACGCTGTGATCCGCGCTTTCCTGCCGCTGGTCCTGGCCCTTGCGCTGCCCGCCGCCGCGCAACAGGCCGCGCCCCAACAGCAACCGGCACCGGTGCAGAAGCCCGAGCTGGTCCGCGCCTATCCGCACGATACCACCGCCTTTACCGAAGGGCTGCTGATCGCCGACGGCCAGATGTACGAGAGCACCGGGCGCGAGGGGCAGAGCGTGATCCGGCAGGTCGATCTGGCGACCGGCAAGACGCTGCGCCACGCGACGGTGCCCGATGGGCTGTTCGGCGAGGGGATCGTCGCCTGGGGCAAGGAATTGCGCAGCGTCACCTGGCATGGCGGACGGGGCTTTCGCTGGAGCCGCCCGGCGCTGACGCGCACCGGCGAGTGGCGCTATGACGGCGAAGGCTGGGCGATGACCGATGACGGACGGCAGATCATCCTGTCGGACGGCACGCCGCGCCTGCGCTTCCTGGACCCCGCGACGATGAAGGTCGCGCGCACGCTGGACGTCACGGTCAACGGTCGGCCGCTCAAATATCTGAACGAGCTGGAATATATCGACGAACAAATCTGGGCCAATATCTGGATGACGCCTTATATCGTGCGGATCGATCCCCGCACGGGCGTGGTCGCGAGCGTCGTCGACCTGAGCGATCTGGTCGCGCGGGTCGGCATGACCGACCGGGATTCGGTGCCCAACGGCATCGCCTATGACCGGGTGAAGCACCGCATCTTCGTGACGGGCAAGAACTGGCCCGAATTGTTCGAGATCGCCCTCCCGCCGCGTTAATCGGTGTCGCCGGGGTCGTGGAACAGCGCGAGCGACAGCGCGGCGGCGACGGCGGCGGGGCGTTCGGCGGGGCGTTCGGCGGGATCGGTGGACAGGAGCAGGCGGCGGCTACGCCAGCCATTGGTTTCGACCACCGCCACGATCCGCCCCTCGGGCGTGGTCACGCGGTAACCCATCGGGCTGTCGGTCCGCGTGCCGACGCCGTCCATGGCGTGGTCCGATTGCACGATCAGCGCATGTCCGTCGAACCGCATCAGCCCCGCGCGTGGTTCGACAGGGCTGGCCTGGGACGGAGCGGCGGCCAGCTCCAGCATCCCTGTATCGCGTCCGTCCACGCGATACGCGCATTGCAGCCGCAGCGGCCGGCCGGGCGTCACGATCTCGATGCTGGACAGTTGGCCGCGATTCTCGGTCCGACCATAACGGCATCGCGCCTCCAGATGGCCGGGGCGCACCGGATCGCCATCGAGATCGAAGGCATAGACGCCGAAGCGCGCGACCTGTCCCACCCGCACCTGATCGGCGGGCGAGCCGATGCCGTCCGGGCCCCAGCCGATCGCGTCGCGGCCCTCCCGCCACGCGACCGATCCGCTCGCGCTGCCCAGCCGGACATGCCCGCTATCGGCAAAGGGAAGCCCGCTGAGCGAGATCGCTTCCAGCCCCGGCGTGACGGCGAGCGTATCGAAACCCTGCATCCGGCCGATCGTGCAGCCGGTCGTCGTCCCTGCCGTCAGGGTCAGTGCCAACAGGATCGGCGCCGTCCGTATCGACCTGGCGCCCCGATACCGGATTCGTCCCCGTGCACCCTGCATGGCATTCCCCCTCTTACCCGGACGGGAATGTCGGATACCGTGCCTGACTCGCGCGTTAACATAGTAGAATAGTAGAAAAATAACATGGATTACGAATTGCAATCCCGCCATGATCGGAACATGACGGTTTTGATCCGCTTCGGTCCTTAACGACCGGGATCAAGGTCGTCCCTGCATAGGAGCGCCGTTACTTGCCGACCAGTACCCGTTTTGTCGTGTCGTTGCATATGCTTGCGCTGATGGCGGAGCATGGCGAGACACCGCTGCGCTCCGAGGATATCGCGGTCAGCGTCAATTCCAACGCGGCGGTGGTCCGCGCGCTGCTGCTGCGTCTGGCGGCGGCGGGGCTGACCCGGTCGCAGCTGGGCAATCGCGGTGGCGCGATGCTGGCCCGGCCCTCGTCCGAGATCCGGCTGGTCGACGTCTATCAGGCGGTCGAGGACCGGAATTTCTTCGCCTTCCACCGCCAGCCGCCCGAGGGCGAAGGGCTGATCGACCGGCATATCACCGCCAGTCTGGAAACGATGCTGACCCCGGTGCGCGAGGCGTTGGAGGACAAGCTCGCCGGGCTCACGCTCGACGATGTACTCGACGAGATTCATGCGCAGGCCGGGAGCGGAGCGGGTGGATTAGACCAGATTCAGATCGGCCGGGCGCGTATCGGGAAAGAGCGTCCCCAGGCGGTCGGCTGACAGTCCGAATTGCCGCTGGACCAGCCCGCCGATCAGCGCGCGGTAATCGGTCAGCACGGGCAGGTCGCGGTTCTGGTTAAGCGTGGCGGCGGACAGCGCGACCTGTTCGCCCGCCATGCGCCCACCCGACACGCCGCCGCCCATCACCCAATAGATGCTGCCATGGCCGTGGTCGGTGCCCCGATCGCCATTTTCGCGGAAGGTGCGGCCGAACTCCGACACGACGACGACGGTGGTGGTGCGCCAGGCATCGGGACCGATCGCCTGTGCGAAGCTGGCAAGGCCCCGGCCCAGATCGCCCATCCGATCGGCAAGATAACCGGTCGCGCCGCCCTGATTTACATGGGTGTCCCAGCCGCCGACATCGACAAAGGCCAGGTTGAACCGGTCGCGCATCAGCGTCCCGATCCGCTGCGCCGATAGCGCAAAGCCCTTGGCCGAGACGGCACCCCGGCTGGCCGCCTTCATCTCCTGGTCGAGCGTCTTGTACACCGTGTCGCGCACGGTGAAGCCCTCGCTGACCGAGCGCGCGAGGTCGGGATGCCCGGCATACATGCTCTGGATCAGCGCGGCCTGGCGCTGGTCGATCGGCTTGCCGACATTGGCGAGCGCGAGATTGGGGATGGGATCGTCCCCGCCGCGAAAGCACAAGGGCAACTGGTCGGTAAAGGCGATCGGCCGCTCGCCCGTGCCCAAGATATCGGCCAACCGCGCCATGAATCCCGAGCCGTAATCGCGGTGGCCGCCGACCGGCTGCCCCAGCTCGATCGTGTCCTGCGTCTCGAAATGGCTGCGGCTCATATCGTCGGTGCCCGCGAACGGCACGAAGGCGATCTGCTTGGCCTGCCATAGCGGCAGGATCGAGTCCTTCAGCGTCGGATGCAGTGCCCAGTCCGCATCGAGCGGCAACGGCGCGTTGGGGTTGGCCGGATCGGGCTTGGGCAGCGCGATCGTGGGGCGCGACTGGTGATAGAAGTCGCTGCCGCTGGGCACGACGATGTTCACCGCGTCATAGGCACCGCGCAGGAAGACGACGAGCAACCGGCTACCCGCCTGCGGCGCGGCAAAGGCGCGGCCCGCCATCACCATGGGGGCGAGCGCGGCGGCGCCACGGAGCACGTCACGGCGGTGGATGTGGGAAAGCATCCTGCGATCCTCCTATCGGTGCATGAATTCGGGCGAGGAGAAATAGAGCGCATTCCACTCGGCGGGCGAGCGGGCCTGGCCGAGCGCGGCGAGCGTCGGCTTGCCCAGCGACGGCATCCGCGCGGCGATGAGGCGCGAGTCCTTCAGCACCGGTGGCGGGGATGGGGG
>NZ_LDTE01000006.1 GCF_001476905.1 Sphingomonas sanguinis | reverse complement strand
CTGCTGCTGGTCGCGGGCGCGCCGTGGATCGCGGCGGCGGCGATCCGGTCGGTGCGCGACTGAGCTGATGGCTGAAGCGAAAGTGATCGCGCGGGCCTTCGACGCTGCCTCGGCTTATGACGCGTATGCGGTGGTGCAGCGGCAGGTCGCCGACTGGCTGGCCGACCGGATCGTCACGGTCGCGCCGTCTGCGCTGCGTGTGCTGGAGGTAGGATGCGGCACCGGCTTCCTGACGCGAGCAACTCTGCCCCGGATCGGGCGGGTCGACTGGCTGATGACCGACATCGCGCCTGCCATGCTGGCGCGCGGCCTTGCTGCGAATCCGTCCGCGCGCGGGCGGGTCATGGATGGCGAACATCCCGATCTGCCGGACGAAGCGCCGTTCGATCTGATTGTCAGCAGCCTGGCCGTGCAGTGGTTCACCGATCTGGAAGGTGGCTTGCGGCGGCTGGCCCAATTCCTTGCACCGGGGGGGCTGCTGCTGGTGACGACGCTGACCGAGGGCACATTTGCGGCGTGGCATGAGGCGCACCGGGCGGAAGGATTTGCGGCCGGAAGCCCGGTCTATCCTGCTGCCGATCGGCTCCTCGCGACGGGATGGCGCGTCGAGAGGCGGACGTTCACGCAGCGGCACGATTCAGCGGCGGACTTCATGCGCGCACTGCGGTCGATCGGCGCAGGGACGCCGCGCGACGGGCATCGGCCGATCCCGCCGGGCGCGATGCGCCGTATCGCCCGGCGGTTCGAGGCCGCTGGAGCGGTCGCGACCTATGAGGTCGCGCTGATCGAGATGTGCCCCCCTCGCTCGGGCTGATCGCTTACCGGCTCCACCGCGCCCAGATGGCGGTAGGCAGGGTGAGCCCCCGCGCTTCCTCGCGCACGCCCAGCTCGCCGCATTCCACCTTACCGGGCAGGTCGGCCATGACCTGGCGCATCATCTCGCCGATCGCCATCGCCGACATTCGCACGGCATAAACGGTCAGGAACAGGAAGCGCGAATCCGCGTCCAGCAGCTGGCGGCAATTGGCGATAAGGCCGGGCAGGTCTTCCTCCAGCCGCCAGACCTCACCCTCCGGGCCGCGGCCATATTTCGGCGGGTCGAGCAGGATGCCGTCATAGCGTCGCCCGCGCCGCACCTCGCGCGCGACGAACTTGGCCGCGTCGTCGATGATCCAGCGGACCGGCGCATCGCCCAGGCCCGACAGCATCGCATTGCCGCGCGCCGCCTCGACCGATTTCTTCGACGCGTCGACATGGACCATCTTCGCGCCTGCGCTCGCCATCGCCAGCGTACCGACACCGGTATAGCCGAACAGGTTCATGCACTCCGGCTCGGCCAGCCCGTCGACCTGCTCGCGCATCCAGCTCCACACCGGCGCCATGTCGGGGAAGAAGCCCAGATGGCGGAACGGCGTGTTCTGCGCGGTAAAGCGCACCTCGTTCCACTTCAGCGGCCAGCCCTCGCGCGGGACCGGCTCGTTGAAATTCCAGCGGCCGCCGCCATCCTCGTCCGAGCCGGGCACGAACTCGGCCGCCGCGCGCCAGTCGGAGGTGGCGGGGGCCCACATCGCCTGCGGTTCGGGGCGGATGAAGCGGAACCGGCCATAGCGTTCCAGCTTGCGGCCATGGCCGGAGTCGACAAGCCCGTAATCCGCCCAGGGCTCGCCGATCATCGTTTCGAGTTTCATGGACCCGCGTTAGCGCAAACCATGCCCGTCGATAAAGGCCGTCACCGCGTCGAAGGTAGCGGGCAGGGTGGTGAAGCGTTCCTCGCGCTCGAACAGGTCACCGACACGGCGCGGAAGGGGCGGGCGGACGCCGGTTGCGCGCTCGACCGCATCGGTGAACTTGGCCGGGTGCGCGGTGGCGAGCGTGACGACGGGCGCGCTCGTCTCGGCGGCGCGCGCGGCCGACAGCGCGATGGCGGTGTGGGGATCGAGCACCTGGCCCGCCTCGTCATGGGCCCAGCGCATCGCCCGGCTCATGTCGTCGGCATCGACGCGCGTGCTGGTGAAGAGCGGGGCGATGGCCTGGCTCTGCGCATTGGTCAGCCGCATCGCGCCCGTCCCCTCGAACCCCTTCATCTGGCTCGCCAGCGCCGCGCCGTCGCGGCCGTTCGCGTCGAACAGCAGCCGCTCGAAATTCGAGCTGACCTGGATGTCCATCGACGGCGTGGCGGTCGCCTGGACCTGCCCCTTGGAATAGTCGCCCGAGGACAGCGCGCGGTGGAGGATGTCGTTGACGTTGGTCGCGACGATCAGCCGCTCGACGGGAAGCCCCATGCGCGCCGCGACATAGCCCGCAAAAACATCGCCGAAATTGCCGGTCGGCACCGAGAAGGCGACGGCCTTGCCCGGCGCGCCCAGCCGGACGGCGGCGTAGAAATAATAGACGACCTGCGCCATCAACCGCGCCCAGTTGATCGAGTTGACCGCCGACAGGGTATGGCGATCGGCAAAGGCGCGGTCGTTGAACATCGCCTTCACCAGCGCTTGCGCGTCGTCGAAATTCCCCTCGATCGCGATGTTGTGGACGTTGGGCGCGAGCACTGTCGTCATCTGGCGACGCTGGATCTCGGTGACGCGGCCCGCCGGGTGCAGCATGAAGATGTCGATATTGGCGCGCCCCGCCACCGCGTCGATCGCGGCCGATCCGGTGTCGCCGCTGGTCGCGCCGACGATGGTCAGGCGGGTGTCGGTGCCGCGCAGGAACCGCTCGAAGAGCAGGCCCAGCATCTGGAGCGCGACGTCCTTGAACGCCAGCGTCGGGCCGTGGAACAGCTCCAGCAGCCACTGGTCATGGTCGAGCTGGACCAAAGGCGTCACGGCGGCGTGCGAGAAACGGCCATAGGCGGTGTCGCATAGACCCTGGAGTTCCTCTGGCGTCAGGCTGTCGCCGACGAACGGCGCCATGATCCGCGCGGCGGTCTGCGCATAAGACAGGCCCGCCAGCCCCTCGATCTCCTCACGGGTCAGGGTCGGCCAGACCTCGGGCACGTAAAGCCCGCCATCGCTGGCGAGACCGGCCAGGGTCGCGCCCCGGAAATCGAGGATGGGGGCGGAGCCACGGGTACTGAGATAGCGCATGATGCGGTGCGGCTTAACGGGGTGCAGGCCCCGCGACAACCATTCGATTGCGTCGAAAGACCGCCAAAGCATAGATAATTGCGGCGATGGCGGCGAACAGGAACCATTGGATGGCATAGGCAAGGTGGTTGTTGGGCACCGAGTCGAGGTCGGGGCGCGCATTCGCCTCCAGCCCGCCGACGGGTGTATCGGCGACCAACAGCATCGCCTGCGGCCGATGGTCGAAGGCTGACTGGATCAGCGAGCGGCTATCGGGGGCATGGGCGATATGGCCGGTGACCCGCCCGCCGGACCAGGTGACTTCCTTGCGCGGATCATGGGTGGTGCCGAGCTGGACCTGCATCGCCCCTTGCGGCACCGAACAGGTGGCGATCAGGCGAAAGCCCGCCGCCCCCGCCCCTGCACGCCGGATGGCGACGGGCGGGCGGCAATCGGCGCTCGCGCGGCGAAAGAGCAGGCGCTCGTCGGGATAGAGCGGGAAGGCGATGACGGGCCGCGTCGGATTGGCGGCCAACTGCGCCAGATACGCTTCCTTCTGCGGCAGACGGTCGAGCAGCTGCCACAGCCCCAGCGCGATCATCGCGGCGACCGCCAGGCCGACGATCAGCGTGGGGAGGATCGGTACGCGCCTCATGCGTCCTGGTCATCCGGGGGAGCGACGACCGCGCCCTCGCGCGCTTCGTTGCGATACTCGGCGGCCATCAGCGCACCCTTGGCGATGCGCAAGGAATAGACGACGCCCACCGCCGTCAGCGGCAGCCAGATCAGCATGTGCAGCCACAGCGGCGGATGGATCGTCAGTTCGACGATGATCGCCGCGATGGTGATGACGGTGCCCAGGATCAGGGTCAGGAAAGCAGCGGGCCCGTCCCCGACATTGAACCGGGTGAAGTCCAGCCCGCAGGCGCTGCACCGTTCCGCGAAGGTCGCCAGATGCGTCGAGAGGAGCGGCCCCGCAAACAAATGGGGCTGGCCGCAACGCGGACACAGCCCCTGAAATGCCGCCTGCGCGATCGTGGGCGGCGTAAACTCAGCCACTATGAACCGGCGCGCCCCAGCCACCCCAGACATAGATGGTGACGAACAGGAACAGCCACACCACGTCGACGAAATGCCAGTACCAGGCCGCCGCCTCGAACCCGAAATGCTGGCGCGGCGTGAAATCGCCGCGATAGGCGCGGATCAGGCAGACGATCAGGAAGATGGTGCCGACGATGACGTGGAAGCCGTGGAACCCGGTCGCCATGAAGAAGGCCGCGCCATAGTTGATCCCCTTGAAGGGGAAGGGCGCATGGACATACTCATAGGCCTGGATCGCGCTGAAGATCAGGCCGAGCACGACGGTCAGCCACAGCCCCTTCAGCACGCCGTCGCGGTCGCCGACGCCGAGAGCACCCCACAGCCCCTTCTTCTCACCGCCACGCTGGTTGTGGATCAGCGCATGGTGCGCCCAAGTGACGGTGGTGCCGCTGGTCAGCAGGATCAGCGTGTTGAGCAGCGGTAGCTTGAAGGCGTCGATCACCTCCAGCCCCTTGGGGGGCCACTGCGCGGCGATGGCGGTCGCGCCCTCGGCCGCGCGCTCGACCTGTCCGTCGACGAAGCTCATCGCGGTCGGGAAGAGCGAGAAGTCGAAAAAGGCCCAAAACCAGCCGACGAAGAACATCACCTCCGAGGCGATGAACAGGATCATGCCATAGCGGAAATGCAGCTGCACCACCGGGGTATGATCGCCATGATGCGCCTCGCGCACCACGTCCGCCCACCAGCTGCCCATGCAGAAGAGAACGGCGGCCAGCCCGGCCAGGAACGCCCAGCCGCCGCCCGGCGCACTGTGCATCCACATGATCGCGCCCGAGGCCATGAGCAGCGCCGACATCGAACTGGCCAGCGGCCAGGGGCTCGGCGGCAGGATATGATAATCGTGGTTCTTTGCGCCAGCCATGATCCCGTCCCTTAGCTTTTTGCTATTTTGGGGACAGGCTAACCCGCTTTCTTCGCCGAATCCACCGGGTAAAATGTGTAGGACAGGGTGATGGTCTCGATGTCCTTCGCATCGGGGTCGTTCAGGATCTTCGGGTCGATGAAGAAGATGACCGGCATCCGCGCGGTCTCACCGGGTTTCAGCGTCTGCTGGGTGAAGCAGAAGCACTGGATCTTGGTGAAATAGCGCCCCGCCTGGTCGGGGGTGACGTTGAAGGTCGCGGTGCCCGTCACCGGCACTTTCGCGTTGTTGGTGGCGGTGAAAAACACTATGTCGCGCGCGCCGATATCGACCGTTTCGTGCGGGTTCTCCGGCTTGAAGGTCCAGGCGAGCCGCGAGGAGACATTGGCGTCGAAATTGACCGTGATCTGGCGGTGGACGCTGCCCGGCGCCTGACTGCCGCGCTGGGTCGTACCCTGATAGCCCGTCACCTGGCAGAACATGCGGTAGAGCGGCACGCTGGCAAAGGCGAGGCCGGTCATGAACACCACGCCGAACAGGGCGAGGGCGACCGTCCTACCCTGGCGCGTCATCCGCATCAGTGCATGCCCGCCCGGATTTTCGACAGGGTGATGAAGAAGATCAGCACCACCAGAAAGCCGAGCAGCAATGCCATGGCGGTGGCGCGGGCGCGCTGCTTGGCGCGAATCCGATTCGAATCGTCAGGCGTCATGCCCAACGATCCACCACCAGCGCGCCAAAGAGAAGGAAAAGATAGAGAATCGAATATTTGAACAGCCGCTTCTCGGGCTTCATCGTGTCTTCGGGCTGGGTATGCCGAAACGCGACGATCGCGGCATAGGCGGCGAACAGCGCCGTCCCGGCGGTCGCGATCACGCCATAGATCGATCCGGTCAGCCCGAGTGGCCAGGGCGCGACGGCGGCGATCGCCATCGGAATGGTGTAGAGCCCGATCTGCGCACGCGTCACCCGCTCACCCGCGACGACGGGCAGCATCGGCACGCCCGCATTGGCGTAATCGGTCTTCACGAACAGCGCGAGCGCCCAGAAATGCGGCGGCGTCCACAGGAAGACCAGACTGAACAGCAGGAAGGGGAGCAGCGCGATCTCGCCCGTCGCCGCCGCCCAGCCGATCAGCGGCGGAAAGGCGCCCGCCGCCCCGCCGATCACGATATTCTGCGGCGTCCGGCGCTTCAGCCAGACGGTGTAGACCAGCACATAGAACAGGATCGAGACGGTCAGGATTCCGGCGGCGACATAATTGACCGCCAGCCCCATCAGCAGGACCGAGAAACAGGCCAGCCCTACCCCGAAATGCAGCGCCGATTCGCGGGTCATGCGCCCGGCGGGCAGCGGCCGCTTGGCGGTGCGCTTCATCAGTGCGTCGAGGTCCGCCTCATACCATTGGTTCAGCGCCCCCGCCGCGCCCGCGCCCAGCGCGATGCACAATATGGCGGTGAAGCCGATGACCGGATCGATGCCGATGGGGGCCGCCAGCATCCCGCACAGGCCGGTAAACACCACCAGCGTCATCACCCGCGGCTTGGTGAGCGCCAGGAAGTCGCGCCAGTCGGCGGGAATGAAGACGGAGGATGGGATGCTGGACATGAGAGCCCCGCATATAGGGCTTGGCGAGGAGGGGGGCAATCGAAGGGGTTGTCTTGAAAGGATACCCCGCCCGCCAAAAGCGCACCCCCTCCCGTAAACGGGAGGGGGACGGGGGGAGGGCCTGGAGTATCACCGAGATCAACGCTTGTGGCTTTTCCCTCCCCCATCCCCTCCCGCCTGCGGGAGGGGCGTGCCCAGCTTCGAGGGAGTGGCCTAAACCAGGCTCATTCCTTCAACGTCGCCATGTCGATGACGAAGCGGTACTTCACATCGCTCTTCTGCATCCGGTCATAGGCGGTGTTGACCTCGTCCATCGCGATCATCTCGATGTCGGCGGTCAGGCCATGCTGGTGACAGAAGTCGAGCATCTCCTGCGTCTCGGCGATGCCGCCAATCAGCGAACCGGCCAGCGAACGGCGGCGGAAGACCAGGTTTCCGACCGAGGGCGAGGGGTGCGGCGAATCCGGCACGCCGACCAGCGTCATCGTCCCGTCGCGCTTCAGCAACATCAGGAACGCGTCGAGGTTGTGCGGCGCCGCGACCGTGTTCAGGATGAAGTCGAAGCTGTTGGCGTGGCTTGCCATCTGCGCCTCGTCCTTGGACACGATCAGGTCCTTGGCACCCAGCCGCTTGGCATCCTCGGCCTTGTTGGGCGAGGTCGAGAAGACATAGACCTCGGCGCCCATGGCGGCGGCGATCTTCACGCCCATATGGCCCAGACCGCCGAGCCCGACGATGCCGACCTTCTGGCCCGGCCCGACCTTCCAGTGGCGCAGCGGCGAATAGGTAGTGATGCCCGCGCAGAGCAGCGGCGCGACGGCGGCGAGATCGGCTGCGTCATGGTTGATCTTCAGGACGAAGCCTTCCTTGACCACGATATGGTCGGAATAGCCGCCAAAGGTGTGACCGCCCAGCACGGGATCGGGGCCATTATAGGTGCCGACGAAACCGGTCGTCTCGCAATATTGCTCCTCGCCATCATGGCAGGATGGGCAATGGCCGCAGCTGTCGACCATGCAGCCGACGCCGACCAGGTCGCCGACCTTGTACTTCGTCACGTCGCCGCCGACGGCGGTCACGCGGCCGACGATCTCATGTCCCGGCACGCACGGATATTGGGTGCCTGCCCACTCGCCGCGCGCGGTGTGCAGGTCGGAGTGGCAGACGCCGCAATAGAGGATGTCGATGGCGACATCGTCGCCCTTCGGATCGCGCCGCTCGAACGAGAAGGGCGCGAGCGGGGTCTCGGCCGACTGGGCGGCATAACCCTTGGCGGGAGTGGGCATGGAAGCTCCTTTGGGAAATCTGGGACGCGACCGAACGATCGCGGCGTTCAGATGGGTCCCGCCCGTCTTCCCTGCCAGAAGGCGATGGGCACAAGTTTTTCCGATTGGCGCTGATCGGTAAATTGCCCAAGTTCAATATGTTGTAACGTTACCTGACAGGTGTCATCCCATAAAGCCCTGATTCCAGGTCGATGCGTCGTAATTGCCGATATTGGGGAGCACGGTGCGCAGGCCGCTCGAGTCGATGCCGAACCAGCTGGCCAGCGTCGCGGCATATTGGTCGACCGCCATGGTGGGCAGCAGGCGGCCCTGGCCGACATCGTCACTGGTGCCGTTGCCGACCGTCGGCGCCTTGCCATAGAAGCGCTGGCCCCGCACCGCGCCGCCGACGACGAAGTGCATGCCGCCCCAGCCATGGTCCGAGCCGTCGTCGTTCGATTGCAGCGTCCGGCCGAAGTCCGATGCGGTGAAGCTGGTCACCTGATTGGCGACGCCCAGCACGGCGGTGGTGTCATAAAACGCCTTCAATGCCGAAGAGACCTTGGCGAGCAGCCCGGGATGCTGGGCGACCAGATTGTCGTGCAGGTCGAAGCCGCCCATCGACACAAAGAACACCTGACGCTTCAGGCCCAGCGTCTGGCTGACCGAGATCATGCGCGCGACCATCTTCAACTGGTCGGCGAGCGAATTGCCGGTGGGGAAGAGCGGGAAATTGGCGGCGGGTGCCCCGGCCAGCGCGCTGCTGAGCTGGGCCTGGACGTCGAGCGCGCGCTTAGAGATGCGGGCATATTCGCTGCCCATCTCCGAGCCGCCCTCGGTGGTCATCAGGCGGCGCAGCGTGTCGAGCGCGCCGGACGAGCCATACAGTGTCCGGCTGTTATTGAGCAGCGCGACCGGCCCGCCGGTGCCGACCGCATATTGGATCGCGCTCCGCCCGGTCAGATAGACGGCATTGCCGCTGGTGTTGATGCAGGTCAGCGCGGCGGCCCCGTTGCCGCTCTGGAACACGTCGCCGATCCGCCCGCCCCAGCCGCTCGTCGCGCCTTCGGGGTTGGACGCCTGGAAGAAGCTCTGCTGGTCGTTGTGGCTGAACAGCTTGGGCGGCAGCTTGACGGTGTTGCGGGTGAACTGCGTCTTGGTCGTCGGCTCGACCAGCGTGCCGACGTTCAGCGCGACCGCCATCTTGCCCGCCGCGAACAGCTGGTTCATCTCGGGCATGGAGGGCGACAGCGCATAGATGCGGCCCCCGGGGAGCGCGACCGCCGGGTTCAGGACCGACCCCGCCAGTGCCGACCGCTGATACCCGATATTGGCGCGCGCGGCGGTATAGGCGGCGAAGCTGCTCTCGTCATAGGGGACGAGCGTGTTCGCGTAATCGTTGCCGCCATAGAGGAACACGCACACCAGCGCCTTGTAATCCGAGGCGGTGGCGGCGGCCGCCTCGCCGATCGCGGCCAGGCTGGTGACGAACGGGGTCGCGGTGCCGGCCAGGCCGAGCAGCGCGCTGCGCTTCAGGAAAGCGCGGCGGGATTGGTCTTGGGTCATGTTCATCACCGCAGGGTCAGATAATCGGGGGAGGCCATGGTCAGTAGAATCGCGATGCCGACCCGGTTCACCGGGCCATTGGTCGCGGTGGCCGACACGCTGTCGACGGCATCGCGGATCGCGGCCACGGTCGTGGTCGACAATTGCCCGGCGGCGAGCACCAGATTGACCTCGTCGACCAGTCCTTGCGTGTCGGCCGCCTTGGTCAGGATCGCGCTGTAATCGGCCTTCACGTCTCCGATGCCGTTCGCGATCACGCCGTACATGAAGTTCACATAGCCGACGACGCTCTGTTCGTTGGCGATCTGGAACTCGGGCGCGACCAGGCCGCTGCTGGCCAGCGCGGTGCCGGGCGGGGTGTAGCCGGGGCGGTAGAAGTTGAAGACCGAGGGACTGTGCCCCTTGGCCTGACCCAGCCGGGTCGCAGCGTTGGAGGTGTCGCCGATCGCCCAGGCGTTCGAGGGCGAGTTGGCCGCGAAGGCGCGCGCCCAGCCGGTGAGCCGGAACACCGGCTCGCGCAGCTTGCCCGCCGTGGCGGTGGTCGGCAACGTGCGCGCCTCGCTGTCGAGCAGGATGGCGCGGATCACCGCCTTCATGTCGCCGCGTACGCCCTGGCCATTGTCGGCGAACTTGGTCGCGACGCGGGTGACATAGGCGGGCGAGGGGTTGCTGGTCACCAGCCGCTGGATCAGCTGCTTCGATATGAAGGGCGGCACGTTGGGATGGGCGAAGATCGTGTCCAGCGCGGTCTTGACCGCGGCCATGCCACCACCGCTGACCGTGGTGCCCAGAAAGCTCGACGCGCCGGTTTCGTTGATCCCGGCATTCATCACCAGCGGCATGCGATAGCGGGCGGGCGTCGAGCTGTCCGAGGTCGCCGGGGACAGGCCGGTGAACACACGCGCCAGCCCCGACACATCGGCCTGGCCATAGGTTTCGATCGGCTGGCTGCCGTTCATCTTGGGCGAGCCGTCCATGTTGAGCTGATAGAGGCCCAGCGTGAACAGCTGCATCAACTCGCGCGCATAATTCTCGTCGGGCTGGGCACCGGTGGTCGCATTGGCCTTCCGATTGTTGAGGAAGGTCAGGTAAGAGCCCATGGCGAAGCTGGTCGTGATCGCGCCCAGGATATCGCGGTAATTGCCGAACGCATTGTCGAGCAGGATGTCGACATAGGCCGCCATGCTGAACGTACGCCACGCATCGCCGATACCGTCGATGCCGACGACCAGGATGTCGAGCAGCGCCATGCCGACCCGCTGGCGCAACTGGTCGGGCTCGACGATCATCTGCCGCCAGAGCGTGGGGTCGAGGCCTGACACGATGTTGCGATTGGCGGCGGCGTCATAGCCGTTGGCGACCAACCAGTCCCAATGGCTGGTGGCGCGGGGCAGCGCGAACTGGTCGGTCAGCCAGCCATCATAACCGCGCGAGACGACCGCATCCATCGTGCCGCGGGTCGCGCCCATGGTCGCCTGGGCCAGGAAGCGGCTCGCTTCGGTGGCGGTGGGCGGCGGGGTGACGACGACGACCGGCGTGGAGGAGCCCGCCGTGGTCGCGGTGCCGCCCCCGGCACTTGCGGTCCCGCCAGAGCCGCCATCGCCACAGGCGGCCAGCGCCACCAGCGGCAGGACCGACCCGCCGACTGCCAGCAGCCGGTGCGCCGAATTTGCCCCGCCGGATTGTTCATCGCCGGATCGCTCATCGGCGACCGGCGCAAATGCCCCCTCTTCGGTGGTCGCCAGCACTGGCTCCACCGGAAATTCCCGCCCCATCATGGATTCATACCCGCTACTGCCGCCTGCTCGGCGACCGGGGCTCAGGATGCGGCCTGTGTGGCTAACGAAATATGAAGAACCCCTACGGTTCGTCGCAGGGGAGCGGCGATCCGACGGAAAGCTTTCGGTCATCACAAAAGCGTAACGAAAAGGGCCCCGAAACCGCTGTTTCGAGGCCCGTTTTCCGGTGTTTGAGGTCGATCAGTCGATGCGCGGCAGCGTCTCGAACTGGTGATAGGGCGGGGGGCTGGACAGTGTCCATTCCAGCGTCGTCGCGCCCTCGCCCCAGGGATTGTCCCCGGCGGGCTTGCCCGCGATCAGCGACCAGACCAGGTTGATGAAGAAGAAGCCCATGCCGACCGCCATGATCTCGTAACCATGGGTCGCGACGCGGTTCCACATCTCAAAGGCGTCCGGATAATCCGGGTAGCGGCGCGGCATGCCCTGCAGGCCCAGGAAGTGCATCGGGAAAAACAGCAGGTTCACACCCGCAAAGAACACCCAGAAATGCAGCTGGCCGAGCAGCTCGCTATACATCTTCCCCGACATCTTGGGGAACCAGTAATAGAAACCCGCGAACAGGGCGAACACCGCGCCCAGCGACAGGACATAGTGGAAGTGCGCGACGACATAATAGGTGTCGTGCATGTAATCGTCGATGCCGCCGTTCGCGAGCACGACGCCGGTCACGCCGCCGACGGTGAACATGAAGATGAAGCCGATCGCCCAGACCATCGGCGTCTTGAAGGTCAGCGAGCCGCCCCACATGGTCGCGATCCACGAGAAGATCTTGATGCCGGTGGGCACCGCGATGATCATCGTCGCGGCGGTGAAATACATCTTGGTGTTCACGGAAAGGCCGGTGGCGAACATGTGGTGCGCCCACACGACGAAGCCGACCACACCGATCGCGACCATGGCATAGGCCATGCCGAGATAGCCGAAGACCGGCTTGCGGCTGAAGGTCGCGATGATCTGGCTGACGATGCCGAAGCCCGGCAGGATCATGATGTACACTTCGGGATGGCCGAAGAACCAGAAGAGATGCTGGTACAGGATCGGGTCGCCGCCCCCGGCGGGGTCGAAGAAGGTCGTGCCGAAGTTGCGATCGGTCAGCAGCATGGTAATCGCGGCGGCCAGCACCGGCAGCGACAGCAGCAGCAGGAAGGCGGTGACCAGCACCGACCAGACGAACAGCGGCATCTTGTGCAGCGTCATGCCCGGCGCGCGCATGTTGAAGATGGTGGTGATGAAGTTGATGGCGCCCAGGATCGACGAGGCACCCGCCAGGTGGAGCGCCAGGATCGCCATGTCCACCGAGGGGCCCGGCTCGCCGAAGGTCGATAGCGGGGCATACGCCGTCCAGCCCACGCCCGCGCCCGACCCGAAGAAGGGCGAGGCGAGCAGCAGGGTGAAGGCCGGGATCAGCAGCCAGAAGGACACGTTGTTCATGCGCGGGAACGCCATGTCGGGCGCGCCGATCATGATCGGCACGAACCAGTTGCCGAACCCGCCGATCATCGCGGGCATGACCATGAAGAACACCATGATCAGGCCGTGCGCGGTGATGAGCACGTTCCACAGGTGCAGCGACTGGTCGAGGCTCTGCGCACCGCCATGCAGCATCCCCGCCCAGATACCCAGATACTGGATGCCGGGCTCGCGCAGCTCGGCGCGCATCAGGCCGGAGATCCCGCCGCCGATGATGCCCGCCACGATCGCGAAGATCAGATAGAGGGTGCCGATATCCTTGTGGTTGGTCGACAGGAACCAGCGCGCGAAGAAGCCGGGCTTGTGATCGGCGTCATGGTGCGCGTGGTGGTGATCGTCATGACCGACGAAAGCCGATCCGGGGTGAAGTGCGGTGTCGGTCATGGCTTATTGTCCAGCGTTGCCGGGGCCGGCCGGATTGCCGGTGGCGCCCTGTGCGGAAGTGGAGGACTGGGCAGGCGTCGCGGCGTTGTCCGCCGGACCGGTCACCGCCTCGGCCGCATTCGCCTGGGTGGCTTCGGCGGCCGAACCCTCGGCACCGGGCTGCGGGATGACGGCGGCGGAGGGCGTGGCCGCGCCGGGCATCTTGCCGCCCTTGGCCGCGATCCAAGCGGCGAACTGGGCCGGGCTGACCGCCTGCACCGCGATCGGCATGAAGCCGTGGCGCGCGCCACACAGTTCGGAGCACTGGCCGAAATACAGGCCCGGCTTCTCGATGGTGAAGCTCGTCTCGTTCAACCGGCCGGGCACCGCGTCCAGCTTCATCCAGAAGGCCGGGATCGCCCAGCTGTGGATGACGTCGTTCGAGGTGGTGATGAGGCGGATCGGCACGCCGACGGGCAGGACGATGCGATTGTCCACCGCCAGCAGGCGCGGGCCGTCGACATCGGTGCGCGCGCGCTCACCGGGCGACACCTGATCCTTTTCCTTCAGCATGTTGGCGGTGATCTCGATCCCGCCATGATCCGGGTATTGATAGGTCCAATACCATTGGTTGCCGATCGCCTTCAGCGTGACGGCCCCGGCGGGTGCGGGCTTGAACTGCGCCTGGAGTAGCCCGATCGAGGGGATGGCGATCAGGACCAGGACGACGACGGGGCCCAGCGTCCACAGCACCTCGATAAAGGTGTTGTGGCTGGTCTTCGACGGCACCGGATTGGCGGCGCGGCGGAAGCGGAAGACGACCCAGGCGAGCAGCAGCAGGACGAGGACGCAGATCGCGGTGATGACCGGCAGCAGGACGTCGTTGTGCATCCAGTGCGCGAATTCGCCGTTCTTCGTCACCTGCGGCTGGAGCCCGATCCGGCCGTCGATCGGCAGGCCGACCTTGGGGTCGATGGCGATGGCGGGCGCGCCGTCCTGCGCCAGCAGCGGGCTGGTCGGTGCGGTGGTGGTGGGAGCCGCGGCGGTGGTCGGCGCGGTGTTCGCGGCCCCCGCGGGAGCGGCGGCAGCTTGCGGGGCGGTGGCAGCTTGCGGGGCGGCGGCGGGTTTCGCGAACGCGGCCCCCGACAGCGCGGCACAGCCCAGCCCGGCGGCGATCGCCAGCGCTTTCATCCGAGTCGGCATCCTCATCCTCCGGGGTCCGGACATGCGCTTGACCTCGCTCATCCCGCTTTCGTCTCCCATCTCCCTCACCGGTCCATCGGTCGTCCGACGGTCTTTGGGCGGGGCATCCTGTCGTTTTTGTTAGGTCGACTATAGCACGGGACCGCGCCCCCTCAACCCATAGTGTCACATGCCAGATTGCACGGGCGCGAGGGCGATCCTATGAGGCCGGGTCATCTGATCGATGCCGGAGTTGCCCCATGACCGATGAAGACGTCCTCGCCGAGTTCCGCGCCGCCGAGGCGCTGCTCGAAGGGCATTTCATCCTCTCCTCTGGCCTGCGCAGCTCGCGCTATCTGCAATGCGCGCGAGTCCTGATGGACCCGGCCCGTGCCGCCCGGCTGTGCGAGGCGGTCGCCGCCAAGATTCCGGCGGACATCAGGGCGCAGATCAGCGCCGTCGTCGCCCCCGCCATGGGCGGCGTGATCGTCGGTCATGAAATGGCGCGCGCGCTGGGCATGTCGGGTATGTTCCTGGAGCGGCCCGAGGGAACCTTCCACCTCCGCCGCGGCTTCCGCCTGGAACCGGGGCAGAAGGTGCTGATGATGGAAGACGTGGTCACGACCGGCCTGTCGAGCCGCGAGGCGATCGCCGCCATCGCGCGTGAAGGCGGCGAGACGATCGCGGCCGCTTCGCTGGTCGACCGCTCGAACGGGGCGGCCGATCTGGGTGTGCCCTTCTTCCCGCTGATCCGGCTGGACGTGCCCAGCTACAGCCCCGACGCACTTCCCCCCGAACTGGCGGCGATCCCCGCGATCAAGCCGGGGAGCCGGGCGGCGGCATGACCGAGCACTTACGCCTGGGCGTCAATATCGACCATGTCGCGACCGTGCGAAATGCGCGCGGCGCAGGCTATCCCGATCCGGTCCAGGCGGCGCTGGTCGCGGCAGAGGCGGGGGCGGACGGCATCACCGCGCATCTGCGTGAGGACCGGCGGCACATTACCGATGCCGATATCGCCCGGCTGTCGGCGGAACTGACCGTGCCACTCAACCTGGAAATGGCGGCGACCGAGGAGATGCTCGCCATCGCGCTGAAGCATCGCCCGCACGCCGCCTGCATCGTCCCCGAAAAGCGTGAGGAGCGCACGACCGAGGGCGGCCTCGACGCCGCCGGACAGCGGGGGTGGCTGGCGCCCATGGTCGCGAAGCTGGGCGAGGCGGGTATCCGCGTCTCGCTGTTCATCGAACCCGATCCCCGCCAGATCGAGGCGGCGCTGCATCTGGGCGTGCCGGTGGTCGAGCTGCATACCGGCCGTTATGCCGAACTGGATGGCGAGGCGCGCAGCGCGGAGCTGCGCCGCCTGTCGGACGCGGCGGCGCTGGCGGCCAAGAACGGGATCGAGGTTCATGCCGGCCATGGCCTCACATACGATAATGTCGCGCCCATCGCGGCGATCCCACAGGTGCGCGAGCTGAACATCGGCCATTTCCTGATCGCGGACGCGGTGTTCGTCGGCCTGCCCGAGGTCGTGCGCAAGATGCGCGCCGCGATGGATCTCGCGCGGTGATGGCTGTCCCTCATTCCTCCCCTGCAAGGGGAGGGGGACCACGGCGAAGCCGTGGTGGAGGGGTGTCCCCGCTGGCCGTGACACCCCTCCGTCAGTCCTGCGGACTGACACCTCCCCTGCAAGGGGAGGAAAGAGTGTGATCATCGGTCTGGGCTCCGACCTCTGCAATATCGAGCGTATCCAGGCTGCGCTCGACCGGCATGGCGGCCGTTTCGAGGCGCGCTGTTTCACCGATATCGAGCAGGCCAAGGCGGCCAAGCGCCCCTTCACCCGCGCGGGCACCTATGCCAAGCGCTTCGCCGCCAAGGAGGCCTTTTCCAAGGCGGTCGGCACCGGTTTTGCGCAGGGCGTGTTCATGCGCGATATCGGAGTCGTGAACCTTCCCGGCGGTGCGCCGACCTTGCATTTGACGGGTGGCGCGCGCGAACGGCTTGACGCGATGACCCCGGCGGGCCACGTCGCGCATATTCACTTGACCATGACCGACGATCACCCTTGGGCCCAGGCCTTTGTCGTGATCGAGGCACGACCGGAAGTTTCCGCATGAAGGACGCGGTGTTGGACACGAACCAGGGCTCGGCCCCCGCTCAACCGGGGAGCGATCAGCCGGTCAACGCCGCGCCGCCGCCCCCGACGCCAGCGGCCAAGAAGAAGGGCACCGACTGGTGGTCGGAGATCAAGGGGCTGTTCTGGCTGCTCCTGATCGTGCTGGGCTTCCACAGCTTCATCGCCAAGCCCTTCTATATCCCGTCCGAATCGATGCTGCCGGGCCTGCGCGTCGGCGACCGGCTGGTGGTGTCGAAATTCGCCTATGGCTGGTCCTATGTCTCGCCGACCATTCCCAACCCGGTCGCGATCTTCAAGTCGCTGGTCCTGCGCCAGCGCGAGGACAGCTGGAGCTATCAGCTGCCCTTCATCCATGGCCGGTTGTTCGGTTCGCTGCCGACACGGGGCGACGTGGTGATCGTGACCCCGCCGGGCACGCATAACGACTATATCAAACGGGTGATCGGCCTGCCCGGCGATACGCTGGCGGTGCGCGACGGCACGGTGATTCTGAACGGCAAGCCGGTGCAGCGCGGGCCGCTCCATTATATCGACATCCCCATCGATACGAACAGCCCGTGCACCGACTATGGCGATGACGCGCGCGTCCGCACGGCGACCGGCCAGTGGGTCTGCCACCTGCCGATCGTGACCGAGACGCTCCCCAATGGCCGCCGTTACGACACGGTCGAAATGGGCTGGAGCCCAGGCGACAATTATCCGGCGATCACCATCCCGGCCGATCACGTCTTCCTGATGGGCGACAATCGCGACCGTTCGGCCGACAGCCGCTTCTCGCTGGCCGAGCTAGGGCTGGGCGGGCCGGTGCCCTATGAGAATATCGGCGGACGTGCCGAGTTCGTGACCTTCAGCCTGGACGGGGACACGACGCTCAACCCGGTGACCTGGTGGACGTCGCTGCGGTCGGGCCGGGCGGGCCTGTCGCTGCACCCGACCACGGTCAAGGCCGGCAACGGCGCCACGCCATGAGCGATCCGGCCCCGCTGACCGACCGCCCGGCGCCGATCGAGTTCCGGGAAGGCTTTGTCCGGCGGGAGCTGACACGCGCGGCGATCTGGCTGGGGCTGATCGCCGCGATGGCGGTGGCGGTGCTGCTGGTCCAGCCGCTGCTGGTGATCTTTGCCGGGCTGGTCTTTGCCACGCTGCTCGACGGCGGGGTGCGGCTGCTCGGCCGGGTGTTGCCGATCGGACGCGGCTGGCGGTTGCTGATCGTCGTGCTGGCGGTCGTCGCCTTCCTGCTCGGCACCTTCTACCTGACTGGCGTCGAGATGACGCAGCAGGTGACGCAGCTCCGCTCCACGCTGGAGACGCAGGCGGGCAAGGTCACCGGCTGGCTGTCATCGCAGGGGCTGATGCCCGGCACGTCGGACATCAACGGCCTGTTGAAGCAGTCGGTGGGGTCGATCGGCAAGCTGACCTCCTGGGTCGGCACCGCGGTGGGCGCGGTCACCACGATGTTCATGATCCTGATCATCGGCCTGTTCCTGGCGATGGACCCCGAGGGCTATGCGCGCGGCCTGCAATGGTTCGTGCCGCGTGCCGCGCGCGCCGAATTCGCGATCACGCAAGAGCGCGTCATGTTCACGCTGCGCCGCCTGCTCGCCGGGCGTCTGCTGGGCATGGCGGTGGAGGGGGTGCTGACCGGCATCGCGCTGATGATCGGCGGCGTGCCGATGGCGCTGCTGCTGGGCATCATCGCCGGCATCCTGGCCTTCATTCCCAATATCGGGGCGATCGTCACCGGCACGCTGATGATCGCGGTCGGCTTTTCGGCCGGTAGCGATGCGGGCTTCTGGGCGATCGGCACCTATCTGATCGTGCAGACCTTCGACGGCTATGTCGTGGTGCCGATGGTCGCCAAGCGCACCGTCGACCTGCCGCCCGCGCTGACCCTCTCGACCCAGATCATGGCGAGCGCGCTGTTCGGCATACTAGGTCTGGCGCTGGCCGATCCGATGACCGCGATGGCGAAGACCGCGCTACAGCGCCGGTCGGAGCGCGAGGCGGCGCGCGACGGCGACAGCGCGCGGGCCGAAGCCGATATCGGCTGAGCGCAGGAGCGCGGGTTCCGGCGAACCCGCCTCCACCACGCCGCGGCGGCTCCGTGCGGTGACGATCGAATCGAACAGCGCCAGATAGCGCTCGGGCGAATCCTGTCCCGGCTGTGGCACGGGATCGGGGCGTACTGTGACCGGCGCCAGCCAATGGTTCAGCGCCGCTGCCAGTGCCCGCACATCCTCGCGCGGCACGATGCTGCCCAGCGAGGGGTGGGACACGATCTCATGCACCGCCGGGCTCGAATCGGTGGTCACGACCGGCGTGCCGACCGCCAGCGCCTCGCGCAGCACGCCCGGCACGCCCTCATAGTCCGAGGACAGCGCCACCACCGGCGCGGCGGCCATGGCGGCGGGCGCATTGGCGCTATGCCCGGGCAGCGAGACGCGGTGCGACAGCCCGAGGATTTCGATCTGCGCGGTCAGCGCGGGGCGCAGGCTGCCCTCGCCCAATATGGTCAGGCCGACATCCTCGGGCAGATGGGTCATCGCGGTGATCAACCGGTCCCAGCGCTTCTGCGGCTCCAGTCGCCCGACGCCCAGGATGCGGCGGTCGGCCGACACCGGCCGGGGCGCGGGCGTGCCGGGCAGTACGGTCGGCGGGTTGGGGATGACCGCGACCGACAGGCCGGTGGCACTCCCCGCCTCGCGCGCGGTGGCCGGGGTCATCGCGACCAGCGCGTCGAGGAAATGGCGATGCGCGGCCAGCCATTGCCGCTGGCCCCAGGCGATCAGCGCCGCCTGGTCGCCGCGCTGGACCGCGTTAGACATTTTGGCGACGATCGGCGGACAGGCCCCGCCCAGGCGCGCGCGCGTCCAGGCGGCCATGGCGGTATAGTGATTGCCCGGGCAGAAGACGATGTCGGGCCGCACCCGATCGACCAGGCCAGGCAGGACGGTGCACAGCCCGCCATAGCGCTGATGGCCCAGCACCACCGTCTCGACCCCGCGCGGCACGCTGTCCTGGAACTGGCCGTCCTCGTCTCCCAGGATCAGCGTGACCCGCCGTCCCCGGTTCAGCCAGCCCGGCAGCATCCGCCCCAGCGCCGCCTCCACGCCGCCACGCATCGCCAGGGCATAGGTCAGGATGTGATCGGCGGGCATGGGCTCCGAAAGGCTCACAGGGGATATGCCCGAAGCGCTAATCGCGGCTTGTCGCGCAATTATGTCAGTTTCAGCCCTAAGGTGGACACAATCGCACGACAGAGGATGAATTCTTATTCAGGTGCGAGAAAGCAGTGTTGAGGTTAGCGGGCGCCACCGGCGTACGCCGCCGAGGAATCTCCCTAACGTGCAGAATGAACGAGATGATCCCATGACCCCGCAACAGGTCCTGCCCGCCGGGTCCGGCGGTCCGGTGGCCCGTGACATGGCCGCGCTGGAGCCGTTGAAGACGGTCAAGAGCCGCTGGCCCGCCATTATCGGCAGCGTGCTGACCCTCGCCATGGTCGTCGGGCTGGGCCACGAACTGCTCGGGCGCGGCCTGGTCGGGCTCAGCCATTCGGTGCCGACCAATCCGCTCTTCTATGTGGTCTTTTTCGGCCTCTACATGGCGTTGCCGATCGGCGACTACATCATCTTTCGCCGTTTGTGGGGCATTCCGTTCAGCGGCATGGCCGCGCTGATCCGCAAGCGGATCGCGAACGAAGTGGCGTTCAGCTATTCGGGCGAGGCCTATTTCTACGCCTGGGCCCGCGCCAACGCGAAGATGGTCGCGGCCCCGTTCGGCGCGGTGAAGGATGTCGGCATTCTGTCCGCCATCGCGGGCAATGCCATCACCCTGCTGATGATCGGCCTGGCCCTACCGGTCGGACGCGAGCTGCTGACGGCCGAGCAGCTGCACCTCGTCTGGGGATCGATCGCGATCGTCATGGCGACCTCGCTGCCCTTCCTGATCTTCTCGCGGCGGGTCTTCTCGCTCGACCGCAAGACGCTGTGGTGGATCTTCATGGTCCACTGCGTCCGCCTGATCGCCAACTCGCTGTTGGTGGCGCTCGCCTGGCATTATGGGATGCCGAGCGTGTCGCTGGGCATGTGGTTGTTCCTGTCGGCGGCGCGGCTGCTCGTCTCGCGTCTGCCGCTGGTGCCCAACAAGGACCTTCTTTTCGCCAATTTCGCGATCCTGTTGATCGGGCAGGATCAGGAACTGAGCGAACTCATCGCGTTCACCGCGGCGCTGACCCTGCTGGTCCATGTCGTGTTGATCGCCGGGTTCGGCGTGACGGCATTGGTTCGGAAGGTACGCGCATGATTCGCGTGATGAAGATGATGGCGGTGGCGGCGGTCGCGCTGGCGGCGATGCCGCAGGCGGCGGGCGCGCAGATCCTGGGCAGCGACGCGGCGGCCTGCGCCAGTGGCGGCGGCCCCGCGATCCTTGCGCGGATCGAGGGGCTGAAGGACCGCAAGGGCAACCTCAAGCTGGAACTCTATCCGGCGAACGAGGAGGATTTCCTCCAGGACGACGGCGTGCTGGTCCGCGCGGGCAAGACGTTCCGCCGCGTCCAGGTGCCGACCCCGGCCAGCGGTGCGCGGGTCGAGATGTGCATTCGCGTGCCGCATCCGGGCCGCTATGCGCTGCTCTTCACCCATGACCGCGACGGCAAGAACAAGTTCAACTTCTGGAGCGACGGCGCGGGCTTTCCGGCCAATACCAAGCTGGGCCGTCGCAAGCCGCCGCTCGCCTCTGCGCTGATCGACGTGCCTAATGGCGTGGCGACGACGACGATCCGGGCCCAATATCTGCGGGGGCTGGGCGGCTTCGGCCCGGTAGAGTAAGGAACGGGCGATGCGCATCGTCGACGTCAACGAGTTCTACTCCCCCACCGGCGGGGGCGTGCGGACCTATATCGACCGCAAGATGTCGATTCTGGCCGAGATGGGGCATGAGCTGATCGTGCTCGCCCCCGGCACCGAGGACGTGGTCGAGGAGCGCCCCGGCGGCGGCAAGATCATCTATATCAAGGCGCCGCGCCTGATCCTGGACACCAATTACGGCATGTTCTGGGACGGCGCGCCGGTATGCCGTCTGCTCGACGAGCTGGACCCCGATATCGTCGAAGTTTCCTCGCCCGCCAAGCCCGCCTGGTTCGTCGCCAGCTGGCAGGGGCGCGCGAAGAAGGTCTTCTTCATGCACAATGA
The DNA here is from genome assembly GCF_001476905.1 of Sphingomonas sanguinis. Taxonomy (GTDB): domain Bacteria; phylum Pseudomonadota; class Alphaproteobacteria; order Sphingomonadales; family Sphingomonadaceae; genus Sphingomonas; species Sphingomonas sanguinis_B. Next base: position 3,330 of record NZ_LDTE01000006.1, on the reverse strand, counting down.
CAATGTCGGCACCTATCCGGTCCGCTGGCTGGACGGGCTGGTCGCGCAGGAGCGGGTTGAGGACTGGTTCAGCTGGTACAGCCGCTACATGAACCGTTTCCTCGACCATTACGACCTGGTGCTGTCCAACGGCCCGGCGCTGGTGAAGCGACTGGGCAAGCGCGGCGTGCGGGTGGACGAGGGGATACCGCTGGGCATCGAGCGGCATTTCTTCTCGCCCGACCATCGCGACGAACGCTTGCGCGCCGCGCTGCTGGCCCAGTGCGCGCTCCCCGAGGATGCGCATCTGCTGCTGGGGTTGGGGCGGCATCACCCCGAAAAGCGTTGGCCGATGGTCATCGACGCGGTGGAGCGTGTGGCTTCGACCCGGCCGGTCGGCCTGATCCTGATCGGCGGCGGCGTCGCCAGCCGGACGCTGGAGAAGCGGATCGCGGGAAGCCCCCATATCCGCCTGTTCCGCCCGGTCTATGACCGCCCGCGCCTCGCCCGGATCATGGCGAGCTGCGACGCGCTGGTGCATGGCTGCGAGACCGAGACGTTCGGGCTGGTGGCCTCCGAGGCGCTGGCCTCGGGCCTGCCGCTGGTGGTGCCCGATTATGGCGGGTGCGCCGAGGTGGCGAGCCCGCTGTTCGCCGAAACCTTCCGCGCCCGCGACGGGGCGGCCTGTGCCGAGGCGATCGAGCGGCTGCTGTCGCGCGACCAGCGCGTGCTGCGCAACGCCGCGCGGGTCGCGGCAGGCAAGGTGTTCAGCGACCGCGACCATGCCGAGGCGCTGATCGCGCGCTATCAGCTATTGCTTGATGAGGGCGCGCAGTTGCAGGTCGTCGCCTAAGCCGGAACGGAGCTTTCGTAGCCCCCGAGAGTCTGTCATCATGACAAAGATGTCATGGGAGACGGTCGATGAGTCGTGGCTTCGCAGTCGTGATCGGCATCATGCTGGCGTCCTCGGTTGCCGCGCAGGCCGCCGACCGTCCCCCGATCGAAAGCTGGGGCAAGCCTGGCATCGCTTTCGACCAGTATCGCGCCGATTCGGTCGAATGCGCCAAGATCGGCTATTTCCGTGACGTATCACAGGACGAACCCGCAAAGCGGTTCATCACGGGCTTCACGGCGGCCGACAACAACCTGAACAGCGGCGGCAATGCCAGCGATTGGATCAATTCGATCCTGCGGACCCAGCCCGACCGACAAAAGCGCCGACTTCATGCGATCCAGCTCGGCGATGTCGAGCGTTGCCTGGCGGACAAGGGCTATTCCCGCTTCCGGCTCTCGCACAGCGAGGTGAAGACGCTGAAACGCTATTCACGCGGGTCGGAGGCGCGGCAACGCTACCTCCATACCCTCGCCGCGCGCTGATTCAGGCGGCGAGCAAATCCGCGTAGCGGGACGGCGTGTGCGTCTTCGCCAGCCGCGCATAGGTCTTGTCGATGCTGGCGAGCAAAGCGGGCACGCCATTGTCGCCCGGATGCACTGCCACGCGCGCGACCGGGGTCGGGCGCAGGCCGTGACGCAGCACGGCGGCGGCGGCGAGCGAGCTCAGCTGGCGCCCGCGCGACCGGCTGGCCCAGGTGACGACGGGGCCGCGCGCGATGATCTTGCCGTCGGCGGGCGTCCAGACGCGGAAGTGATCCTCGGCGAGGCCGAAACCCGCATCGCCCAAGGCCAGGCGCGCCTCGTCCGAATAGAGCCAGGCAGGGGCGATGAAGCCGGTCGCGCGGCGGCCGATGATATCCTCGATCAGGGCAGTACCGCGCTGCATCCGGTGGAGCGCCTCGGCGCGATCCAGGCCGACGAACTCGCCCTCGCCCGCGGTCATGTGCTTGGCCTTCAGCGCGGTCTTCTGGTCGGTATGGACCATGTCGTCCTTGTGCGACCAGCCATGGACGAACATCTCGATCCCCATGTCCGCCCAGTTGCGCAACCGCGTGGCGAAGGGAGTGCCGGGCGCGATCGGCGCGCTGTTCCAATGGTCGGGGATGACCAGCATGGCGAGGCGCGGGCCGCCCAGATGCCCCGACAGCCGATCGAACAGCGCATCGACCGCCCCCTCGAAACGGGGGGACACGTCATGGATCGAGGCGAGAAGGCGTTTCATCGCGTGGATTTATAGACGCTGATCGTCTCATTGCCCATCGGCAGTTTCGCCGCCAGCCGGTAGCCATCCGCCATCGCCGCGAGCACGCGGGCATGCGCCTCGGGCCGCTCGCCATTATAGGGCGGGCGCATCACCACGACGGCGGGGTGTTGTGAGAGGATGCGGGCGATCTCGCTATCCTGATCGACGCCGGTGGCCCCGGCCTCGCGCGCGCGGCTGAGATGCGCGGGCACGATCCAGCGCGACAGGGCGCAGCGCTGGGTCGCGACATAGAGCATCGTGCTGCCCGAATAGACGTAGAGGCAACCCGGCCCCTTGCCGACCCCCTGGGACAGGGCGGCGAATTCGGTCGCGTCGCCGCGTTCGTGGCGCAACGACAGCAGCACGATCTGCCCTGCCAGCGCCACGATCAGCAGCAGGGCAGGGGTCTGACGCCGCCGCCAGTCCTGTCGCCCCAGCATGGCCGCCGCCGCCGTACAGGCGGGCAGCAGGATCGGCAGGCCGTAATGGTCGAACCACGGCCGGAATATCAGCACTCCGATGATCGCGGCGCCCAGCCAGACGGCGAGGAAGGTCCGCTCCCGGCCGCGCCGCGCTCGCTTCAGTCCGAGGACCGCCAGCGTGACCACGGGCGAGAGGATCAGGACCATCTGCCCCAGATTGCCCGCCAACTCGCCGATCGGATCGGGGTTGCGGTGAAAGATCGACAGGAAATTGGCGTAGAGGAACGCGTCCCACTGCCCGATCGCGGCATAGACGCCCGCCGCCATCGCGGTGGGCAACAGTGACACGACCACCAGCGCGAGGCCATAAAGGATCAGGGCAACAGGCGACTGGCTTCGCCGCCACTCTGCAACCAGCAGCCACAGGCCGAAGACCATCCCCTCGACCACTGCCGAATATTTGATCTGCAGAACAAGGCCGACCAGCGTCATTGCGGCAAGACCCAGGCTGCGAAGTCCTCGCCGATCCGATTCGAGGATCGCCCAGGCCGCCCCCATCATCAGCAAATTGTAAAAGACCGGCGCCTGGCCCCCCTGTCCGCCAAGCAGGTCGAGCCACAGGATATAGGCGACCCCCGCCGCCGTCGCGCCCGCGCCCCAGCCGAGCCGCTCCGCCATCCGCGCGATCAGCCAGCCGGTCGCGACGACGCTGGCCAGTGCCATGGCCTGATAGGTCCAGATGCCTGCCGGAAAGCCGAAGGCGGCGGGTAGGGCATAGAGCAGGAACAGCCC
>NZ_LDTE01000059.1 GCF_001476905.1 Sphingomonas sanguinis | reverse complement strand
ATTGGGTTTGGACCCTAAATCAGCCCGGTTTCCCGGTCTGGGATATGACGGGAAATGCGGTCGGGTTTCGCGATAATCTTGGCAATCGCTCAAGGGCCGGTGCAGCTTCCCAGACTCACGTTGGGAAGGATGGCCGCGCGCTTCCGCCCTCAGAACGTATTGTCAAATCTTGGCGAATGAGCCGGTCTGGTTCATCGTAAATTTGAGCTACGATATACCGGGACGACAAATCAGGTATTTTACCCCGCCAATGAACCAGAAATTTGCTTCCCGCGACCTGTATATGACAGTAGATTCAATGCGTCTACTTCAGTAACCGGACGACTAAATAAATACCCCTGCAACGTCGTGCATCCATTCTCGCGAAGTTGGGCGAGTTGTCGATCGTCTTCGACTCCTTCTGCCGTCGTATCCATCTTCAGCGCGGTTGCGAGGTCGACGATCGCTTTGACAATGGCTGCGGCAGTCGCATCGTCGGCCACGTTAGTAACGAATGAGCGATCGATCTTGATCTTGTCGAAAGGGAAAGATCGCAAATAGCTAAGCGAGGAATATCCCGTCCCGAAGTCGTCCAGCGCTATTCGCACCCCGAGCGACTTGAGCATGTGCAGGATCTGAAGGACGTTGGACTCGCCGTCCAAAAAGACCGATTCCGTGATCTCGATTTCCAACCGCTCCGGAGCCAAACCACTTTTGGATAAGGCTTGGAGCACGATCGCACTGAAGCCTTTTGCGCGGAACTGGAGTGGCGAGACATTGACCGCGATGCGGATATGCGTCGGCCATGCCTCCGCGATCCGGCAAGCTTCATGCATCACCCACTCGCCGATCTGGAGGATCAGGCCGCATTCTTCGGCAATCGGGATGAAATCCGCTGGCGAGATATAACCCCGCTGAGGGTGCGGCCACCGCAGTAGCGCTTCAAACCCCTTGATCGCACCATTGTCGCCCGCGACGATCGGCTGGAAATGCAGGCGCAGATCCCCAGACCGGATCGCGACGCGCAAATCCGTCTCGATCTGACGACGACGGCGCGCGGCCTCGTCCAGCGACTGCTCGAAAAAGCGGAAACCGCCCCGACCATCGGCCTTGGCCCGGTAAAGCGCCAAGTCCGCATTCTTCAACAAGGTCATGCCGTCGCGACCATCGGTCGGGAAAATGGCTATACCGACACTGGTGCCAATTATGGTCGTGTGGCCGACTACGTCCCACGGCTCGGCCAGCGCCTTCACGATCGCCTGCGCCAGCCGCCGGGGGCGTTCGGAATGGGCCTCTACGCCAACGATGATCGCGAACTCGTCTCCGCCCAGTCGTGCGACCATCGCGCCGTCGGCCAACCGCAACAGCAACTGGCCGACATCGCGCAGAAGCGCATCGCCGACCGGATGGCCCAGCGTGTCGTTGACACCCTTGAAACCATCCAGATCCAGACACAGGACTGCGACTTCTTCGCCCAGCCGCTGCGCGCGTGCCACCGCCTGGTCGAGGGCCTGTTGAAAGAAGACGCGGTTCGGCAGGTCGGTCAGGCCATCATGGAATGCCAGATGCGAGATGCGCTGCTCGCGCTCCTTGATACCCAGCGACATCCGATTGAACGATGATGCCAGCCGGCCAACCTCGTCCTGGCTGACCACCTCGACTTCATGCCGCTCCCCATTTTCGAGCAGCCGGGCCGCCGTATCCAGGGCCGCGATCGGCTTCGCGATCCCGCCTGCCAACCGCCGGGTACCCAGGACGATGAGGACGAGCCACACGACCCCGGCGATCACGAGCCCGATCTGGATCGAACGATAGGACTCCATGGCCCGCGCGATGGGATAGGATAGCAGGAGGGCAACCTGAGCCGACCCGTCCGGCCCAGCAAGCGGGCGGACCATCGCGTAGCTGCGTCCGACGGGTGTGCGGACCGTCGCCACCATCCGCTCCGCACTCGCCGGCAGCATCACATCGCCGATCCGCCATGCCCCCTTATCCGTGCCGATCAGGATCGTCGCATTGATCGGAATGGCAAAGAGCCGCTCGAGCTGGTGCAACTCCCGGGCATCGAGTGGTACGACGAACGCGATACGCCCGATCTCGTTGGGCGCGAGGATCGGCGCGGTGACGACCCGATAGGCCAGCCCATCTTTGGCAACGACGCCGTCACGGCGCTCCCTCCCAAAGGCCTGGACCGTAGCGACGATGCCCGTACCGAGTTGGCCGGCATTGCCGATGACCGTGCCATCACCGGTCACCAGAACGGCATAGGGGACATGCGCGCGCACCTTCAGGCTATCGAGCGCGGAAGCGATCGTCGCGACGTCGTTGCTGGCGACCGCGCTTCGGAAACCAAAGTCCCGCGCCACGACATCGGCCGCCCCCGCCAGCGCCCGCTCCCGCTCGTCCCAGAGCCGATCGTAGACCGACGCGCTGGTCATGAGTTCATCCGTGGCCGACGCACGCGCCCCCCGCTCGATCATCACCTGCGCCAGCACCGCCAGGACGATCAGGCCGACGACGAACAACCCGCCATAAAGGACCGTCAACCGCGTCTGGAGCGTGCGAAATTGCGGCAGCCGGATCATTATCGGCGAAGGTGCAGACTGGTGGAAAGACCCGCCCCGCCGATCGTCACGGCCTGTTCTAGCTGATTTCCGGCCGATCGGATCGAGGGGTGCCAGACGGTGATGCGCCCGGTTCCGGCGGCAACGTTCATATGGACGCGGCCATTGGCGTCGGTCTGCGCCGTATAGGGGCTGTTCGTCACATAGACGACGCCATTCATGGCATCGTGGATGTTGCATCCCAGCGTCACCGCCCCCGGCTTGTCGAACACGACGCTGCGGCTTTCGTCCTGGCCAAACAGCTTCAGTTCGAATTTCTTGGGCTTCGAGAAGGAATAGACATGGTGTCGGACCTTGTCGAAATTGGGAAAGCGGACCGTCGCCCCGACCGGCACGATCAGGACCTGCGGATCGAACTGGATATTGCGTTGCCCCACCGCATAGCTTCCGTGCGGAACCGGCGCGGGCGTGTTCGGCATCGTCACCGTCACGATCGCCCCCGCCAGCGGCCGGCCATCGGCGCCGACAATCTGGACCGTGACCGGGGCTGCCAAGGCACTCGCTGGGACCAGCAGGACGGCCAATGAGACTAGAATGGACAGTCTAACCATGGCCGACGGCTTACGATCTTCTGGTTTCCCAACCGTAAACAAAATCTTATTAACTTAAGATTGTTCATTTTGGGCGATGACGCCCCGCATGAGTTGGATTCGATACGTCATAAGCGCCGCCCTCCTGGCCTATTCAGGCCCCGTGATGGCGGAGGAATACCGTACCGGCGGGAAATTGCTGCTGACCAACGGCGTCACCAGCGTCGACGGTGCGGCGGGCGGCGGCCTGGCAAGCTGGGCGGTGATTGCCGGGAATGAGACGCGCAACGGCATCGGCGGAACGGTCCATGCGACGGTGGTCGCCTTGCCCGATTTCGACCTGACGAGCTTCGGCGGCGCGATCGGCATTCATGACAGGGTCGAGCTGTCCTATACCCGTCAGCGGTTCGACACGCGCAGTGCCGGTGCGACTCTTGGCCTGGGCCAGAGTTTTACTTTCGGACAGGATATCTTCGGCGCCAAGGTGCGGATCGCCGGCGATGCGGTGTGGGATCAGGATCGCTGGCTTCCCCAGATCACGATCGGCGTGCAACATAAGCGGGCCAATCGCGGTGCGATCATCCATGCGATCGGCGGGCGCAGCGACACGGGCACCGACTTCACTCTATCGGCCACGAAAATCCTGCTGTCGCAGAGCCTCGTTCTCGATGCGACGATGCGGATGACCAAGGCCAACCAATTCGGACTGCTGGGCTTTGGTGGCGACCGGAACGACCGTTACCGCCCGCAATTCGAGGGATCGGCGGGTTACATGCTGTCCCGGCGCCTCGTCGTCGGCGGCGAGTTACGGACCAAGCCGAACAATCTCGGCTTCGCGCGCGAGCAAAAGGCGATCGACGTCTTCGCCGCCTGGGCGGTGGCCCGGCATGTGTCGCTGACCGCCGCCTATGTCGACCTCGGCGATATTGCCACCGTCCGCAAACAGCGTGGCGCGTTTCTTTCGATCCAGGGATCCTTTTGACATGCTGATCGCCGCCCTTCTTTTCCTGCAGGCCGCAGCCGCCCCCTCCGCACAGGAAGAGCCGGTCCCCGCCTATCGCCCATCGAACGCGAATGCCGGTGCCGTCCCGTTCAATAATGACAAGCTATGGAAGGCCTTTCACGGTGCGCCGGGGGTAGCGCGCATCGTCGACGGCCTGATCGCCCGTAGCCAGGCCGATCCGCGCATCAGCGACATCTTCCGCAATCACGACATGGTCCGGCTGCGGCGTACCCTCAACGAGCAGTTCTGCTACATACTAGGCGGCGGATGCTCCTATACCGGCCGCGACATGACCGCCGCGCATAAGGACATGGGCATCCAACAGGCCGACATGGCAGCGCTTGTCGAAAATCTGCAGGCGGCCATGCGTCAAGAGCACGTGCCCTTTGCGGCGCAGAACCGGCTACTGGCAAAGCTCGCCCCGATGCACCGAGATGTCGTTACACGATAAATCCAGATGTCTGAGCCCAAGGTTTGATGGTGCGATCCTTTCGTGGGAATGGAAGGAAGCCGTATGGGAGAGGTACGCCACGACCACGCACGCCCTCCGAGCAGCAATACAGCGATCACAAGTTTCGCTCGCGACGCAGAGCCGGGAGGTGGGGATCAACCCGAATATGGTTGCGAAGTGGCGCAATCGGGCGATGTTTGAGGATATGAAGACCGGGCCCAAGACTCCTCATTCAACGTCCCTGTCCGAGGCCGAATAGATAGACCAATTTCGACGCCCGCTGGCTATCATACGCTAATCGAGCGCAGGAACGAAAGGCCGCTTACGCCGTCTCACCGTACGATAGCGGTCAGCCTGTGATCTGCCATCGGTAGGCGTTCGCCTCCACCGCCCCACTGCTCGAATGAACTTGTACTTTTTGCCGTCGGCCTCCGAAAGCGGACAGGCCACTTTTTTCTACCATAGGTGACATGCAGCCAGCCAGCATTCGAGTTATTGCCCTGGCCTTGCGAGATGAACGAATGGCAGAAAGCGGGAAGCGGTCTGGCACCTTCGAATGTCGCCTCTTGGGTCGCTCAGACCTCAGTGCGTTCCGCCAGATCCAAAGCATCCTCAACGTCAACGCCCAAGTAGCGCACTGTGCTGTCGATCTTGGCATGGCCGAGCAGAATCTGAACGGCGCGAAGGTTCCCGGTCGCCTTGTAAATGATCGACGCTTTCGTGCGCCTAAGCGAGTGTGTACCATAATCCTGAGCCGGAAGGCCGATGCCGACCACCCACTCGTGCACGAGGCGGGCATATTGCCGGGTGCTCATGTGGGCCATATAGTCGTTTCGGCTCGGAAATACGAAGTCGTTCAGTGTCCCTCCACGACGCTCCAGCCATGCCCGCATTGTCTTGCGTGCCGTGTCCATCAGTTCGAACTGGACTGGCCGTCTGGTCTTCTGCTGAACCACGACGGCGCGGTCACGGACGCGCCCGCCAGAAACTATATCTCCGATCCGCACCCTGACCACGTCGCAGCCGCGCAGCTTGCTATCGATGGCGAAGTCGAACAGCGCTCGATCACGCAGTCGTCTATGCTGGTCGAGCCAGAAGCGAATAGCCCAGACCTGTTGCTGCTTCAGAGCGCGCTTTGCACCGATCAGCCGGCCCTCGTTCCAGGGCCGGAGTTCGTGAAAGGCAGGGTCCATCGACGAATGACCCATCGATCATCTCCATCGGGCCAAATTGCCAGTCGAGCTTACGCAGACGCAGTAAACCGATCGTTCGGAAACGTGGTTGATTGGCCGGTGGTAATGCTGAACGAATGGCCGATATCGGGCACGCCTAGGAATTCTATAAATGACCGGGATTGGGTCTTTGTACCGCCTTCGGTTTCCCGCTGCGTGGCGTTCGATCACTTGTATACCTGCACACCCTGTTGTACCCATCACTGTGCAACTCGCTGGCAGACGGGTTGCGCGGCGACGTAAAATCAATGACTTAGCGCGCGGTAAAATTAGGTCAGGAATCCTGTCTCCCCGACCATATCCAAAAAACCGCAGTTTTCTGCCGTTTTTTGATGACCGAGTCGACGCTCTACGTAGCACATTTACGTAGCGGTCCACACATCGCAAATAGCATTGCAAGTGCGTGCAGACACGCGACTTCGAGGCATGGCCAGCTAAAGGTCAGGGAACGGCATAATGCCCATAGCCCACTATGGCCTTAGGGCTGAGACTCAATCAGAGCCAGAATGCGAGCGCGGTTGCGATGGCGACGCCTGAGAGGAAGTTGACGGCGAGTTTATCGTAGCGGGTAGCGACACGGCGGAAGTCCTTGAGATGGAA
>NZ_LDTE01000058.1 GCF_001476905.1 Sphingomonas sanguinis | reverse complement strand
GCGCCGTTCGCCATCTCGCCGGTACGCTGATGCCGCGCTGGAGCATCAGGTTGCCACGTCAGCCTGATGCTCACAGGAGACGGCTAACCAACGACGACTATCTCCTCTGAAACGATCCGGCTGACCGACGCTAGATCGATGAAGTTGGCATGATCGGGGTCGACCACCTCTTGAAAGGCTTCGCAAGTGTAGAGTGCATTCAGGTCATCAAGCGAGTCAAACCATGCCTCCACGACTGCATCGAAGGTCGGCTCTGGCCAGCCAGGTGCGGCAACGGGATAGGATACGACAAATCGTCTAATTTTGTCCGCTTCGGGAAGGTTGAAAAGTAGCGGTGCGTGGATATCGCGCCGGTAGTCTTTGAACTCCTGCATGCTCATTCCCTGACGACGGCGAAAGCCGATCAGCATCTTGATCATATCTGTGCGACCTCATGTTTGCGTTTTACCGAGACACAATCTAGCGCCGTACACTGAGACGAACTATGCGTCTCAGTCCATTTAACATTCGCGATCGTCCCACGTTGATGTCACAAGATCCCCTGTCTGACGTGCTGTCGACCCTGTTCCCGGTCACTCACGTTGCCGGTGCATTCGATCTGGGCGGAGCCTGGGCGATACGGTTTCCAGCCCATGACGGGCTCAAAGTATATGCCGTTGCCTCGGGTCGGGCATGGTTAAGTGTCGAAGGCGAGGCAAGTCCACTGCGCCTTTCGGCGGAGGACTGTGTGATCCTGCCGAGTGGCCGATCCTTTACCATCGCGCGCGATCTTTCTTTCGCGTCGACAGGTATCGACAAGATACCCGAAGAGGCATGGAGCGATCGCACCGCGACCATAAACGGCGGTGGAGATACGGTCTTGCTGGCTGGGCATTTCGCCTTCACGGGTCCGCAGACGGCAATGCTGCTCGGTGCGATGCCTGGCATCCTTCCCCTTCGTGACGCTGCGGGCCAAAACGGCCTGCGCTGGCTTCTGGAGCGACTGCGGGAAGAATTATCGGCAGAGGCGCCGGGCCACATTTCTGCCGTACGTCACCTGTCGCATTTGCTGCTCGTTGATACGCTGCGCCACTACTTGAGCCAAAGTGCGGGACGCACAACAGGCTGGCTCTTTGCCCAATCCGACCCACAGATTTGGCGGGCGGCGCAGGCTATCCACGCCGATCCATCTCATCCATGGACAATCGCCAGGCTTGCAGCGACCGCGGGCATGTCACGCTCCAGATTTGCGGAACGCTTTCGAAGCTTAACTGGGACACCCCCGATGGAGTATGTGACACGCTGGCGTATGGTTCTTGCTCAACAGCGCCTGAGAAACGGAAGCGACAGGATAGCGGCCATCGCGTATTCGCTTGGCTACACGTCGGAAGCTGCATTCAGCACCGCATTCAAGCGGGTATACGGTTGCGCACCGATGAGGTACAAAAACGCCGAATGTTCTAACGCGGGTACCTCAAGACGCTGATTGGTTACCTGCAGTGGCAGCCGATTTTTCAACTCTGTCTCAAAATACCATCCCAATGGGAAAGCCTTGGCCGTCTTGCAGGCCGCTCCTTTGCGGGAAGGCGGATTGGTGGGGGGCGCCTGCGTCGCCCTTTGCTCGTGTCTATGTGCCTGTAGGGACAATTGCTATGCTTCTCGTCCCGTCGCCAAATCCCGGCTGGTGCAGCATCCGGAGGTCTATTCATGTCGATCCCTCTCCTCGTTCTCGTCGAGCTTGCACCTGAAAGCCTGGCTCGTATCAAGGACGCAGGTTTCGAGCTTCATGTCGCGCCCAAAGCATCAGAACGGGCGGCGGTCATACAAGCCGTGGGTGACAGCATCCGCGCAGTGCTGACGAACGGGTCGACGGGCCTCGGTGCCGGCGAGATCGCGGCGCTTCCAAAGCTTGAGATCATCTGCGCGCTCGGCGCGGGCTACGAGAAGGTGGACGTGGCGGCCGCCCAGGCACGAGGCATCGTAGTCACCAACGGGCCGGGCACGAACGACACGTCCGTCGCGGACCACGCGATGGCTCTGATCATGTCGATCGCACGCGGCATCGTCCAGGCCGACGCGGCGGTGCGGCGCGGCGAATGGGCGATCTCGCGCCAGCCGCGCCCGATGATTTCCGGGAAGAGGCTCGGCATCCTCGGTTTGGGCAATATCGGCGAGCAGATCGCCCGGCGTGGCGCCGAAGGCTTTGGGATGACGGTCGCCTATCACAACCGCAAGCCCCGCGACGGGTCGTCCTGGCTCTACTTGCCTTCTGCGAAGGCGCTAGCCGAGTGGTCGAACTTCCTGGTCGTCGCCACGCCTGGCGGAGCGGCGACGACGCACCTCGTGGATACGGCCGTGCTCGATGCGCTCGGTGCCGAAGGCTTCCTCGTCAACATAGCGCGCGGCAGCGTGGTGGATACATCTGCCCTGATCGACGCGCTGACGCACGGCCGCATTGGCGGGGCCGCGCTCGACGTGGTTGAGGGAGAGCCGAATGTGCCAGGCGAACTGGCGGCGCTGCGCAACGTCATCCTTACCCCTCACATCGCCGGCCGTTCTCCGGAAGCTGTGCAGGCGACGGTGCAACTCGTCCTCGACAACCTGCTCGCGCATTTCGGCGGGCAGTCCGTACTATCTCCTGTGACGTGATTCCCCGGATGTGACCTCCTGATTAGCGATCACGCTGCGCCAGCATCAACAGGGTACATAGTTCCCGCAATTCTATCGATTCCGAGAACGCCCGCCTCGCCTCGCCGGCCGCTCGTTTATGGAAAAGCGAGACGCCTGCCTTCACTAACTCCAGACGGCCTATCTCTGACGGCTAATGTCAGACACAGCACCGTCGCAGGCAGCTATTTCCATGCCAATTCCGTTGCCGCCTAAAAACCGAACACCTTTAGCGGCAGAAACAGCTCTTTGATAAACTATCCAGCTATTCCGTTCGCGCAGATATTCAATGTGAAGATCATATCTTAATATATTCTTGTCTATCGGTTCAGGCGGTGCCGATGCAATGACAACTTGGGCGATGGCCCGTGCCGCCGCTTCGGTCCGAGCAACGTCAAATGGAAGAGTGCATTTCGGAGAAGACGTGGAGATTGTCGCAGCGATCATGAGCGATAGCATGGTTACTACCTTGATATGGGTAGGCTACCCTTAGCGATAGCGAATGTCAGTTCTACTACATAGCGGACATTCCCGTCTCACCATCCCCGTGGGAAAGCCGGATGCCGGAAGCGACTTTGTCTGCTAACTTCGCTCAATGGCAAGGTTCGAGAACAAACGCGTCCTTATCACGGGCGGAACGAGCGGCATGGGTCTGGCTGGCGCGAAGCGCATCGTCGCCGAAGGCGGCAGCGTAATCGTCACGGGGCTCAGTCCGGATCGTATCGATGGCACGCGACGTGAGCTCGGCGATCGTGGCCAGGTCCTCGCCAACGATGCCGCTGATCCTGCCAGCGTCGCCATGCTGGCCGAGACGGCAAACAATGCGGGCGGCCTCAACGGACTATGGCTCAACGCCGGATATGCCGCGCTCGGCACGCCTGAAGAAGTCGACGCCAGTGCCTTCGACCGGATGATGGCCGCCAACGTGCGGGGTCCGATGCTTCAACTCGCTGCGCTGTCCGATCACCTGAGGGACGGGGCCTCGTTCGTCGTCACGTCATCGTCCTCGACCTATGAGGGAGCCGCTGCCACAAGCCTGTACGCTGCCACCAAAGGGGCACTGGTCGCGGTGGCACGGTCTTGGGCGACGGCATTCGCGCCGCGAGGCATCCGTGTGAACGTCGTCGTGCCCGGACCGATCGACACCAATTTCCGCCATTTCCTGCCCGATGAGGCAAAACGTGGTTTCGAGGATTTCGTCGTCGGTCAGGTCCCGCTGGGTCGCCCTGGTACACCCGAGGAAGCGGCGGCTGTTGCGCTGTTCCTCCTCTCGGACGATGCCTCCTACGTCACCGGCAGCCAATATGCCGTCGATGGTGGCCTAATCATGCAGTAGCCGCCCGTTCTCGTTTCGCGATGGAGACTGTCCGAAAACTCTGCCCTCCCTTTTGCATTTACAATATACGTGCGACAAAGTTGCAACCTACGTAACAAATGATCCTAAATTATGTTTGATGGACGCTATGTTGCAGGCGCAGTGCTTCATCTACGTCCGTCAGCGAGTTTTCGGACGGTCTGGATGGTGAAATGGGAATGGTCGCGCCTTCGGCCTGCTCCGGCACAAGCGCGGCCCGGGGAACCAGATACCGAACCGCTGGCACGGGCGCGGCGAACAGTGGGAGTACGCGCCAGTCGAACAGGCGCTGTCGCAGCCATGCGGGTTGCAGCCATTCGTCCGTCACGTGCCGGCCGACCAGCAGGATCAGCCAGCCGTTGATGAGGTCGTCGTCGATCGGATCGTCCGCCAGATGATAGTCGTGCTGTTGGGACAGGTAGCCGTTGATTGCCCAATGCCGCTCCGCCCAGTACCACCAGATGCGGCAGCGTTCGTCGTCCTGAAGGATGTCATAATCCCGATCGATCAGCCGCGACAAGTCGTGGTCGGGCAGGTCCGCGCCGGTCTGGGCGACTATCCCTGCATAGGCGCGGTCGGCCCATTGCCACGTCTCCTCTTCGGGGTCGCGTGGGATGTCCCGCATCATCCGGACATGCATCGACAGGTTGGTGAAGCGTTGCCGCGCCTCATTCGCCCAGAAAGCGAATTTCGCGTCCCGCGCGATCATCTGATCATAGCTCGCATATCGCGGCATGGGGTCGTCTTCCCACTCGAATTCCGTCGCATCGCCAACGGGCAGATCGAGTGGGCAGTGAAAGGGGTAGGCCCGGACCGCGTCCCAATAAGGGCGTGGGATCGGCCGCCCGGACCGTTCGAAATCGGCCGGCGGCAGGACGAACCCCGCCGTCAGCGCGCGAAACGCTCCATCAGTCTCGTCAGACCTCGGCGATACCGAAATGTCGTCATACTCAACCAACCCCGCTTCACGCGCTCGCGTGAATGCAGCATGGAAAAGCGCGGCCGCTGGCATATCGGCCTTGCGCTCGCGGGCGAGCGCTGCCTTGATCCTCGCCGGCAGATCGGCGGCTAATTCGTCCGCGGGTAATTTCGTCTTCTTCGACGACCGATCGACATACTGCCGCTGCTGTTCCAGCTGCGCCAAGCGCAGCAACTTGCCTAGGGTCGAGGGAAGCTCGGATACCAGCTCATTGCGCAGTCGGTAGATCGCTGGCTGAACGTCCTTGAGTGCGCTCGCCGTCGTGCTGGTGCCCCAAGGCTGTCGAGCGGCCTTGAGATCACCCCGCTGGATCAGCGCGTCGATCTCTACCTCCACCCGGTCGCCATGCTCTTCGCACGCCAGGACCAGGGCCTTGAGCAGCGTATCGGGTGCAAATTTCCAAAGCGCCGCGTCGTCTTCCAGCATCTTCGTCCTCGCGATGTCGTCACTTTCATGACGGACTGCCGTGGGACTTTAGGCAACAATCGTGAACCGAACCTTGCCATCCATGGCCAAGGTGCGCCGGGATCGGTCCTTGGCGGGCAGCGGCCTCGCAGAAGGTCATGAGGCAATGATCCGTCCATCATCCTTGCCAAACGCCAAGTCGCGTTTCCCAGAAAACCCGAATTATCTCGTATTCCAAACCCATTTTCTGGGAACACAGCCCCCAGACGATATAAGTCGCGCAATTCCTTTCTCGGGTATGCGGCGCACCCGAGAAAGGGGAAGCTCTGGCGAGCGGTCGCTTCGCGATAATCACCGTCGTCATCGACGGTGGCGGCAATAAGCCGTAGAACTTTTCCAGTTCATCCTATAAACCGTGGAGACACATGCCATTCACAATATCTATTGTGCATCGATAGTATTCGGTGGACACTATCCACCATGACATCGCAGCTCGCTTTTAACTTCGAACCCCCGGCCGCAATGAACCCGGCCAAGGCTGCGCGCGCTCAGGCGGCCATCGGGCGATACCGCTCGCGCCTGTCCGATGATGACATTACCGGGCGCGAAACCGACATCATGGGCCTTCGGCGACGCCGGCGGATCGACGAACCCAAACGCCAGGTCGTAGTCGAGCGGGCGGCTCGCCCGTCCCGTGGCCTGCCGCCTGCGCGTTTCCATATGCCACGGCCTCCAATCGGCCGATTCGTAACCGCTGATGGGCACCAGTCATTTCACTTCGCGCTGACCAGCGTCACCAAGGGGGTGGATGGGGCATGCCGCACCAATGACGGCCTTCCCGCCGATCCGGTCGGTCATGTCGACTATGTGACGCGCGAGGAAGCCGTAGCGACTGCTGCCCCGAGTGAGGTTCACGACGCCGTCGCACATGTTGCCTACGTGACGCGTGACGAAGCCCTCGCGCGCGACGCTGAAGGGGCGGCCGTAATCGAGACCAACATCATCGGCGATGCTGGCGCCTTCTTCGCCACCGTGCTCGCCCATGAGGACAGCGGCCATCCCGACGGCATCTGTCTGGCCGAGCGGTTTGACCCAGTGACGTTGAACGTCATGATGCAGGAGCCAGACATCCCGTCAGCGCTCAAGACCGCGCTCGAGCGGATCATGGCCGATCCGGAGGCGCACCGGGTCGAGAAAGCGGGGAAAATAGCCAGCGCGTCGCCGAGCAGGACGCACCCCTTCCAGGCGGAAGCCGACATCGCCGATTGTGCCAGCTGGTTGAAAAAGCATGACCCTGACGGACTGGTCCACATACGCAAGGGGCGTGGTGGCATTGCTCAACGCCGGATCACCGGCGAGTTGCCAGCAGACCTCGACCTCGACGGATGTCAGAGGGTCCTGAAAACGTTGAAGCACGAGTTCGAACGCCTTCACCTGCGCTGCTATATCGCGCTGCACGCACCGACAGCTGCGAACCATCAGCGCAACTGGCATTTCCACCTGCTCTATCATGACAGGCCTTGCGAGCAGATCGATGGTCAATGGGACTTCGCCATCGTGGAGGAAAAGCGCACCAAATCCCGTAATCGCCGACAGACCTATCCGTATCGCCAAAAGAAATGCGCCGAGGTCCGTCACAAGGACTGGCCGATGTACATGCGAACGCTCTTCGCCGCTGCGGTGAACGTGGAACTGGAGGCGATCGGATCACGGCGGCGCTATGATCCGCGCTCGTACGAAGCCATGGGGATCGAGGCCGAGCCGCAGCAGCACCTTACTCGCAAACCGGCGTTCCTCGCGGCATGTGGCGCCGCCCCCGCGAAGGATGTCGAAAACGCGATTAAGGGCTGGCGGGCGCGGATGGCTGCGTTGCTCAAGCAGCATGACGAGGTAGAGAAGGCCGACGCTGACCGGGTGGCGGACCTGCGTGCCATAATCGGCGAAAGGCCAAAGGACCGCGCCACGCTCGCGGACCTTGAACGCGAACTGACGGAGCGGCGCGCGGAGGCGCGGACCGCTGATGTACTTTTATCGATTTTCCATCCCATGGCGCGCAGCAATGCGGATCAAACCGCCGAGAAAATGCGCGGCCATGCCGACGACCTCGCCGGCAAGCTGCAAGCGAAAGGCAAGGCTCCTTCGGATTGCCCGCGCTATCAGGCTTTCAAGCAGCGTGAGCGGGAGGCACACGCCTATCTCGACGACCTCGAAAAGGCTGCCGCGCCCGACGTCAAATTCGCAGCGTCGCTGATGGCCGATGCCCAAATCGCCCGCCAGCGGATCGAGATGGAATTCCAGGTCCTGCATGATACCGCGATCTGGCGGCGCGAGCACGTTGCAATCGAAACCTCGGTGACCACCGCCGCCCCGGCGAAACAAACCGTCAGCCAGCCCCAGCCGGTGGAAGACCCGGCTGCCCCGCCAACCCCGACGACCGAGCCTGCATCGGCCCCTGCGCCATCGGCCGAGGTGCCGGTTACAGCGAAAGTCCCATCCAGCGCCGAGGTCGACGACTGGCTGTCGCGCATCGAGATTTTGCGGCGCCGTATCACGCGCCGCGACGGTCGAACCGAGCCGCTTAAAATCAACGATCTGGATCGTCATATGCTCGATCTGGCATCACCCGAGCAGGTAAAGGAGCTCAACCGGATCCGCGACCGGCAGAACCGACTGATCGCCAATATCGTTGAGGCCGTAAAAGCCGCACCCGGCATTCTGACCATTCCCGACGACCCCAGCGGCAAATGGATCTTGGCCCACCGTAACCGGATCCTTCAGGACGGTCTCAGGTGCTATATC
Source organism: Sphingomonas sanguinis (assembly GCF_001476905.1). Taxonomy (GTDB): domain Bacteria; phylum Pseudomonadota; class Alphaproteobacteria; order Sphingomonadales; family Sphingomonadaceae; genus Sphingomonas; species Sphingomonas sanguinis_B. The sequence goes on along the minus strand of NZ_LDTE01000058.1, from coordinate 37,064 downwards.
GCCGACCCCAGTGTCCAGGATCGACTGCGTGATGCCCGGGACAAGGGCCTGGAGCGTCAAGCGGGGGCGCGAAAGGCGCCAACGCAGGTCCACCGCGCGATCGACGAAATTTCGCGTGCTGGTATCCCGGTTCGGCAGCAGGACGAGGGGCTTGTCCTTCGCGATACCGATGCGGCTCGTCTGGGAATCACCCCAGAGGCATTGCAGTCAGCCGATGTGCAGCGCCGGCTGGAGGGTATCCGTCAGTCGCAGGAAAAGCAGACGGCACCAATTGCCCCGCAGCCCACCATTGTGCCATCATCGGCGACCGAGTGTCCACATCCTCCGATCGAGGCCACGACCCCGCCCGCAACTTTACCGACGCCAGTCCCATTGAAGGGGCCGGATATCACGGCTCCCGCAGCGACAAAGATGGTCGAGCATGCGTCGGTCGTGCCGCCCGTTGCCACCCATCCGCTTGTCGTCCGCTGGCAGGAGGCGCATGACGCCAATCTCCGGCCCGGCAGCGCGATCACTGTCGGTGAGCGTAACCGACGCGCGGCGGTAGCTTTGGCCGACAAGGTGGCGGCGGCTGAACTGGGTCGGCTGGCTCCCTCGTTATTGGCGGAGGCGATAGCACAGGCGACCGAAAACCGGCGGTATGTGCAGCGTGTCGCCGGCCGATCGGGTCCGTCCCCACATATCCGGTGACGGGGTTCACCATGGGCGCGTCACGCCAGCCACGCCTCTGCCGAGGGCGGAGGGATTGACCGATCCGATATCGGCGGCGCACCCTTTCGGATCAAATTGCGAGGGGATAGGTCATGTCCATGCCGCCCGTTGATACCGATCGCATCGACGAAGCCGTGCTGGCGCTGCTTTACCTCACTCTACACCGGGATGGTGCCGGTGATCCGACATGGCGTGCGTGGAAGACGTATGATTGGTCGGCACTCGACCGCCTTCACGGGCAGGGGCTGATCACTGATCCGGCCAGAAAGGCGAAGTCGGTGGCGCTGACCGAGGACGGGGTCCGCCGCTGCAAACAGGCATTCGAACGCCTGTTCGTCCGGCATGCCTGATCGACGTGGCCGTTCCACGGCGACGGGCCTGCGACATCACGAGAGATGTCGTAGGCCCATGGATGAGGGCGATACCTTTCCTCCATTCACCCGCCATAGGGAGACGATCGAACCCCACACGCCTCCATTCTACATCGTAATGTACCACTTGCCATCGATGCGGCGTACTTTGCCGGTGTCGGTCTGCGTCGATCCGTTGCCAAAGCGGGTGACGGTGGTCACCACGGCGTGATCCGGATCCGTTTTGTCGATCTTCTCGACCTCGACCGACGTAACGCCGCCCCGCTTCTGCGCGTTCGCGGCCTTGCCCTGCAGCATCGGCGTGATCAAGATCCCGGCGGTCGCCTTGATCTCCGGGTCGATCCGCTCGAGCGCCTCGGCGGTCTGACCGCGCCCGGCCGCCTCCATCGCGGCACGGGCAGCATCACCCGGTCCCTGGCCGCAGGCGGTCAGCGCCAGAAGCGCGGCGGCTGCGACCAGCGGACGGATATGCATCGTCCCCTTCAGAATCGCGCCCATCACAGCACCGGCTTCTTGGCACGAGCGGCAAAGAAGGCGTCAGCGGCTTGTGCCACCAGAGCGGCTGGCCGTTGGGATGATCCATCGGGTGAACCGATGCCGACCGTACCACCACGAGGTCCGACATCGGCGTCGGCGTGGTAGCCATCCAGCCCGGCTTTCCCCCAACGCGCGGAGAAGGTGTCGCGGCTGCTCTCCTGATGGGGCGTGCCCCATTTGGTGACAAGCATCTGCCGCCATTCGGCGGCCGCCGTACCTTGTGGCGCGATATAGGTGATCCCGGACAAATGCGCCCCATCCGGCCAGACGAGCATTCGTAGCGTATATCGCCCGCCCGCGTCGTCCTGAAGCGTCGCCTCGCCGAGCACGCTCCGTCGGGTCGGGGCTCCACCGGCGCCACCCGCAATATTGATCGCACCGCGTACCTCGCTTTCAAAATCGACGAAGCGGGTCGCGCCTTTGGTGAGCAATCGACGGGATGTTGCGACAGCAGACACCTCCGCCTCGCTCATGCCGAGGCGAAAGCCACCGAGGTCGAAGGTGACCGGATCACCGGCAACGCTGCGATCGGCAGCACGGGTCAGGCCGACGATCACCGGCGTGGCCGGCATGGTGATGGCAGGCTGCTTCGGCCCATTGCCGAAGACGGATGGGATCTTGTCGAGCAATTTGGTGATGGGTGCCCGCTGGGCGGCGGCGGGCACGGCGGCCAGCCCGATGACGAGTGCAATGGTCAAACGCATGAGTCTCTCCCTGTGAGATGGTCAGATCAGAAGCCGGTGTGCCAGCCGACGAGTGCGGCGACGGAGCCGTCTGTGACGTCGTGCATGACGCCGAGGCGGAGCGGCATGGCGGTGCGGGTGATGTAGCCAGCGGTGAGTTGGACGCGGCGTTGCCCCACAAGGCTGGCGCGGGTGACACCGTACATGACTGAACGGCTGGCAAGGTCGTAGCCGGTGCCCAGGGTCAGCTCCGCCGCGCCCGCCTCGATGGCGAGCGGCTGCGCGATCCCGAGCGTCAGCAGGCCGCCGGGTACCGCACCGATTGCCTGCACGCCGATCCGGCTGCCGAGGATCGGGGTGGCGCCGGTGACGAGCGAGGCGGTGTCAATCTTCAGCCGGGTCACACCCAGTGAGCCATAGCCCTCCAGCGCCCAGCCATCGGTCACACCGATGCGGTGGTGGACTTCGACCATGACGGTGCGGGCGCCGCGTCCCAATCGCAGCGCACCGGCACCGGTCGGCATACCCATCAGCGTGCCATCCTCGTCGATGAACGACGCGCGCAGATCGAGGCCACCCCGGCTCCAGCCCAGCGTCATCGCCTGCGCGGCACTCCCGCTGGCTCGCCCCGCCGCCATGGTCAGCCCGAGCCGTCCGCCACCGACCGCCCGGTCGACGCCGAGGCTGGTCCCGGCCTGCGGGGCATAGGCGAGCACGCCATCGGCGAAGGGCGCCAGACCCATGACGTCGGCCTGGAGCATGTCGCTGGCATTCCATGCCGCATGAACCCCGGTCGTCCCGTCAGTGTAACCAAAGGTGCCTGCCGTCGCTGCGGCTCGAACCTGATCCTGTCCCGGGCCGAAGCGGGTGCTGGTAAAGCCCATCGTTCCGCTGAAACCGCCGAGTGACAGGCTCGCCTGTCGCCCCATCTGCTGGACCCGCCGCTCGATGCGGCGGTCGGCCATCACCTGCGGCTGGACGACGAGCGCCGCGACCGAACCCGAAAAGTCGCGGCCATAGGCGTCGAGCACCGTCACATGCGACAGCGCCGTCTGGATCGCAGCGGTGCCGACCGCCGTCGGCACCACCATCACCGACTTGGCGACGCTGGTCTGAGTGCTGCCGTTCGACAGCGTCGGATTGACCGGCGACAGCGCCGCCTTGAAGTCGACCAGCCCCATGCCGAACACCTCGTCCGGCCCCGGTGCACCAATGTCCTTGGCAGTCTTCAGGATGACGTCGCCTGCCTGCTGGCCGCTCAGCTGCGGCCATTTGGACAGGATGTCGGCGGCGAGACCTGCGACCACCGGTGCCGCCGAACTGGTGCCGGAGAAGACGCCGACCGTACCATCGACCAGCGTGGTAACATTGGCGCCGACCGCAACGACGGTGCGGTCCTTCATCGACCCCGCCCGGTTGGAATAGGCCTCGATTTCGTAGGCGGTCAGCGCCGGGCTGAGCGCGCCGACGAACAGAAGTGCCTGGCGCTTGTCGGCGCTGATCCACTGGCTATTATGGGGATCGGCAGCGCCGTAATTGCCGGTGGAGTTGACCAGCAGCCCGCCGGTCGCCGCCAGCCTTTCGGTTGCCGCAGTCCAGCTCGCGCTGCCACCGACCAGCGATGAACTGACGATCTTGATCCCCTTGTCCGCCGCATAGCGGATGGCCTCGTCGGTGTGCCACAAGATTTCCCCTTGCGTCTTCTCGTCCCAGTCGGCGACACGGAGCGCGACGATCGTCGCGGACGGCGCATAACCCACCGCGCCACCGCCATTAACCCTGGCGGCGATGATGTTGGCGACCGCCGTACCGTGGTCCGACGCTGCGCTGCCCAGCTCGTTGCGCTTGGTCCGGGTGCCGTCGGCGGCCACGATATAGCCGAAGTCCTTGGAAAGCGTCTGGTCGATGCGGCCGTCGAGCTCGCCGTTCACGTTCATCACGCCATCGTCGACCACCGCGACGGTGACACCCTGACCGGTGTGCCCGCTGTCGAGCGCGTAGAGCGCATTCATGAACTCGTTCGCACCGTAGTTGCGGCGGAACTCGGGCGTGTCGTTGACCGAGCGGATCGGCTGGCGGTCCGATGGCGTGATGACATAGCCCGGCGGTGGCGGCACCGGCGTCGAATAGACCGGCGGCGTCGGCGTCGGCGTTGGCGTGGGGGCCGGTGTCGGCGTGGGTGTGGGTGAAGGCGTCGGAGACGGCGAGGGCGTTGGGCTCGGCGACGGCGTTGGCGACGGTGTCGGACTTGGCGATGGCGTCGGCGCGGGCGTCGGTGTCGGCGCAGGCGTCGGTGATGGACTGGGCGTCGGCGTCGAGCCGCCAGTCGGCGGTGGCGTCGCTATGCTGCCCGAACTGCTGATCGCGCCGCCGCCCCCGCAGGCGGCGATCGTCATCGCCAGCATGCTGGCCGACGCTGCCCTAATCCCCCGTATCCCAACCATATTATCCCCCGATGGGGATGCGCGCCGGACAGCCGGCGGCACCCCGTGAAATGGCGGGGTGCCGGCCTTCTGGAGACCGGAAGTTGAGAACCAGCGCATAGACTGGCGCGAACACCTTTAGCCGGATGGCCTGGACATACGTGTCCGCCATCCGGTCACAGAAGTGCTCCGCGACCGAATTTGGTCATATTGACCGGCTCTATGCGCAGGGTTCTCACGCCCCGGTCCGTAGGAGAGCACCCACGGACACAATCAGGCTATATTCGATTCCTTAACGAATTGCGACAGCCTGGAAGTGCCTCTGAAAGGCGAAGCCATGCCACTGGCACGGAAAAGAGGCGGCGATGGCGCTGATCCGTACGGACGGATGAAGCGAAGGTTCTGAACGAAAGGAAAAAATAGGGTCGGCATCCGCCGACTCGGCCTTCGGTCAGAATTTTCATCGTCGGCCGGTTCTGCCGGTCATCCCCCACCATCCACGCGTCTTAAACCCCCGCCGCCTCACGCGGCGTGGGCGACAATGGCGCGTGCCTGGAGCACATTGCCTATGCTTCCTTCACCTATCATCACGGCCCTGAGCGTCGCCCGGCTCGATATCGGTCATCGCCTGGGCGTCGACCGCCAGATCCCCATCGGTGCCGCCATTCTGACCGCCGAACTGCGCGATCCGGACATTCACTTCGCCCTCGACAGCTGTGTCCTCCAGCCTTCTGATCCCGCCGAGTGGCTCCTGACATGGCTTGACGAACAGCTGCTCCGCGATGGCGCAACGATCGCCGGATATGGCCTGGATGATGACGCGGCACTTCTCGATCGCCTGCCCGGTGCCAAATGGTCGCCCTGCATCCGCGCGCTCGCGGGATGCGGTCAGCAATATGCTCTGAACCTGACCGCCAGCCATGACGACAAACGGCTGACCTTCGCGCAGGCCTGCGCGAACATGAACATTCTCCATGCCCAGGTCGATCGGGGCCGCCGCTTCGCCGACTGGCTGCGGTCGAACATCAGCGAGATCGAGGGGCAGGTGCAAGTCGATGCAATCGCCACCTTTCGGCTGGTCATACGGCGCTTCGCCGCGCTGAACCCGGTCGGACATAGCATCGCGGCCGTCCTCAGCGACCATCTCTCCGTCTGGCTCGGCGAAAGCGATCACGCCGCGGCGCAAGCGCACGTCGCGGACCTGCTGTCCGTAACCAACTGATCCCACACGGCCGCCATGCGGCCAATGCCCAAGGAAATGCCCATGTCTTTCATCGACCTGTCGATCGAGGAGCGAGGTTTCGCGCCCGCGTCGATCGCACTCGCCATCCGCACCATCGGGGCCTGTCCCGCCGCGCGTAACAGACCGGATGCCCGCATCCTCTGCGGGATCGGCATGCTCACGGTCTCCCCGGATCATGACGGCTACCGCTTCTCGACCGAGGCTCGGTGCCTCGGCGAAGGGGATACCGTCCTTGATCTGCTCGACTGGCTGGAGCCGCACATCGCATCACCCGGTGCCGTGATCAGTTGGGACAATTTCGGCGCCGTCCCCTACCGTCTGCTCGCGCTGGCCGATCCGGCGCGCCACCCAGAGATCATCATGGCCGCCGCCGACACCGCGGGACGATGGCGGGCCCTGCCGCTCGGCCACACATGGCACCTTCGTCAGGCACGCGCGCATCTCATGCCCTGCATGTGCCCGCTGCAGACGCCGGTCGACGAATGCGAGGGGTCAATGCCGACCTTCCTGCTGCCGGATCCGAGCACGACTGCTGTCGAACTGATCGGCGAGGCGATCGCCGGATGGCGATGCTGGGCTCAAGGCTTCGGCGACTTCGATGACGCCGATCACCCTGCACAAGCAGCACTTCGGGCGCTGGACCGCTGGCGGGGCGAGCAACCCATCGCCCTCTGAAGCCCACCCCCCTCATCCCGGACCTTCCTTCGATAGGAGAATTACCATGCATATCGATCCCGCTCGCCTCTGGAAGAGCGACACCCCTGCTTATGTCGTCGTGCTCGATGCGGAATGCCGCTACGATCATGAAGTCCATGGTCGCTATCTTGCGGCCGAACGCTTCTGCCCTGCCGACGTCGCCGACATCGAGCCGCGCGAGCGCCGCAATGACCCGCGCGTGACACCGCGCTGGCCGTGCCAGAAGATTGTGACCCTCTCCTGGCTCATCCTCACCGACGGTGACGACGGCTTGCGCCCGGTGCGAATGGAGACACGCGGGTGTCCCGAACTCGACGAGGCTGGCATCGTCGGTGCCTTTCTCGCCGACATGGCGCAACTGGGTCATGTCCAGATCGTGACCTGGGGTGGATTCCACGCCGATATGCCGCAGATCATGCTCGCCGCCGTCGCTGCGGGGCTGCGCCTGCCTCCTTCACTGGCAGGCCTGCATTCGCCATGGCGGCGCGAGGCGTCGGGACATCTCGACCTGATGAGCGAGATGTGTGGCGGCGCCAAATCCGCGCACCTCGCCGAGGTCGCTGCCAAACTCGGCGTGCCCGCCAAGATCACCTGCCGCCCGGATCAGGTCAGCAAGCTGATGGATCAGGGCAAATGGTCGTCGGTCAAGGCCGTGGCGGAGGGAGATGTCCTCTCGACCCTGATGCTCCTCATGCGCTGGCGGCATCTGCTGGGCGGAAGCGTGTCGACGCTGGAAGCGACGCAGCGGCTGACCAGCTTCGTCTCCGAACACCTGTCTCACCGTCCCTACGCCGCCGACTGGGAGCGCTACGGCGCCGAGGTGTTGCGCCAAGCCTTCACGCTTGAAGCCGCCAAGGTCGAAGAGCTGATCCCGTCACCCTGACGATCGCGCAAGAGGCCCTGCGCCCGCGTTAACCATCGCCCGCAATTTTTTCAGCGCGCGCACTGGGACCAGGGCGGCTGATACATTCAGCCGCCCATGGCCCATAAACATATATAAAGGCTTTGTACGCTGAATGCTGAATTCCCGTCGCGCTCATCATGAGCACGACCCGCAACCGGGATTGGCCAGCATGTCCAAATCGAATGCCATACCAAGCGATCCGAAGCATTCGGATCGCCGACCCGCGTCGGCGCATGTTGCGCCGACGCGACGCTGGGACTCCCAGCCCGAGACCGACAAATGGCTGGCCAGCCACCATTTCGAGGACGCGACCCCGACCATCCCCTTCCGGATCGACGGCTGGCTGGCGGCCCAGGGCGCCGCCGTCTGGTTCGGCGCGGGCTCGACCGGCAAGACGCAGCTTCTGCTCTGGATGGCGGCGATGATCGCGAGCCGCCCGGAGCACCGGGCCCCCACCTGGCTGGGCGGCAAGATCAACGGCACCGGCCATGTCCTGATCCTCACCGCCGAGGACGCCCGGCCGCAGATCGTCGGCCGTCTGCGCGACATCGTGCAGAACACGATGCACCAGAGTGCGGCCGTCGCGCACGAGACCTGCTCGCGCCTCCACGTCATGCCGTTCCTCAGCATGACCGAGGACGAGTTCGGCCACCCCAACGCCAGCCTCCTGCGCTTCGGCGACGACCGCGTCTGGCGTCCCTCCGAGGTCATGACCGAGGTTCGCCGCTACATCACCGAGTGGAACGCACGTCACGACGATCCGGAGGACCGGATCGTCGGCGTCGTCATGGACTCCGCCACCAGCATGGCCGGGTTTGACGGCATGGAGGGCGAGGCCACCACCAACTTCTTCTTCTATCTCGGACGCCTGTGCGAAGCGCTCGGTGTGTTCTTCACGATCATCGGCCATGTCCCGAAGGCCGCTTTCGTCCCCAAGAAGGATCCGTGGGGGAGCGCCGCCTCCCGTCTGCGCGGCGTTGCCATGTGGACCACGGCACCGCGCATGGCGGTCGAGGTGCGCCTCATCCAGGAATGGCGCGAGAAGGGAGGGCCCTACTACGAGGCGGAGGAGCTTCGCGACCTCTTCCCCGATATCGAGCGCAAGGACTTCCTCGTCATCTATGCCGCCAAGGCCAATCTGCTCGGTGTCTGCCGCGAGCCACGCTACCTCATCCGCGACGCGCAGGGGGCGTTCCGCGAGGTGGGCCTCCCTGCCCCCACCGATGACGAGGGCACTGATGCCAGCGAACCGACGCCGCCGCGGTCCCGGGCCAAGCCGAAGACTTCACGCACTGCACCGTCTCGCGCTGACCGATCCCAACGAGTCGAGCAGGACTACACTCCGGGCACCGACCTCGTGATGCAGGTTATGGGCGTGACCTACCCCGACCTTGCCGATGGTCAGCGCGTCTCCGCCAACCGCGTCATGAAGATACTCAAGGCCATGCATGCCGAGGAACCCCTGCCCGCGCGGTCGCTGGTCGGCAGTGCCTCAGGCGGCGGCAAGACCGGCGCGCGTGCCGGCAGCATCGCCTGGCACTTTCAAAAACTTGAGGAGCGCGGCGTCCTCATCAAGCGCAATAGCCGACATTTCTATATCGGCCAGACCGATGCATCCATCGACCAGCCATAGAGCATGTCGCGGCCATCAGGCCGCTCATCAGCCCTGACAGCGTCCTGGGCGAGCGTCACCCCTTCTCCTCTTTTTTCCCTCCTCACAGTCGACCTGCAATCGATCGATTCTGAAGAAGATTGGCGAAAGCCAGAGAAAGGAAAAAAAGGAGTATTTAGAATGAAGACGTTCGCAACTGACCTGCTTGAAGCCACGCTGGTCGATAAGTTCGATGCTGCCTTGCGCTCGGTTGAACTGGAAAACGGAACATTGCTCGCCACTGTCTTGGCATCCGCGATCATGGTTGATCTACGATGCAGCGGGCGTGAGGATGGCGTCGATACAATCGACACTCTGGACGATGACGCAATCAAGGAGCTTGGCGCCCTTCTGTTATTCGCCATCGAGGGAGACGATAGGCCGTTCACCCTCCCTCTCGGCACCGTAGTTCGGCCGTACGAACCGGGTTCGGTCGAGATCGGAGCGGAAGTCTGGGTGATCCAGACGGGCAAGCCGGGTCTGTCTCCGATGGAGATCGTCCGGCACGACGCCTATGGCCGTAACCTCGAGTTGCTACGTGAATTCATCAGCAAATGGGTTCAAGGTCGGCCGTGGCAATGTATCGGTCTGCCCTCGCCCAGCAACATCTCGGATTACGGTCCCGTAAATCTGCTCGCGTTCCCGCCCTTTCACGACGCTGGCGGCGTGGTATTGCAACGGGAGGTCAACAGCACCGGTGCGGCCTGCTTCGCCGCCGCCATGCCGGAGGACATCAAGTTCCTGGCCTTGTCGATCGCTAACGACATGAGAGCCATGTGGCACCGTCGGCAGGACATAGCAGAACAAGCTCGCGCAGTGCGCCAGATCGCCGAGAGCAAGATCTCGAACGATGCGGTTGGCGTCGCGCTGCACGCGATCGCCATCGACCTTCACCGGCAACACACCGACAAGCACTTCGGCTTCTACGTCCACTATGACGCCATCGACGATGCCTTCCGTCCCGGCGTGGTGCGAAACTTCATGCCCGCTCCCTTCGAGGGCGTGTATCCAAACCATGGCGCCACCCACGAGATCGTCGGTCGCCGCGAAGCGCGCGACGTCGTGCGCGCACTCGGCGCAGACGGTGAGATAGACTCCTTCGCCGCTGCTGTCGTGCGCTACGCGCCAGAGGGTCAGGCGGAGGTACTTGCTCGTCTGGCGATCGACTATGACACGGTCGTGCAGTTCGTCACCCCGCTGGGGCCGGTCTATGCCACCCTGTACTGGCGCGACGGTTGCATCGAGGCTGAGATTTCGGCCCCTGGCCGGATCGTCAAACGCGGCGAGTTCCTCGAATGGTATGAAGAGGATTTCGACGCAGACGACGCACAAACGCTGCTCGGCCTCACGCCGTTCGATGTCCTGCCGCTGCCCTTCGATGCGAAGTGCACCATCAAGCAGGCCACCCCGCTGCGTCCCGGCGTGAAGATGCAGCTCGACAGCAGCCGCTTACTCGTCAACTGCGCCACTGGGCGCATCTGGAAGGACTGATCGATTGTGGGGCCGGTGCTCAGCGCACCGGTCCCAGATCCGTCGCTGACCAGCATCATTGTGGTCACTACGGCCGAGTTCGCAGGCGGGCCGCACTCTTGCCCTACCGGCACCGCCGCATTCGCGCGGCGCGATCGCTCTGCGCATCGACAGCGCTGCCACACACGTCCGGACCTCGAAGACAAGTCCATTACCCGGCGCATCCGCCGCCGGTTGGGCTTTCGAAACGAAGAACGGGGAAGCCGCCCCTCTGAGGAAAGAGGAAAAGAAACAAGGACAATTCGTTCAAACCCTCAGCTGCTAGCGCGTCGATCAAACTCATTCTGCCCGGTCCAGGCCCGCCGGTGATGATGTGAAGGTGGTTGGTCATATGATCCTTATGGCTAAGACCCGCCCTCCCGAAAACGATCGCAGACTGTGCGGAAACTCGCCGGCTGATTCCATCGAACCGCTGACGGGCGTATGCTGTGTTCATGGCGTATATCGAGGGTCATGCGCGCGAGCAGGCGCTGCTGCTGCCGGCGTCGGTCGAGGACTATGTGGGGGCGGACAGCCCGGTGCGGTTCATCGACGTGTTCGTGGACGACCTCGATCTGGCCGAGGCCGGCTTTGTGCGGGCGCAACCGAAGGCAACGGGACGCCCCGGCTATCATCCGGCCGACATGCTCAAGCTGTATCTCTACGGCTATCTCAACCGGGTGCGGTCGAGCCGGCGGTTGGAGGCGGAGGCGACGCGTAACCTCGAGCTGATCTGGCTGCTGCGCGGGCTTCGGCCGGACTACAAGACCATCGCCGACTTCCGCCGCGACAACCGGGGCGCGTTCAAGGCGGTGTTCCGCGCCTTCGTCACCCTGTGCCGCAGGCTCGACCTGTTCGGGCGCGAGTTGCTGGCGGTGGACGGCACGAGACTGAAGGCGGTGAACAATCCGGGACGCAACTTCTCCAGCAGCAAGCTGGCCAGGTACATCGCCGCGGCCGACGAGCGGCTCGAGGGGTATCTGGCCGAGCTGGACGCCATCGACCGTGGCGAGGACGGCCATGGCCCCGGTCGCCGCGAGGCACTGGCCGCGAAGATCGCGACGGTGCGGGCGCGGCGGCAGGCGCAGGCGGCGATGCTGGAGCAGCTGACCGCCAGCGGCGAGAGCCAAGTCTCGCTGACCGACACGGATGCGCGCGCGATGGTCACGGGTCAGAAGACCATTGTCGGCTACAACGCGCAGGTGGCGGTCGATGCGAAGCACAAGCTGATCGTCGAACAGCACGTCACCAATGCCGCCACCGACATGGGCCTACTAGCGATGACCGCCGGCGCGGCCAGGGAGGCACTTGGCGTCGAACGCATCGATACCGTGGCGGACATGGGGTATTACAAGGGCGAGGACATCGAGGCGTGCGAGGCGGCTGGCATCACACCCTATGTCGCTCGACCCGAGCGCGGCACCGCCGTCGCCAACGGCCGATTTCCCAAGGAGCGGTTCCGCTACAATTCGGCAGCCGACGCCTACCATTGTCCCGGCGGCCGGCTTCTCGACACCCGCTACCGCTCGGTGACGAACGGCCACGTGTCGATCCAGTATTCCAGCCCCGCCGCCTGTGCCGCCTGCACGATCAGGGCACGCTGTACCGGGGGCCGCTGGCGGCGCATCAACCGCTGGGAGAACGAGGCGGTGCTCGAGCGCATGGCAAAGCGGCTCGCGGCCAGCCCTGATATCCTGAATGTCCGTCGGGAAACGGTCGAACACCCGTTCGGCTCGATCAAGCAGTGGATGAACCAAGGCGCGTTCCTCATGCGCGGGCTGGAGAAGGTTCGTGGCGAGTTCAGCCTGACCGCGCTCGTCTACAACCTCAGACGGGCCATCACCCTCATCGGCGTGCCGAGCATGATCCGGGCGGTGCGGGTCTGATCCGGGGCGCTATTTGGGTCGACGCTGCGCCAGACATGCCGCCCATGAAGCCATTGCAGCGCCAGCACCGCCGCAAACCCGGATCTGGGTGATCTCTGACCCGGCCAGACGCGAGAACCATCAGGTGGCAGCCAGCCGATGAGTTTCCGCACGGTCTAGATCGGGAAACGGGACAAGATAATCATTCCGTGGTGAGCAGGCTGGTGATGGCCAGAAGACCAGGGTACGATCACCGCAATATCAGGAAGAATGGCAAGTATGATGCAACTGCTACGCTCCGTATCGATGTCAATATTAGCGATAGCATCGGTCGCTGCCCCGACTCATGCAGCGCCTTCAGCGAACGCTCAGGCTACTCCGGAAGCAACGCTGGAACATAGCATCACATTCCTAAGCGAAGCAAATTCAAGCCCGACGCCGATCGACACCAGCGACGACGTCGTATTCTTGAAGGTTACAGTAAATGGGCACGACGCTTGGGCCATGCTGGACAATGCCTGTGGCCACACCGTGATCGATCTTACCTATGCCAAATCAATTGGTTTGACGGTCGGACCGATCGTCGGAAAGCTCGATCTCGGCGCCGCGTCGCTGGACGAGCGGTTGGTCAAGGGCACCAGCATCGTGGTGCCGGGTCAGGTCACCTTCAACGGTTCGGTGGTGGCCATCGATATGCAGCCGTTCAGCCGTCTGGTTGGTCGCCCGGTGCAGGCGATCATCGGCGGCGATTACCTGGACCGGATGGCCGTCCTGATTCAGAACAGCCGCAAGCAGATGATCTTGGCTAAGTCCGGCGATATCACGCCCCGCGTTAAAGTTGCCACCCTCCCGCTGATCGATGGCAACCAAGTGTTCGCCAAGATAAACGGCCAAGCGGTCTCCCTAAAGGTCGACATGGGCTATAACGGCACGATCCGCCTTTCGGACAGGGCATGGGCGCGGGTCGTTCCAACCGGCACAAGTGCCAAGGAAGGCAAGACAGCGTCGCTTGACGGGGTCGCGAGAACCGGCAGATCGGTATCAAATGCGTCGCTTGTACTGGGACAGGTCAGCGTCAACCCTATCAGCGTATCCGTGGGCGAAAAGCTGCCGGGAACAAGTGACGGCCTGCTCGGCATGACGTTTCTTTCGAAGGCTGACTTCATTTTGGATGTGGACCAGAAAAAACTCTTCCTTATCCCCATCGAAGCACCGGCCGTACCATCCGCCTCGGCTCGGTGATACATCGGCAGTCTTACTCGCACCCATCGGCGGTCAGACAATCCCATAAACGAAGGTCGAACGGGACGGCTCAGGCAACTCCCGTCTTCCTCAATCGTCCGGCGGGCCGGCCTTCCCGAAATGTGTTCCCGATTGCGGTTTCCCCAAAACGGTCTGTTGAACATGGAGAAACGGGACTGCTGAGCGTTGGCGGATCGGCCGGTCTGGATGCCGAGCCGATTCACCGAATGGCCGGAAATGGCTCGCTACCGGCCGGGCAGCCCAGCGGCCGCAAGGACCCACTTTCGGTCATTCGCGATCTCTGTTTGACTCCCCGCCTTCTGCCGCTCATTCATGTTCGCAGCCGGGGAGATAATAGGCCGCTGCCCGGTCCCCTGTCCTACCAGCTGTCTCGAAAAGGCTCATGGAATGAGAAAGCCCGGGCCGAAAAGTCTGGGGCGAGACGAAGCGATCATCGGCAGGGGGATAGATACATTTTACAGAATTATCGGCGGTAGGCCGCCTAAGGCAAAAGGCATTCAATAAAACAGTGCATTCTTACATGGCCTGACGGAGCCAACGGATTGATTCATCTGTTGAACGGCGATGAATGGGGCACGCAAACCTACCGCTGTCGAACAGGCCGACCATAAAATTACCTCAGAAGTGAACGACAAGCGCGATAGCTGGCCAGTGCGGCTGGTTGGCGCCGCCAGCGAGATCGGTGATCAGCCACCAATGCGGATGATCTGCGCCGCCACGGTCGCGGATGGTATCGCCCGACGGGATATTCACCTCACCAGCACCGGCTTCAGGATACTGGCGGCTCACACGCTTGCCACCTGGGCCAAGAGCAGGATTAAAGCCGTGATCAACCGTAGGCGCCCGAAAGACGGTGATGATCCACGGGTGCGGGAAGGTGATAGCGACCGTCACGAGGAGAATTCATTCCCGTCCGGCCACAGTGCTGGTGCGGTCGCGGTCGGAGAGGCAATTGCGCGGGCATATCCAGATCATGCGGTCGCCGCCCGTGGCGCGGCACTGTCAGTGTCCGTCGTACAGGTACCGCGCGGAACGCATTATGCGGGCGATGTTCTGGCCGGGATCGCCATCGGCCTGATCGCTGAACGGGTCAGTGACGCGGCGATCGATTTAGCGGTGCGATGGGCTAGCCGTGCGCTTGTAGCGCCGCAGCGTGCGATTGGTGACGGCGCGACGCCGGTCATCCGTCTTACAATGGAGCTGTCGTCGCCTCGGCTTCAGCAAGATGGCAAGGACGTGGGATCATCCCAGCCGCGCCTTATTGACCTGAGTTTATTGCATTAACTCACCCATGAGGGCCTTATGCCCCATGATTGGATGGACCCCAGGACCGAATCATATGACGTTGTGCCTACACGTCTGCGAGACAAGACGGCTCGATGACGCAGCTGGGTAACACCGACCTGCCTGACGGCATTGAAGAGCGCCATGTCGTACCCGTGAGAGGGCTTCGGGCGCATGCCAGTTTGCTCGCATTCATCGTGCTAGGCACGGCTATGGCCGTTGCGGCGAGTGGACTGCTCGGCGGTGCACCTGCGCCCGTGACATCTGTCTCTGCTCCCGCCGCTTCATTGGAGCTCAAGATTGCCCGTCCGCTACGCAGCGGCTTATTTTTCGAGACCCACATCCGGGTCACCGCCCGACAAGCCATTACCAAGCCGGTGATCGGGGTGGACGCGTCCCTATGGCGCGATCTGACCATCAACAGCCAGGTCCCAGCCCCCGCCAACGAGAGCTTCAAGGACGGACAGTATCGCTTTGAATACGGCCCACTGAAAGCGGGGGAGACGTTGGAGGTCAAAATAGACGGCCAGACAAATCCACCACTGATCGGGCGCGTTTCAGGAAACGTCACACTTCTGGATGACGACACCCCCCTGACCCACGCCCATGTCACCATCCGAGTCCTTCCATAATGGACATCGTCCTGCGGGCTTCCGTCACATTCGCGGCGCTCTACTTGTTGCTGCGGTTGCTGGGGAAACGCGAGATCGGCCAGCTTACGCCATTCGAATTGGTGGTCATCGTGGTGATGGGCGACCTGGTCCAGCAAGGCGTCACGCATAACGACTTCAGCCTCACGGGATCGATCCTGGCGATCGCCACGTTCGCCTTCTGGGCCTTAGTAATGAGCTGGGCGACCTATCTCTCGCCCAGGCTGGAAACGCTCTTGGATGGTCGGCCGCAGGTCATCATTCGAGATGGCGAACTGATCAAGGCGAATCTCCGCCGCGACCGCATCACGCGCGCAGAGGTCGAAGCCGAGATGCGCCTAGCGGGTATCGCTCACATGAATCAGGTCGCCTGGGCTATCTTGGAGACGCAGGGCAAGATCAGTTTCATCCGCAAAGATAGTGGTGAGGTGAAGCCTGACGACGACAACGCAGCTACTGCGTAACGCGATGCACGCCGTCACGACGGCGGCAACCCCAAGTCGGGTAATTCGTTCGGCGAGAGTGTAGGAGAAGACCGATCGCCCATGCCAGCAACGTCGTCTACTGCGACGGACCGAACAGCCCCCATGCTTTCGACATCATCCCGCTTCAGCCACGAAACGGCACCCTGGATGCAAAATGCCCGATCTGCCGAGGGTATGGGCAATGGAACACCGAGATCGATCTTGTCAGCTTCCGGTGCAAGCGGGCAATCTGCGATTATTGCCACGGGGCGGGGTGGATAGAGACCGGCAACGACCCGGTAGGGCATGCCGACATCACCATGTCGCCAGAAGGTTATCCGCAATGGGTGATCGCATATGAGCCGGACCAAGATTCGGATCGGCCTATCTCCGATCCGACAGGTCCGCTATCGCCTAACTACATCGATCGCTAGGCTGTCAAAGGGGGCTCCCGGGGCGGACGATGAGACGTATCGGCGCATGGTCACCTTCTCACAGAAAAGGGTAAGTCAGAGCCTTAAAGCCGTACCGCCTAGATGGTATTACGAGCGTGCCCAAGCCTTGGTGGAAGTAGAACGACAAGATTTGGGCCTAAGCGGCCACCCTTCCCTTCTGTCGCACAGACCCACATGCGGCCATTCGCAGCACCTTGCCCGCGTTCCAACTTCCGTCATTCGTTCACTTTAACGCCGAGAAATAACCCACGGTTTGCGTTAGATGATTAGGGGCTCGATGTAGAAACGGCGCCTACCTACTCGTCGAGTGTCACACACGGCCGAGCAGCAGGGGTGAGGCCCTCTTGCCCTGTCACGACCGCTCACGCGCTCGAGATGCCACACCATGATCGAGCTCCCGATATTCGCCCGTATCTAGCGTCCCACGGAACAGCTCAGAGGTGGCCCCTCGGTTCGCCATCCCGCCGCTGCAAGGCCCTGCGAAGCGGCAAATCCCATAATCGATAAGCGACGAAGGCAAAAACAACAGTGAAGACGAACAGCGCCGCTGGAACCCATATTGTGCATCCCGATGCCACGTGGCCGTTGGAGATCCAATTCATGTAGAGGTACACGAATGGGTAATGCGTGATGTACAGTGGGTAGGACAATATGCCTGCGGCGCGGCACAACCTCCTAATTGATGGGCTCCCGCGCGAATGCCGCCCCAGCACGATGATCGCGGGAAACAGCACCAGCACGCAGAGCGCCTGATACAGGCCGTTGAGCTTAACGTCGCCGACGGCGGGCCACACTGGCGCGGCAAAGGCGAGCGCGAGAACAACACTGAGCGGCACGAAGCCGATGCGGCACCTTGGCAAGCGATCCTGAAGGCGAAACAGCAGCAGCCCCGTCATAAACGGGTATGCTAGGCGCACCGGCGCCCCCCAGGCATTCGCAAGGCCCCAGCCGGTATCATATGACCCCAGTGTGAGCGCCATGGCCGCTGATAGCAGCCCTGCGACACCAACCGCGACGGCGAGCGCGCGCGTCCCAAGCCGCCGCAACACCAACGCATAGGCGAGGTTGCCGACATATTCCTGAAACAGCGTCCAAGCTGGCGCGTTCAACGGGTGACTGTCCCCCAGTCGATTGGGCAGCGGAGCGGACGGCAAGGCCAACGCCGCCATGACGAAGGCGCACATGACGAGGATCGCTGGCGCGGCCTGCCGGTCGCCTGCGAATGGGTCGGCCACGTAGCTGAGTAGTCCAAGAATGGCGCCTAGCACGACAAGCGGGTGCAGACGGATCAGCCGGCGCCGCAGAAACTGGGCCGTCGACATCGTCCCCCAGCGATCGTCATAGGCATAGCCGACGACAAAACCCGACAAGGCGAAGAAAAAATCGACTGCCAGATACGCGTGCGGCAACAGCAGGCGCGGTGCGTCAAACAGCACCGTGATACCCTGGATGTGGAACGCCACCACCAGCAGCGCCGCAGTGCCACGGAGCCCGTCGAGCACCTCGAAATGGTCCTTACCATCGCGGCGACGCGGGCCCGCATCCATCAGAGGCCGTCCCATCATCGTCGCGCCAGGCGCGCCGGATTGCCGACAACCGTCTCACCCGCCCCGACGTCGCGGGTGACGACGCTGCCGGCACCCACGATCGCATCGTCTCCGATCGTCACACCTGGAAGGATCAGTGCGCCGCCCCCGATCCAGACATTGGCACCGATCCGGATCGGCCGGCCGAACTCCAGTGCCTGTGCCCGCAATGCCGGCTCGCGCGGATGATCTGCGGTGAGGATCTGTACGCCCGGACCTATTAGCGTGCCCGCTCCGATATCAACCCGCACGACGTCGAGTACGATGCAGCCGAAATTGAGGAAGACGCCCTCCCCGAGGTGGATGTTGTAGCCATAATCGCAATGGAAGGGTGGCCGAACGGTCACGCCTCGCCCGACGCTCCCCATTCCCTCGTGCAGCAGCCGCACACGATCGTCGGGAGCGGCATCGATCATGCCATTGTACCGCGCCATCCATGCTGCGGCGCGCGCCGCATCCGCCGCGAGCTCAGGATCGTTCGCGGTGTAAAGCTCGCCCGCCAGCATCTTCGTCTTCTCAGCCATCAGCCCTAGCTCAGGTCGTGCAGGTCTTTGCCGAGCGGCCGCGTGATGCGCAGTTCGGAGAACCGCACGTCCAGTCCCTCGCGCTCGGGGGTGCAGGCCATCGGGCCAACCCAATACGACGACGCAACCGGAAACGGCGCGAGCCGCACGAGTGGCCATGTCTTCCCATCCGCCGACACCTGAAGCCGTAGCACACCGTTCGCGACGGTGGCGCGCATCCAGAAATCGTGGGGGTCATGCGCGTAGGGACTTGTCGCCCAGTCCGAGCGGCCGTCGGTCAGAACGCTGCTCAGCATTGCCCGGCCGTCAGACAATTCGATCCCGGCCTTGATCCAGCGCCGCTCGTCCAACCGGATCATGATACCCGCCTGGTCGTAAAGCTTCTGGTAATCGCCGCGGATGCGCATCTGCGCCGTGAAGGCAGCTAGCGTTGGGAAACCCAGAAAATGGCCCGAATCTCGCGTGAAGCCGTAATGCGTCTCGCGCCAAAAATCGGTTGCCCTATCGGTCGTCAGGGTCAGGTCACCGTCGGCATCGGCTTGCCAGCGACGCGGCGCATTGAGCCACACCCCGTCGTTTCGGCCCAGCACCGTAGGCACAGCAATCGCCTTGCCCTGCGCGATCGAGGGTATTGCCATTGCAGCCACGCCGCCGATGATCTTGCGCCGCGATACTTTTGGTTCCTGCATGACCCCTGCCCTTCCGGTACGCTATGGCTGCGGTGTGCCGCCCTCCAAAGGGAGGATGTGTACAAATGTACACTAGCTTTGCAAAGGGGGTGCCGTGAACGGCGGGACAAAGCGAAACGATCCTGATCGTCGACAACGGATAATCGACGCGACGCTGGATGCGATCGCGGCCCATGGCGTCTCAGGCACTACGCATCGCCGCATTGCAGCGCTGGCGGCCGTGCCGCTGGGATCGGTGACATATTATTTTGCGACGCTGGACGACTTGATGGCCGAAGCGTTCCTGCAGCTGGCCGAACATTCGTCGCAGGCATTCGCCGATCGGATGGGGATGGCGAAAGATCGGGACGGCGCCAAGGATGCAATCGTCTCGATCATCGCGGGGTCGATCTGGGCCACTCCGCGCACCTTGCTGCTCAGCTACGAACTGTACGCCTTTGCCGCCCGCCATCCGCCTGTCGCCGACGTGATGCGCCGATGGATGAGCAACAGTCGCGTCGCCCTGGAACGCTTCTTCGACCCCCTGACCGCACGCGCGCTGGATGCTTTGGTCGAAGGGATCGGCATCCACAATTCGATCGATCCCGATCCGCTAAGCGAAGACGCCATCCGGATGATCGTGAATCGCGTCACCGAACCGTACGGCGTGTGATGCGAGAGCGCCCATGGGAGAAGAGACCCAGATGCGGTCATTCGGGATTGCCCGGTAGCTTCCCGCATTCTGCCGTTCGTTCATATCGAGACAAGGGTAGTATCGGGCCCTCACCCAGCATAGGCCACCGAGCCCAGTACGCTGGCAAAGCCGCTAATTCTTGCTTCACGATCCTATTGGACAAGCGCAGGGACGGCCAACTTCGCGATCGTCCCGCCGCCCTCCGCCTCGTCCAACGATAATGTCCCGCCGTGTAGATCCGCAAATGTCTGCACGATACTGAGCCCCAGTCCCACTCCGCCCGTGTCTCGGCTGCGCGAGGCGTCGCCACGCTCGAACGGGCGCAATAATCGAGCACGGTCGGCGGGCGGGATGCCGGGACCTGCGTCGATCACACGGACGATGGCGGCGTCGTCTTCGGTGGCAATCTCAACCCGGCCGCCCCCGGCATAGTCTTCGGCGTTACGAACAAGATTCTCGACCGCGCGGCGAAAGGCCGGCTCGACTGCGATCACCGTAACCTCCGGTCCGTCGATCAGACGCACAGTCAGCAGGTCTGCCACAATCTCGGCGACCATCGTCCGGACCTGCACCGGGTGTCGCGATGCGTTGGCGGTGCGGGCATAATCAAGGACATCGGCGATCATCGCGCCCATGCGGTCGGCGTCGGCGGCCATGCGGGCGCGCTGTGGCTCCGGCACCGCTTCGATCCGCAGCTTAAGGCTGGTCAGCGGGGTACGCAGGTCGTGTGCGACAGCGGTCAGCATGCGCATGCGTTCATCGGTTTCGGCGGACAGGCGCGCGCGCAGGTGGAGGATCGCGCGCGCGGCATCCTGCAATTCGCGCGGCCCTTGTGCTTGCGGTGGATCGCGGCCGTCATCGATCGCCAACGCCAATGCGCGAAACGGTCGGGTGAGGCGTCGGGCGAACAGCCAGACTAGGGGCGCTAGCACCGCGAGGCTGGCGACGAGCGCGACCAGCACCTTCAACCGCCACCCGCCAAAGGTCGGGGATTGTGGCGCAACGGTCAGCCATCGACCATCCGCCAGACGCACGCTGGCGGTAAATGCGGGTTGTGGCAATGTGAGCAGGACCTTGCCGATCAGCGAATCCGTCATACCTCTCGGAACGATCCGCATGGGCAGCACGCCCTGGCGGCGGATAACGACCGGTCCGCTGGGCCGGGTGCCGCCCGACCACAACATCTTGCCGGCGGCCTCGCCCTTGCCGCGCGCCGTGAAGACGACGACACCGTCACCGCGGGTCGGACGCGCAGCTCGATCGAGCCAAACGACCCGTACGTCCGCAATGGGACGGCCGATTGCCTGCGCCAGAACCGGCTGGAGCAGCACCGCCGGCGACCCGTCCGGGGGACTGCCGAACGTGCGGGCCAGACCGGCGTTCGTACCCCGCAGCGCTGCGACGGCCTCAGCGACGGTCATACGCACAGCGGGCGGATCGGGCATCAGCAGGACGATGCTGGCGGTGATCGCGACGCTGAGCACGGCGATCGCGACGCTGAACCCACCAATCGCGGTCAGGGCGCTCGGTCGCCGCCAGACGCTGCGCATCATGCCGGTCGAACCGCGGGCAGAAAGCGATAGCCAGCCCCCCGAACCGTTTCGATCAACGGGGCACTATCACCTTCCGCCAGCTTGCGACGCAACCGGCTGATGGCGATGTCGATCGCCCGATCATAGGACGCAGCGTCAATACCCCGCGCGACGTCCAGCAGCGTGTCCCGGCTGAGCACCCGTCCGGGGCGCCCCACGAAGGCAGCCAACAGCGCATGCTCGCCTTCGCTCAGCAGCAAAGGCCGCCCGTGCGGATCGCGCAGGCGGCGCTCGTCGGGGCTGAACCACCAGCCGGCGAACGCGACCGCATCGCCGTGTGCCGCTGGGCTCTCCATGCGCGGTCGCCGCAGCAACGCTCGTACGCGCGCCAGCAATTCGCGCGGCTCGAACGGCTTGGCCAGATAATCCCATGCCCCGACCTCTAGCCCGACGACGCGATCGGTAACGCCATCGAGCGCACTCAGCATTAGAATCGGCGTACCGGTCGGAGCCAGACGCCGGCACAGCGACAACCCATCCTCTCCCGGCATCATCACGTCGATCACCAGCAGGTCGGCCGGCGCCTCGGCTAGTAAGCGACCGCAGGCAACGGCACCGCTGGCCGTGCGGACTGCGTAGCCATGATCGCCGAGATACTCGGCCAAGGCGTCGCGGATGCTGGTGTCGTCGTCCACCACGACGATGCGATCTCGGGATATGGCAGCGCTGTGCATCGCTTCAGGCGATAGCACGGCTTTGTAGCATCTTCGTATCACGCGCCGTCACGAACGCGGCATCGTCCCGCTACCTCGATCTGCTTTCCTTGACCCGGCTTCAATTTGGAGAGCTGTATGATCGCGACCATTCTTCTCGCCATGGCCTCGCCCGGCGCGGCGCCGGCGCCAGCGCCGGCGCCGCCGTGCGCATCGACGCAGCCTGCCGATCACCTCGCCGGACACTGGATCGGCGCATTCGCAGGGGCCAACTGGACATTCGAACTGACCCGCAATGCGACAGGGTGGTCCGGGCGCTACCAATCGTCGAGGGCGCAGGTCTGGCGACCGCTCGAGGCTGTGTCCGTGACCGCGGGCTGTGCAACGTTCAGCCTGAAGTCCGAACCCCGAGTAACCTTTGTCGTGACGCTCGATGCCGGGGGCACGGCGCTGACGGGCGATGTGCATATCACTGGCCTCGCAACCTTGCCCTTCGCGGCGAAGCGAGCCTCGTGACGCGATGACGACGATCATCGGCATAGGTCTGCTCGCCGCAGCACAGGTAACGCCCCCCGCTGCGTCCCCGCCCCCGCCGCCTGCCATCCAATTCCACGGACCGGACGGCCAGCCGCTACCCGAGGACGTCGAGCGGAAACTGCGCGAGCAGTACAAGGACGCACTACCCGCGGCGCGGCCGGCGACCGCGTCTGGCGACATCGTCGTCAACGGGCGCCCGCCGCGTGGTTCGGTCATCGGCGATATCAAGCCCGAACGCACGCTATCGGCCCTCGACATCCGATCTTATGGCACGGCAACAGTGTCCGAACTGATCCAGGCGCTCGGCGCGCAGGTGTCGAGCGGACGCAACGATACGTCGGCCGATCCGATCGTCCTGCTGAACGGCCGCCGCGTGTCGAGCTTTGCCGAAATAGCCCGGCTTCCCACCGAAGCGATCGAACGGACAGAGATTCTGCCTGAAGAGGTCGCACTGAAATACGGCTATCCGGCCGATCGCAAGGTGGTGAACGTGGTCGCCTTCGAACGCTTTACGTCGCGGATCGTCCAAGGGAACCTCGCCGGGCCAACCGCGGGAGGACAGGCGACGACTGCGGGCGGTGCCAGTTATCTGCGCATCCGCGGCGATACGCGCACGATGCTCGATGCCGATCTCAGCCGGTCGAGCGCCCTGCTGGAGAGCGAGCGCGACGTGCGGCAGCCGAGCGGTGATCGGACGCTCGGCGACTATCGGACGCTGTTGCCCGCCACCCACCGCGTCACCCTGAATGCGACCGTCGCGGCCAATCCGATTGCCGACGTGGCAGCAACGCTCAACGGAAGGGTCGAGACGAGCAAGACCAAGGCGCTGGTCGGGCTGGGACCGGATGGCGTGCTGCACCGCGACGTTGACAGCGCGACGCTACATCTCGGCACCACGATCGGCGGGCGGCTGCGCCAATGGCAATGGACCGCGACCGGCAACCTCGACCGCACCACGAACGACAGCACGACCGACACCGGCGTTCCCGTCACCCCGCAGAATCTTGCACGCTTCGCCACCCTGACGGCCAACGCCGACTTGCTGGTCAACGGATCACCCTTCACCCTGCCGGCCGGGTCCGCGTCGCTCAGCCTGCGATCAGTCGTCACGACGCGCGACGTCAGCAGCCGATCCCAACTGGGTGCGTCGACGCGGGTCGGGTCGCTGGAGCGCGACACCGCCAGCGTCCAGGCCAGCATTGACCTGCCGATCGCAGGGGCCGCCACACCGTCACTCACGTCGATCGGTGCGCTGTCGGCCAACGCGACCGTCGCCGCGGAAAGACTGTCGGACGTCGGCACGTTGTGGACCCTGGGCTACGGCCTACACTGGACGCCCCTGCCTGGGCTATCGCTGCTCGCATCGGTCAGCGACACGCGATCGGCCCCGACGGTCGAACAGCTCGGGGCGCCGTTGATCGTCGTGCCCAACGTTCGCACCTTCGATGCGCGCCGTGGAGAGACGGCCGATATCACGCGCAGCTTCGGCGGTAATCCCGGCCTTCACGCCGACGATCGCCACGTCCTTAGCGCAGGCGCCACCTTCAAGCCGATGGCCAGGACGGATCTGGTATTCACAATCGACTATATCCGCACGCGGATCGACGATCCGATCGCTGCCTTTCCTATCGCGTTGCCGCAGGTCGAGGATGCGTTCCCGGATCGCTTTACCCGCGACACCACCGGTCGCCTGCAGCGTATCGACGCGACGCCGATCAACTTCGCGCGATCGAACCAGCAGCAGATCCGCTGGGGCCTGAGCTTCATGAGGCCGCTAGGCCCGTTGCCGCCCGGTCTTCAGAACGCCAACGTCCGCGTGTTCTCTAGTCTCGAAGAGGCCAAGCGCCGCCTCCCGCCCGGCGCGCGCCTGGAGACTGTAGAGGCCGGGAGTCCCGCCGCCCGACGGGTTGAAAACCTTACGAGCCGGCTGATGCTGTCGCTACAACACAGCTGGCGGCTGGAGGATAGTGTATTGCTGCGCCCCAGCGGTCCGGTTCTGAACCTGCTCGACGGGGGTGCGCTCGACGTCCGGGGCGGCCGTTCCCGGCACGAGGTTGAGTTCCAGGCCAGCGCCTTCAAGCGCGGCCTCGGCGCCCGATTCACCGCGACATGGCAGAGCGGAACATCAATTCGTGGATCCGGCACACCGGCGGGAGATCTGAAATTCGGCGACCTGGCGACGATCAATCTCGCGCTATTCGCCAACGTTGGCGACTATCTAGGACGAACGAAGGCGCCCTCGTGGCTCAAGGGCATGCGCATGACGTTAGGCGTTACCAACATCGTCGATTCGCGCCAGAGCGTGCGCAATAGCTTGGGCACCACGCCCTTGATCTATCAGAATGCCTATCTCAACCCGGTGGGCCGGACGGTCGCATTTGGTTTGCGAAAAATGCTATAGCGTAGGTGATCGACAAAAGGACCCACAACAGGACGTTCGGCGGTCGTTTCGCGCTCCCCAACTTCGGACGCCCATTCATGTTCGCCCGACACCTCAACTCGCAATGGGGAAAAGGGGGACTGAGCGGTAGTTCGATTGTGGGTACGCTGATGTCATATTCGGACTAGCTACATAGTAGCTGCATCGGCAGCGTCCGCGCTATCGGCTGGCAGCTGAGAATGGGCCAGCATCCAATCGAAGTCGGACCAGTGCGGGACCTCAACGCGTCCACGGCCATCGTCATCCCAGAAGAAGATGGCGCCGAGGAGAAGGAGGCGACGAATATGCTGGTTCAGCACCAGCATTTCCACCTGCGCAGGGTATTTCGTGCCATCCCTCCAAATCGAAGGTAGATCGCTACGAAGAAGATCGAACCAGTTTGTTAGACCCCGCTCGGAGAGCATCCCTTCCAGAGCTAAATCATGGTCGTCCCCGCTATGACTTGTGACTGCACACGCTAGCTCGAACAAATCGGACACGGCCTCGCCTGCATCATGGATTAATCTGTCGACATCACCGTGGATACGATAGGCTCGGCGGATACCAACGAGATCGTCGGTGATCGTGGCCAAACGATCGCGAAGTCGATCTCGGTGGATGTTCTTCAACTCAGGATCAAGAAGCCCAGCATACCCGCTGACCAACCATGCCTTCCAGCCGGGGAGGGAGTACCGGAAGAGCAGCGCGTCGATCTGATCACCCTCAGTCACCCCACCGTCGAAGACCTTGTTGATCAACGCCGTGGCGCCGAGGCGGGCTAGCTGCCCCAATACGACGCTTGCTGCCCATCCGAACGAAAGATCGTCCTCGCCGAGCAGACCTGCCGCTACGCCGCCCCTCAGCACAATGGCGACACCATCTACGCCGTCCTGCTCGATGTTGACGTTGTAGGCGATGCTGAGTCCCGCCGCAGAAGGTACGGGAGGAGCCTCGATGGTGTCGAACCTGCCTCGAACCAGCGAGCTCAACGCACCGTCATAGTCAGAGTTGATGATGATACGTCGCAGGGTCGAGATGTCGAACCGCGATTTTGCCAATCCCAAAATCTGGCCGATGACGACGTTTAGCCGGCGCCCTCCCTCCTGATCGACACAGTCGGTATGCAACTCAACCCGACCCAGCGGTTCGCTTGCCCAATCGGCAGGCTGCTCGGTGCGAGCCGGGGGTGCCTGTGCAACGGTCGCGCGGAAGCTGGCCGCGGATTGCTCAAGCGACTGCCTGAGCAACGCCGCGGCCCCGAATCCCATCTTTGTAGCCGCGAACTCTAGTGCCGGGCTGACCTCGGAGCCGACGAAGAAGGAAAGGCAATGAGGTATCGCGGCTTCGTTGAAGTTGAACGTGTCCGCAGTGACCTCGCCGAGGCTGCCGATCAGAGCACGCCGGGGTGACAGCGGCATCATCACGACCGCCAGTTCGTCCTTTCCATGCTCCAGCAGCGACCCGGCAACGCCATCGTTATTCCAGCCGAGCGCTACGAAGTCGGGCAAAATCAGACGATTGCCGTCGATGTCGTCGACGCGCCAAGTGAATTGCTCCAGCATCTCGACCCGTCCTTGCGGAGCGAGCGAGGCACTGAGCGCGCGTGCGTGCGCGTCCCTTGCCTCAAGGGGGCCGTGCGCTTGGAATCGTGAAACCACCTCCTCGATGGCGCCTGACATCTCGCCATAGCTGGCGGAAGCGTTTTCACGCAGCATGGCGTGGGCAATCGGAATGAATGCGGCTGGTGGCACTCCCATGGCGGAGATGATCGGGTTGTCGGCAATGTGTTCCTCGAACACCTTGCGAAACTGGGGACCGGGTGTTTTGTCAGCCGCGCCGAGCAGCGCGGCAACCTTCTCCTCACTGCCGAATAGGTCGCCAACCAAGCCAGCCATAGCCGAAGCGCCGGCCTGCATGATGCCACGAACATGGTCGTTCCGGACGAGCAGATGCGTCACCACTCGCGCGGCCGTTTGGGGGGACGCTGAACCGCTCGTCGCGTTCAGTTCAGCCAAGTCGCTTGCCAACCCGTTTTCATAACGGGTGATCACATCGTCGAGTGTGTCGGCACCGCCTTGTGCCAGGTCGGAATAGAAGAAACGCTCAGCCGCGACGTCCTCGACGGGCGAGGTATAGCTTCGATCAGCGCGGAACACACGCACTCGCGCCACCTTGCCGGTTGCGTTCATTCGAAACGCGCGGAGCAACATGCGAGGGATGAAGTGCTGTTTCGATCCTGACATCTTTCGAATTTAGGACAGGGAACAGGCGCGGGCGAGAGCCAACAGCAATCCAACTGATATGGTATTTGCCGGCTGTGTCACTTTGAAGCCCCAGCTATAGGATATCAGCGAGTGTAGCCGATTTTCGGCATAAGACGACATTTCCAGCACCTCATCGGAATGGCGCAGTTTGGTCTTGAGCAGACGCCTCGCCGGACCACGACGACAGACCCGGTTTCGAACGCGCGGTGCGGCGAACTCAAATCCTGACTGGCGACATCCATGGACGTGTGCTGCATACCCGAAGATAGCTCGTGCAATCCCGAGCGCTGGGCTCATTCTTGTTCGCATGGCACCTGACATTGGCGATGCCCCTCGTCGGGGCTGACAATCTTAGCGGATCCAATTTCGTGTCGCGATGGACTGGACATGGAAGTTGATCTGAAGCCTAATCAGTTAAGTACAACGCTTTGGGGGTTGGGGTGGCGACGAGTCCGATTTTAGAAGAGGGCCAGGTCCCTACTTCGGTTTTCCAAAGCGATCTGCCGCTTGACGAAAAGCTGGACCGGGCTCGCACCGAGCTGTTGGACCTGTCCGCACGAAACCGACTGCTGAACATGCCGCGGTCGTCGAAGGGTTCAAAGGCGGTGGAGATCGTCGACGAGGTCAGCACGGAGATCTTCCGGCTGCTGGTGAGTGAGGGACGTCCCTTCACCTTCTTGGCTGGCAAGGCGGCGGCAAGTAGCGATCCGGCGGAGGACGATGTTCCGGTCGAGGAGGTCGACGAGATCGCGGATCTGGCCCAGCCCGACGACGACGTCGCCGACGATCGCGGCGTCTTCTCCCGGCACGCCGACACCCGGCTTCAAACACGCCTGACGCCGAAGGGTCTGCAGAAGCGGCTGCTTGAACTCTACTTCGACGCCCGCACACTGGAGGAGGAACAGGGCGTCAACATCCTCTATCTCGCGCTAGGCGCGCTGAAGTGGATCGATCCCAACAACGCGGCGAACGTGCGGTTCGCACCGCTCGTTCTCGTCCCCGTGCAACTGGAACGGGGCAACGCCGGCGAGAAGTTCAAGCTGCGCATGCGGCAGGAGGACTACGCCTCCAACCTCTCGCTCGAGGCGTTTCTCGATCGCATTCACGGCATCCGGCTGCCCGCCTTCGAGGCGGGCGACACCTTTGATCCGGGCGCCTATTTCGCTGAGGTCGCCGACGCCGTGTCGGCGAAGCCCGGCTGGGAGGTCCAGCCCAACGTCGTCGCCGTCGGCTTCTTCTCCTTCGCCAAATTCCTGATGTATCGCGACCTGGACCCGCAGACCTGGCCGGAGGGCGGTAGGATAACCGACCGGGATCTCGTCCGCGGCCTCCTCTCGGACGGCTTTGCCGGTGCCGAGGGCATGGTTCCCGAGGACGCGAACATCGATCCGTTCATCCCGCCGTCGGAAATGCTCCACATCGTGGACAGCGACAGTTCGCAGGCGCTTGCCGTGCACGAGGTCCGGCGCGGGCGCGACGTCGTCATCCAGGGACCACCGGGCACCGGCAAGAGCCAGACAATCGCCAATATCATCGCCTCCGCCGTGGCCGACGGAAAGACCGTGCTGTTCGTCGCCGAGAAGATGGCCGCGCTGGAGGTCGTCAAGCGCAGGCTCGACGCGACGGGCGTGGGCGACGCCTGCCTCGAACTCCACAGCAACAAGGCAAACAAGAAGGCTCTGCTGGAGGAACTCCGGCGCACCTGGGAACTCGGCGCACCCCGGCATCAGGATCCCGGCAGCCTTCATGCGCGGCTGACCGCCGCGCGCGACCGTCTGAACGACCACGCCCGGCGCATGCACGCGCCGCACGAGGCCTCGGGCCTGACGCCGTTCCAGGTCGTCGGTCAGCTCAGCCGCCTACGTCTCGATGGCGAGAAGCCCAACGACATCGTCCTGATCGAACCGGAAACCTGGTCCGCCGACGACTTCGCCGAGCGACACGACGTGATCCGCGACCTAGCGGAGCGCATCGACGTGATCGGCCGTCCTGCGGATCATGCCTGGCGTGGCGTGGGCCTCTCCTCGATCCTCCCGACCGACGTGGAGCGCCTCGAGGATCGGATCGCCGCCATTCTCGCCCGCCTGACCTCCTTCGACGAGGCCGGGGTTGTGCTCGCTTCGACCATGGAAACCTCGCCACCGCGGTCCCTCGTTGACCTTGAGCCGCTGCTGACGCTGGCCAAACGCGTGGCGGGTGCACCGGATCTGGACGCCGCCGCTCTCGCCGAAGCCGTCTGGGCGGACCGCGTGGACGACATCGAAAAGCTGATCGCGTCAGGACAGCGGCACTCCTATCTGCGAGGTCAGTTGGCGGACCTCGTCGTGGACGCCGGTTGGACCGCCGACCTCGCGGAAGTCATCGCCGCCCTCGCGATCCTGCCGTCCGGCTTCTCGCCGGAAGACTTCCGCGACGTGGAGACGCTTTCTAATCTCCTGCCGCGGCTGCAGGCCGAGGCGGAGGCGCTCGCCCGTGCCATGACGCGAGATACGCCGAACACGTTGGACGGTGCGCGGCGCATGGCCGCCGTGGCGGAACGCGTCGCCGAAGCGCCCGAAGGCGACGCAGAGGCCTTCGCATCCGACGTCTGGATCGCCGGCCTGGAACGCGCGTCCGACCTCGTCGACGCCGTGGCGGCTCACGAGCAGGCGGTCGCCACCGTCGACGGCCGGCTCACCGTCGCGTCCTGGGACCTTGATCTGTCTGCCGCCCGGTCGACCCTGGCCTCGCACGGCA
Source organism: Sphingomonas sanguinis (assembly GCF_001476905.1). GTDB lineage: Bacteria > Pseudomonadota > Alphaproteobacteria > Sphingomonadales > Sphingomonadaceae > Sphingomonas > Sphingomonas sanguinis_B. Next base: position 6,682 of record NZ_LDTE01000058.1, on the reverse strand, counting down.
CCAGCTTCTTCCGATTCTTCAGCGGCGACTGGCGGCGCGCCAACGCCCTCGCGCGCTCGGTCATGACCGAGCAGAACACGCCGCTCCCCGACACTCTGGTCTTTCTGGATGCCCTTTCAGCCGGGCAGGCCGCCAGGCGGACGATCGAGGGAGAGGAAGCGTTCGCACGTTCTGCGTTCGGGTCGGATTGGCGCGGGATCAGATCAAGCGCAGGACCGCTCCGCCACATCGTCGACTGGATGCGCTCGCTACGCGGACTCGGCGACGATCCGCGTCTCGTGGCGGCTCGGCGGCCGGACAGGACCGAAGTGGGCATCCGGGCGAAGCGCGCAGCCGACCTGTTGGATCAGGTTTCTCCGCTCGTCGAGCGGCTGTGGGCAGCGCTAGGTTCCTCACAGCCGATCGCATTCGGCGATGCCCTCGCGGCCGAACGCGCCGATCTCCCTGCCCTACTCACCTTTATCGTCCGCATCCGTTCCGCCGACTCAGCTACGGAGGCGACGTTCGTCAAAGTGCCGAACGACCTCGACCTTCGTAGAGCGCGGCTGACCGAACTCGACGAATTGCAGTCGAAGGCGGCGAAGCTGCGCGATCTGCATGATCTTGGGACGTCCGCCTTCGGCACGGCATGGCGCAGCACGTCGTCCGAGTGGAGCGACCTCCGGTCCGCCGCCGATTGGATCAGCGCAAACGGCGACATCCGCCTGCTGGCCAGCCGCGTTCCCGATCGGCAGGCCGCAGCCGATGCGGCCGCGAAGCTCGGTGCCGAGGCCTCGTCGCTGCGGGCGGACCTTCAGTCCCTGGCAGATGATCTTCATCTCAATATGGCCGCGGCACTGGCGGCGAATACCTTCGCCGAGGTTCCGCTCGAAACGGTAAGCCGCCACATGGAACGCTGGCGGACATCCGGAGAGCAGCTCTTCCAGTGGACCGCCTATCGCGATCGCTCAGGGCGCGCGATCACGCTCGGATGCGAGGACGTCGTCCTTAGGCTTGGTGACGGACGGCTCACGACCAACGGCGCGGTGTCCGCGTTCGAGATGGCATATTACGAGGCCGTCTACGCCGATCAGATCCGCGCCGATCCGGAACTTGGCACCTTCGACGGCACGCTCCACGGCAGGCTGGCCCGCGAATTCGCCGACATGGACCGACAACGCATCGCGAGTGCGAGCTTCGAGGTCGTCCGGGCACATCACGAGAAGGTGCCGGCGCGCGACGGCGGTTCGGTCGGGCCGCTCGGCGTGCTGCGTGCCGAGATCGCCAGGAAGCGCGGCCACATGCCGATCAGGCGGCTGATGGAGAAGGCAGCGCCGGCCATTCAGGCGCTCAAGCCCGTCTTCATGATGAGCCCGCTCTCGGTGGCGCAATTCCTCACCCCCGGTATCTTCGACTTCGACCTGCTCGTGATGGACGAGGCCAGCCAGATCCAGCCCGTCGACGCCCTCGGCGCGGTCGCCCGCGCGAAGCAGGTCGTCGTGGTCGGAGATCCGAAGCAACTGCCGCCGACGGCGTTCTTCTCCAAAATGACCGGCGGGGCCCCGGAGGACGACGATGACGGGGGCACACGCGTCGCCGACATCGAGAGCATCCTGGGCCTGTTCACTGCCCGTGGTCTGCCGATGCGGATGCTTCGCTGGCACTACCGCAGCAAGCATCAGTCGCTGATCGCTGTCAGCAACCGGCAGTTCTACGAGAACAAACTCTTCATCGTGCCCAGCCCCTACACTGCCGAGGCCGGCATGGGCTTGCGCTTCCACCGGGTGCCGCAGGGCGTGTTCGACGCGGGAGGAACGCGGACTAACCAGGTAGAGGCGAAGATCGTCGCGCAGGCCATCGTCGCGCACGCGCGCGAGCATCCCGAGCTGTCGCTCGGTGTGGCGGCGTTCTCCGCGGCCCAGCGGCGTGCGATCCTCGACCAGCTCGAGCTTCTGCGGCGCGGTCTGCCGCCAGAGACGGAGGCCTTCTTCCAGTCGCATCCGGCCGAACCGTTCTTCGTCAAGAATCTGGAGAACGTGCAGGGTGACGAGCGCGACGTCATCTTCATCTCGGTCGGCTATGGCCCTCCCGCCCCCGGCGGCAAAGTGCCGATGCGCTTCGGACCACTGGGCACGGACGGCGGCGAGCGGCGACTGAACGTGCTCATCAGCCGCGCCAAGCAACGCTGCGAGGTGTTCGCGTCGATGTCGGACGAGGACATTGATGCGGACTTCGCGTCGACGCGCAAAGGCGTGCTGGCGTTCAAACTCTTCCTGCACTTCGCCCGCACCGGCCGCATGACCATGGCCGAGAGCACCGGCCGCGATCATGACAGCGTCTTCGAGGAGCAGGTGGCGAAGGCGCTGCAGGCGCGCGGCTATCAGGTGCACCGTCAGGTCGGTCTGGCCGGCTTCTTCATCGACCTCGCCGTTTCAGACGCCGATCGGCCCGGCCGCTACCTGATCGGCATCGAATGCGATGGCGCGTCCTACCACGACGCCCGCTCCGCGCGCGATCGCGACCGGCTGCGCCAGTCGGTGTTGGAAAGCCATGGGTGGACCATCCATCGCATCTGGAGCACCGACTGGTTCCAGCGTCCCAAGGAGCAGATCGATCTCGTCGTCGCCCGTATCGAGGCGGCGAAGGCGGAGCACGACGCCGAGGCGCAGGGCGTCTCCGCCCGTCGAAGAAGCCATGTCGAGATCGTCACCGTCGAGCGCGAAGGCTATACCGAGGTGGGCCTCGCGGAAGCGGAAGCGCCGCCTACTACCGCCCTCTACGAGGAGGCCATGATCGAGCGCCCCCGGCACCTCGTCTGCGAACTGCACGAGGCACCGCGCGGCGCCCTGTCCGCGCTTGCCGAAGAGGTAGTGGGGATCGAGGGACCCGTTCACGTCTGCGAGGTGGTGAACCGCATCCGCGACGCGTGGGGGCTGAAGCGGGCCGGCGGTCGCATCCAGGAAGCGGTCGAGAGGGCCGTTGAGGTTTCCGTGCGCGAGGGCAGGCTGGCCGAGGACGGCGACTTCCTGACCATCCCGGGCAGACCTCCTCGCGTGCGGGACCGCAGCGAGGTGCGGTCGGCCTCCCTCCGCAAGTGCGACAGCCTGCCACCGGCGGAACTCGAAGCCGCCATCCTCGGCGTGGTGCGGGAGAACTACGGTGCGACGGACGATCAGGTCGTGCAGGCCGCCGCCCGCGCCGTCGGCTTCAAGGCGACGAGCGGGCAGCTGCGGGACCTACTCGCTGACGTCATCGCGGCGGCGGTTTCGGGCGAACGGCTGACCCGCCGCAACGACATGCTGGTGGTCGGTCCCGCGGCGGCGAACGACAGCGGACCGGTGCGGACGCCAAGTCCGCTCTCCCAGCTGATCGCGACGGGCGAGAGCGAGCGGCTCGAATTCAAGGAAACGCTGCGCTGGGACGTCGTCAACAACACCCTCAACAAGAAGCTGGAGGATGTCGTCGTGAAGACAATCGCGGGCTTCGCCAACGGTGCGGGTGGAACGCTCCTGGTCGGCGTCGCCGACGACGGCACGGTGAAAGGGCTTGAACGCGACTATGCGTGTCTCGGCGGTAATCGGGACAAGCTCGAGCTCCACCTGACCAATCTGCTCGGCAAGCATTTCGGGTCGGCATTCCGTGCGGCACGAATCGGCGTGACCTTCCCGCAGCACGAAGGCGTCGACGTGTGCCGGATAGAGGTTGGGCCGGCCGTCGAGGCGCAGTTCGTGTCACTGCCGGACCGGGGCGGAACCGTGACCGAACGCTTCTTCGTCAGATCGGGCAACTCAACGCAGGAGCTCACGCCAAGCCAGATGCACCTCTACGTAGGCCAGCGTTTCCGCAGACGTGATTGAGTGAGCGTCAGGCCAGCCGCCCAACTCCTTGTCGTAACCGAACCTGGCCTGTTCGGCTGCGGCGAGGTGCTCTCGCCCCCCGTCCATTAACAGGCGTGAATGTCCGATCGGGGCCCTCGGCGCGCAAAACAAACAGCTAAGTTCCCGCCACGGCAGGCGTTCGATCCGTCTGCTGTAGCACATGACCGAATGGCGGCTCACCCCGATCACCGCCCGAAAGCGGCCATTCCGCTATCCACCACCGGCGGGCGTTCGAGCACCCTACCCTATCGCCTGAACGAGCGTCCGCTTTGACGCGATCGACGCCCGAAAGCGGACAGGCAGCTCTCCACCAGTTTTTCAGCATTCCTACCGACATCATGAGGTCGGTGGTCAAACTGCCTTATAGGACAATGTGTCGTTCATTTCTGATAACTGGGATGGATAGGTCGAACCCCGCCCCCTGCGACATTTGCCAGGACGGGGTGAGTGAACGCGATCAACCGGTCCTGCAGTTCTATCGCCAGGTAATCCGGGTGCCAGCCAAAGACCGCAGACTTACCGCCCTGCCCGCGTTCGATCCTCGATAGCTGCGACGCGGATATGCCACTGTAGCGCGCCAGATCCGACAGGCTCCATCCCAATGCGATGCGCCCTGCCCTCAATGCTCGACAGAGAGTGTCGCGCTGCAGATCCTGCAGCGTGTCAGGTATCCGCCGAGGTGGTGAGCGCGTCACACCGGGCTCGGCAACATCAGACCAGTCGATCCCGAAAATGTCGATGATTGCCTCCAGCGTCTCGGAGCGTGGCCAGGCTCGGTCATGCTCAATCCGCGACAGCGTTACCCGGCTAATGCCGACGCGGTGTGCGAAGAGCTTGGGCGGCAGGGGCGCATCGGTGCCTGTGCCGGCCAGCCGGTGCACCCGGATGATCTGGCCGAGGTTGTCCTTGAGCCTGGCATAGCCAGGCGGGAGGCGCATCCGGGCGGGCTTTCGAGGAGCCATCGAAATAGGATCTAACGATTGTGTATCGTTGATGCACGCCTGAATTTTGTCTTCCTATCACCGCCCCATGGCCATTGCGCGGATTTCGTGGGTGAAAAATGCAGAAAGCGAGAAGGCGTTGGCCGAACTCGTGCAGCTGCTCGCCCGGCAGCTGGCGGCGGAACACCGCCACACCGCGTCCTCCGCACGGCCCCCAACAGAAAAGGCTTCATCCTCATGACCATTTCCGGCCAACGTCGCGTCGCATTGTACGGCAGGCATTCGACCGCCCTGCAAACGGCCACATCGTCCGACGATCAGGTTGCGGCGTGTGCGCCGCTCGTCAATTTACTCGGTGGCAGGGTCGTAGCGACCTGGCTCGATCCAGAGATTTCAGGCTATCGGCGCGACCGCCCCGGACTGAGAGGGTTGCTTGCGGCCGTCGAGGCGGGCGAGGTCGACCTCATTGTATGCGAGTCACTGGACCGGCTGGCGCGTGACGCGGAGGACGTGGCCTGGCTGGGCAAGAAACTGCCCTATCACCGCGTGCAGCTGCATACGATCAGCGAAGGCCGGGTCGATGAGATCAAGTTCGCCGTCGCGGGCCTGATGGGCGCGATCTTCCTCAAACACCTTGTCGACAAGACCCTGCGCGGCATGGAGGCGGCGGTCTTGGCAGGGCGTTTCCCTGGTGGACGCGCTTATGGCTACAAGCGCGTCATCCAGCTCGATGAAAAAGGCGAACTCGTCCGTGGGCTGCTCGCGATCGACGAGCCAAAGGCAGACATGGTTCGCCAAATTTATCGATGGTTCGCTGGCGGCCTGTCGTCCGTCGATATCGCCACCCGCCTGAATGCTGAGGGTATTCCAGCACCTCGTGGCGGGGAGTGGAATGCCTCGACCATCCGGGGCGACCACAAAAAGCTGGTCGGCATCCTTAATAACCCCCTCTACACGGGACGGCTTGTCTGGAAACGTCGACACTGGCGCCGCGATCCGGACTCGGAAAAGCGCGAACGGCGCTATCAGCTTCGAGACCCCAGCGAGTGGATCGAGGTGGCAGTCCCGGACCTCCGCATCGTCGATGACAGTGACTTCGAGGCGGTGCAGGCGGAAATGAACGCCCGCAAGCGCACCACCACGTCGCTGCCGCTGGCCCAGGGTAATCGCAAGAAGCATCTGCTATCCGGCCTGATCCGATGCGGTTGCTGCGGGTCCAACTACACGATCAGCGGCAAGGACTATTATCGCTGCGCCGGTCAGAAGGAACGTGGCACCTGTGACAACAGGCTATCGGTCCGCAAGGGGCCCCTGGAAGAGGCAAGCCTGACGGCTATCCAACACCGTCTGCTCACCGAAGACCATGTACGCCTGTTCATTGCGGAATATGAGCGCGAAGCCACGCGACTTGCGCGGATCGACAGCCATGAGGCTGACACGGCCAGGATCCGGCTGCAGCAACTCGAGCGCGAACTCGGCAATCTGTACGAAAATCTGTTGGCGGGTATCGCGACCCCTGCCCTGCGCCAGATGATCGACGAACGGGAGACGGAGAAGGCCCGCCTGATCTCGCGAACTGCTACCGTCGACAGAGGGGTGGTCTCGCCTCCCTCGCTTCCAACGCCATCCGTTCTGCAGACCCAGTTTCGGGCGCGGATCGCCGACCTGCGCACCACCCTGGCAGATCCTGCGGTACGCGGGCAGGCTGCATCGATCATGTCGCGGCTTATCGAAAGCGTGACGATCTATCCGGATGAACCGGAGGGTCCCGCAGCGGAGGTGGTGGCCAGCGTAGCGTCGCTGGTGGCGTACGCCATAAACGACAACGCCGCCCGTGAGGGCGGCGTGTCGAGTTCTATAGCGGTGGTTGCGGGGGCAGGATTT